>NZ_POUA01000182.1 GCF_003236385.1 Spongiactinospora gelatinilytica
CACCCGCGCCCGCCGGGTCCGCTGATGCCCGCGACCTAGATCTGGCCCGCTTCGGCGGCCTCGCTCTCGCCGGGGCCGGGCTGGTCGTGATCGACCTCGACGGGGTGGCCGACGGCCTCGACTGGGACGCCTGGGCGGAACTGGCGAGGTTCATCGCGGCGCGCACCGACGCGGTGCCGGGTGTCAGGATCGCGCCCGACCCCACGCTCGCGAAGGCGGCGGCGCAGGCGGGCTTCGGCTACGTGGAGTTCAGCTCGCCGCCCTCCGACCTGAGGGCGGCGACGGACGCGGCCGGAACGGCACTGCGCGCCGTCGCGGTCCCGGCCGGGCTCGCCGTGGACCTCGAGTCCTTCCGGGCGTCGGGGGTGGACGTCATCCGGCTGGAGTCGCCCGGCCCGCCGGACCTGTCGCTGGCCGCGCTGGCCGAGGAGATCCGCGGCCGGACCGGCCTCGCGACCCTGGCAGGCGACGGCTCGGCGGGCACGGAGCGGCTCAGAACCGCCGTGGTGGCCGGTCAGGTGGACCTCGCCGAGTGCTGGCCGATCGTCCCCGCGGGGATCTGAATCATGGGAAAGGGGGCGCTTCCGCGCCCCCCTTTCCCATGATTCATCAGCCATCCGCCAGCAACCTGCCCGCGCCCGGCACCACAGGCGCGAGCCCGAGCGCCCGCAGCAGCACGTACGTCGTCGCCGTCGCCGCCGTCACCACCGGAATCCCGACCTCGTCCTCCACGCGCTGGACGACGCTCAGCGAGGGCATCTGCACGCACGCCGAGAGCACCAGAGCGTCACAGCCGGTCAGATCCAGCCGCCGATGGTGGGCCAGCAGCGCCTCCGGGTCCAGACAGCCGACCGCCAGGTTGTCGGCCACCCCCAGACTGAGCGCGTCACGCACGCTCACCCCGTGCGCCTCCAGGTAGTCGCGAACCAGCCCGGTGAGCTCCGGCAGGTACGGCGTGACCATCGCCACGTTCCGGGCGCCGAGCGCCTCCAGCCCCGCCAGCAGCGCGCCCGCGCTGGAGACCACCGGCGCCGCCCCCTGCGCGGCCTCGGCCACGGCGGCCAGCCGCCGCTCCGCCGACTCGTGGTAGCCGGTCCCGCCCGCCATGATCGCGACCAGGCAGGCGTAGACGTAGACGTCCACCCTGGCGTCGGCGAGCTCGGTGACGCAGCGGTCGCTCTCGCCGTCCATCCGGCGCAGCTCCTCGGGAGTCACGTGGCGCATCCGCATCCGGCTGCCGTGCACGGTGAACGTCTCCCCCGGGAAGCGCTCCCGCCTGCGCCGCAGCAGCTCCGGGATCTCCGCTTCCATGGTGATGTTGGAGCTGGGCACCACGAGGCCCACGCGGTGGGCGCTCACCCCGCGGCACCCGGCGGGCGGCGCAGGAACCACAGGTGGGGTCCGCCGTCCGGCAGTTCGTTCTCGGCCACCACCTCGAAGCCCGCCCGCCGGTAGAACCGAACGTTGGCCTCTGACGCGGTCTCGGTGAAGGCGGGGACGCCGTCGAGGTCGCAGCGGCGCAGCGCGGGCGCCAGGACGCTCGCGCCGAGCCCCCTGTTCTGCCAGTCGGGGTGGGTGGCCATCGAGGCCAGGTACCAGTGCGGCTCCGTGGGCCGGTACTGGTCGGTGATCTCGCCCGCCGCGGCGGCGAACGGCAGCCTGTCGCCCATCAGTTCGGCGATCGCGGCGCCGTGCCGCTCCTGGAAGGCCTCATCCGGGCCTGTAACGCCGGGCGGCAGCCAGGAGGCGACGGCGGCGCAGTCGCCGGTCACCCACACGCCGCCGTGACCGGCCGCGAACTCGGCCACGAAGAGGGAGTAGAGGCGGCGCAACCGGTCGAACCTGCCCTCGGCCTGAACGGTCCACACGGTGTAGGCGTAGTCGTCGAAGGCCCTGGCCATGGTGACGGCGAGCTGGGCAGCGTCGCCCGGGCGTACGGGACGGACGGTGGGCAGGCTCATGCGGATCTCTTGAATACGGGGAGCGGCGGGGCCTCGGCGCGCGCCCGCCACAAGACTTCGACCGGGTCGCCGATCTCACAGCCGGCGCCGGGGTCGCCGTCGCCGTCCACGATGAGGGTGGTCAGCCTCGGCCCCTCGTCCAGGGCGACGACTGCCACAGTGTATGGCGGCACGAGGTCCTCTCGCACCTTGACGTGCACCTCTGTGCGGGAGTAGACGACGCCGGTGCCGGCCGCCGCCTCCCACTTCAGCGTGTCGTGGTCGCAGGCGAGGCAGAACGGCCTGGGGTAGAACTGGTGGGCTCCGCAGCGGGCACAGCGCTGCAGGAGCAGCCGCCCTTCCCGCGCGCCGGCCCAGAAAGGCGCGGTGATCGCGTCGCCGTGGCTCATGGACTCCTCCGGTCGGCTGGTGGTCATCGGGCGAGCACCACCGTCGCGGCGGTGGAGTTGAAGCCGCCCACCCCGTGGGCGACGGCGATCCGCGCGTCCGGCACCTGCCGCTCCCCGGCCTCACCGCGCAACTGCCGTACGGCCTCGACCAGCAGCAGCGCGCCGAGGGCGCCCGGATGGTTGTACGACAGCCCGCCGCCCGACGTCATCGCGGGCAGCGCGCCGCCGGGAGCGAGACGGCCGCCGGAGACGAACGGGCCGCCCTCCCCCTTGCCGCAGAAGCCCAGGTCCTCCAGCGCCAGCAGCACGGTGATGGTGAAGGAGTCGTACGGCTGGAGCACGTCCACGTCGGCGGCGGTGATGCCGGCCATGGCGAAGGCCTCCCCGCCGGACACCGCTCCCGCCGTGACGGTCAGGTCCGGCATGCTGGCAAGGTGCCAGTGGGTGTGGCTCTCACCCGCGCCGATCACCCGTACCGACGGTTTGGCCGCGTCGCGGGCGCGTTCGGCCGTGGTGACCACGATGGCGCCGCCGCCGTCGGTGACCAGGCAGCAGTCGCTCCGCCGGAGCGGGGTGGAGATCATGCGGCTGGCCAGCGCCTGTTCCACGTTGAGCGGGTCGCGCGACCACGCCTTCGGGTTCAGCCGCGCCCACGCCCTGGCGGCGACCGCCACTTCGGCGAGCTGCTCGGGGGTCGTGCCGTAGGCGTGCATGTGCCTGGCCGCCATCATGGCGTAGTGGCCGATCGGCGCGGGCAGGCCGTACGGCGACTGGAACTGGGCGGCCAGGCTGTCGGCGTCGACGGGGCTGCCCGCCATGTTGCGAAAACGGCGGGTGCGCTGGCGGGAGGCGTAGCCGATCAGGGCGACCTCGCAGCGGCCTTCGGCGACGGCGAGCATCGCGTGGTGCACGAACGCCTCGAACGCGGCGCCGCCGAGGTCGGTGGAGTCGGCGTAGCGGGGCGCGGTGATGCCGAGGTACTCGGCGACCTGGACGCTGCCCTCCTCCCCCATGTAGTTGACGAACACGCCGTCGACGTCGCGCAGGGTCAGCCCCGCCTCGCCGAGCGCCTCCCTGGCCGCGGCGGCGAACATGGACAACTCGGTCTGATCCCGTACCTCGCCAAGGGCGGTTTCAGCGACGCCGGCGATGTGCACGGCCCGCTTGTCCCAGACATTCCGGGTCATGCGCTCCTTCTTTCTTCGCTGGTGGACAGGCCCGCGGCGAACCGGCCGTCTTTGACGACCAGGAGGATCCGCTCGCGCAGCCCGGTGAGGTCGGTCGCCGCGCCGCGCACGGCGACCAGGTCGGCGCGCCTGCCGGGAGCGATGGTGCCCAGGTCGTCGGCGAGGCCGAGCAGCGCGGCGGCGGCGCCGGTGGCGGTGTGCAGCGCCTGGAGGGGGCTCATGCCGCCGGCGCGCATCAACTCCAGTTCCTCCAGGTTGCGGCCGTGCGGGTAGCCGATCGCGTCGGTACCCATGGCGACGGGCACGCCCGCGGCCACGGCCCTGCGGAAGGAGTCGTCGTGCGCCTCCATGATCTCGGCGACCTTCGCGCGCGACCGCTCGCTGAACGCCGCTCCCGACGCCGCGGCGTCCAAAACGCTGCGGGGAGCGAGCAGGGTCGGCACCAGGACGGTTCCCCGCTCGCGCATGAGCGCGATCAGGTCGTCGTCCAGGTAGACGCCGTGCTCGATCGACCGGGCACCGGCCGTGATCGCGTTGCGGATGCCAGGCCCGGCCTGGGCATGCGCCATGACGCCGAGTCCCGCCGCAGCCGCCTCGGCGACGGCGGTCCGGAGCTCGTCGGGGGTGAACTGGGCGCGGCGCGGATCGGTTCCCGGCGACATCACCCCGCCGGACGCGGCCACCTTGATCCAGTCGGCGCCGGCCCGGACCAGCTCCCGCACCCTGCGGCGCATCTCGTCCACCCCGTCCACGACGGGCGGCGGCACGCCGGGAGTGGCAGGCAGCGCCGGCGTGCAGGCGCCCGACGGGAGCCAGGGGTCGGCGTGGCCGCCGGTCTGGCTGAGCATGGTGATCGCGATCCGCAGCCGGGGGCCGCGCACCACGCCGCCGTCCACGGCCGCCTTGACCCCGAGGTCGGCGCCGCCCGCGTCTCGGACGGTGGTGAGGCCCGCGTCCAGCAGCGCGCCGAGGTTGCGGGCGGTCTGGAAGTAGCGCAGCGAGTACGGCGCGGCCAGCCGCTTCAGCGTGTCGATGCCGTCGACGGTGACGTGGACGTGGCAGTCGATGAGGCCGGGCAGCAGGGTGGCGCCCGTCAGGTCCACGGCGGCATCGCCGTCCAGCCCCGGGCCGACGTCCAGGATGCGGCCGTTCTCGACGACCACGTCCGCCGTGGCGGGCGGGGCGCCGGTCCCGTCGAAGACGTCCGCGCCGGTGTAGAGGGTCCTCACGCGGCACCGCCGAGGAAGTCTCCGAGCGCCGGCGGGACGCGCAGCCGTGGGGCCAGCCGCTCGTCCAACTCGTCCATGGTCCAGCGGCCCCGGCCGCTGAGCCGCGCGCTCACCCTGGGCATGTCCACGACCAGGATCTCCTCGCCCGAGCAGTGGAAGACCTGGCCGTCGGCCGGGCAGTCCGCGCGGGCGAGCCAGGCCACCAGGGGGGACACGTTCGCTGGGTCGGCGGCGTCGAACCCGGCCGCGGGCGGCTGGTCGCCGTCGATTCCGGCGGTGATGCGGGTGCGCGCGCCCGGCGAGACCGCGTTGGAGCGCACGCCGTACCCGCCACCTTCGAGTGAGACGCAGCGGGACAGGGCCAGCAGCGCCATCTTCGCCGCGCCGTAGTTGGCCTGGCCGACGTTGCCGGCGAAGGCGGCGACGGACGTGGTGTGCACCACCGAGGCGGCGACGGGGTTGCCCTCCTTGGCCCGGCGGCGCCAGTGCGCGAGGGCGTGCGCGGTGGGCGCGGCGTGGCCCTTGAGGTGGACGCGGACGACCGCGTCCCACTCCGCCTCGCTCATCCTGGCCAGCGTCCGGTCGCGCAGGATTCCCGCGTTGTTGACCAGGACGTGCAGGTCGCCGAAGGTGGTGACGGCGAGGTCGACGAGCTCGGCCGCCTGTGCCCAGTCGGCGGCGTCGTGGCCGCTGGCGACGGCATGCCCGCCCGCGCGGCGGATCTCGTTCACGACCTGCCGGGCGGGGGCCGCGTCGTGGCCGGCGCCGTGCACGTCGCCGCCCAGGTCGTTGACGACGACGGCGGCGCCGAGCTCGGCCAGCAGCAGGGCGTGCGCCCGGCCGAGCCCCCGGCCCGCTCCGGTGACGATCGCGACGCGACCGGACAGTGGTGGCACTGGAAGTCCTCTCATGTGAGCCGGTCGCGCAGCCAGGCGGCGACGGCGGTCCTGGCACGGGCGGGCACCTCGGGGCCGTCGCCGTCCAGGGCACGGCCGAAGTGGTCGCCGCGCACCCGCAGGTGGGCCTTGTCGGTGGAGCCGAGCGCGTCGTAGACGGCGCGGATCTGGGCGGGGAACACGCAGTTGTCGCCGGTGTACTCCACCAGCAGGCACGGCAGGGTCATCTCCGGCGCGGTGGCGGCCATCGCGGCGTTGCTGCTCAGCCCGGACCAGGTGGACAGCCACGCCTCGGGCGTGGTCATCCTGCCGAAGCCGATCAGGCCGTAGTTGACCACGTGCGGTCTGGGCCCGAAGACCGAGCCGTAGCGCCGGTCGGAGGGGTCGAGGGACAGGTCGACGGTGCGCGGGTCGGCGTCGGTCCGGTGGACGGTGACGACCGGCATGTGCGTGGCCGCCCGCAGGTCGGCGTCCGCGCCCGACCGCTTGTACCGGGTACGGGCGGCCAGCCGCCGGTCGATGAGCGCCCGCGCGGCAGCGTCGATCCTGGCCACCCTGGCCCGCTGGGCGGCGCGGTACCGCTGGACGAACTCGGGCGTGTACGCGGAGCTCGCCGGTGGGGCGGCGAATCCGTTGGCCGGGTCGAAGAGGTCGAGCGCGGGGTCGGCGGACAGCGGGTCGGTCTCGTCGGTCACCGAGGGGTCGATGCACTCCAGGAGCAGTGCCCCCTGCCCGGGGTGCGGGGCCAGGTAGGCCACGGCGTCGAGGGGCGGGAGGTCGGCCTCGGGCAGGCCCGAGGGGCGGCCACCGGGGGTGCGGGCGATCCTGGAGGCCGGGTCTCGCAGGGACTGCTGGACGTAGAAGGTGTACAGGCTCGCGCCGCCGGAGTTGCCGAGCGCGCCGACTCCGCCGAATCCCCGCTTCCGCAGGAACGTCAGGCCCGCGGCGATGTCGAGCAGCGCGCTCTCGTGGACCAGGCGCAGGTCGCCGCCGCCGCCCCTGCCGGTCTGCGCCCAGACGGCGAGACCGGCGTCGAGCAGGTCGGGGATGAGGTAGTGGCGCGAGGCGTCGGCCCGCGGGTGCATGACCGCGACCACGGCGGTGGCGGCCCTGGGCGTGTACAGCCAGCCCCGGGTGGCCGCGCCGTCGCCGGTGGGCAGCAGGTGGGAGGAGACCTCGACGCCGGGGGGCAGGTCCCGCGGGTACCAGTCGCCGTTGAACTCGGCGGGGGTGCGCACGCGGGTTCACCTCCCGTCGGGGACGACTCTGATCAGGTCCCCGTCGAAGCGTTCCAGCGCGCCGGCGTAGCCGCCGCTCAGGGCGCTGAACCAGACGGCGTCCACCAGGTCGGTGTCGGCGCGCCGTACGCTGATGGGGCCCGGGGAGCTCACCCTGAAGTAGCCGGAGCGGCGGGTGAGCGAGAGGTCCTCGCCGGTCGCCGCCTCGGCCACGGGCGCGAACTCGGGCACGTCCAGCACGTAGATGGCGGTCATGTCAGTCCTCCTCGGGGTCGTTGGCGAGTTCCTTCTCGACGAGTTCGGCCTTGCGCTGCCAGAAGGTCTCCAGGGTGGGGTCGTCCTCCTCAAGCGTGTCGAGGAGGGCCGCCAGGGAGAGTTCGGCGTCGAACTCGTCCCGTTCGGACAGCTCCCGCAGCGGCCTGGTGATCTCGAGGACCATCCCGTTGGGGTCGCGTACGTAGATCGACTCGATGGTCTCGTGGACGATCTGGGCGATGACCCGCACACCGAGCCGTTCGAAGCGCGCGCGCCAGGCCAGCAGTTCCTCCTGGGTCTCCACGTGCAGGGCCAGGTGGTAGGTGGGACGTGCGGCGCCGGGGTCCTCGGGGACGCCGAAGTAGTAGAAGAAGGCGAGCCGGTCGCCGTTGCCGATGTCGAAGAAGAAGTGCACGAAGTCGGGGTGCGGCTTACCCCCCCATCCCTTCGCGGTGATCACGTGCGGGGTGCGCAGCCCCATGACGTCGCGGTAGAAGCGGATGGTCTCTGCGGGTCTGGCGGTCACGTACGCGGCGTGGTCGACGCCTCTGGTCCTCAGTGAGCCTGGCATCCTCATCCTCCTGTAGTCGTGGTCAGCCGAGCGCGGCGGCGCCTCGCATCTCGAACGGCCCCATGGGCCAGCGGAGCGCGTCCCGCATGATCGCGTCGACCTGCTCGGGGGTCGCCACCCCTTCGGCGACGATCTGGTCCGCCTCGCGGCGGACCGCCGCGTTGATCCGGTTGGCGACGAAACCCCAGGCGAGCGGCTGGTCATGGACGGCCACGGGGCGACGGCCGCAGGACTCGGCCACGGCCGTGACGGCGGCCAGCGCCTCCGGGTCGACCCGGTCGTGTACGACCAGTTCGGCGCAGCGCATGACGGCGCACGGCTGGAACCAGTGCCAGCCGAACACCAGGGCAGGCCGGTCGGTCGCGTAGGCCAGGGCCGACACCGGCAGCCCCGCGGTGTTCGACAGCAGCACCGCGCCCGGCGGGCTCACCTCGTCCAGCCGCCGGAAGACCCGCACCTTGAGTCCCATGTCCTCCGGCACCGCCTCCTGGACCAGGTCCACGCCGTCGCAGGCGGCGGCCAGGTCGGTGGTGTAGGAGAGGCGGTCCGCGGCGGCCTGGGACTCCTGTTCGGTGAGCTTGCCCTTGGCGACCGAGGCGCGCAGGCCGAAGCGCCCGTCCACGATCCGCTCGCGGGCGGCGGCCAGCCTGCGGTCGTCCAGGTCGTGGATCCGCACGGTGTGCCCGTGTACGGCGAGCACCTGCGCGATCTGGGCGCCCATCACGCCGCCTCCGGTGACCGCGATCGTCTTGGGGTTCATGTCACTCACTCCTCCTGGGGGACGAGCCCACGTCGGCGCAGCTTTCCGGCGGCGTCGCGGGGCAGCGGGTCGCGGAACTCGACGCTGCGCGGGACCTTCTCCGACGACAGGCGGGCCCGGCAGAAGTCCACGAGTTCGGCCTCGGTGACGCGGTGGCCGGCGGTCGGCTGCACGACGGCGTGGACGCGCCGGCCGTACTCCGCGTCGGGCAGGCCGACCACCGCGGCGTCGGCGACTGCGGGGTGCTCGGACAGGACGGCTTCGACCTCGGCCGGATAGACGTTGACCCCGCCGTTGTTGATCATGTCAGAGCGGCGGTCGGCGAGGTACAGGTAGCCCTCCTCGTCCAGGCGGCCGAAGTCGCCGACGCTGGTGTAGCCGTCAGGGGTGGTGTCGGCGGGCGGGGCGCCGAGGTACTCGTAGGTCGGTCCGGTGGCGTCGAGCGAGCGGGTGAAGATCTCCCCCACCTCGCCGGTAGGCAGGTCGCGGCCGTCCTCGCCGAGGATTCTGATGTGGGTGCGCTCGCCCCGGCCGACGCTCCCGGGATGAGCCAGCCACTCGGCCCCTGTGATGAAGGTGTTGCCGACCGCTTCGGAGGCGCCGAAGCGTTCGATGACGCGTTCCGGGCCGAGGCGGTCGATCCAGGCGCGCTTCAGCCAGGCGGGGCAGGGTGCGGCGGTGTGGAACAGGGTCTCGATGCTCGACAGGTCCCGGTCCGGGAGGCCGGGCAGGCGCATGACGCGGTGCATCATCACCGGCGCCATGAAGAGGAACTGCACCCGGTGCCGCTCGATGAGGTCGACGGCGTGCGCGGCGTCGAACCGGTCGGTGAGCACCAAGTGGTGCTCCTCGCAGAGCCCGAAATGCGCCCAGCAGAACGGCGCGTTGTGGAAGAGCGCTCCGGCGACCAGTTGGGTCTGCCCGGCGCGCAGCCCCTGGACGGAGCCGATGCCGAGCGCCTTGCCCGGGCTGTGCGCCCAGCGGCGGGGGTCCACGATGACTTTGGCGCCGCCGGTCGATCCGCCGGAGGCCACGGCCTTCCCCGGATGTGGCACGACCGGCGGCAGCGGTCCGGCGTCCAGGGCCGACCCGGCTTCGAGGTCGGCCGGGCCGAGCCGTACGGCGGGCGGAGGGACCTCCCAGTCCGCGGCCACCACCACCGCCGGGTCCACCAGGCCGATCAGATCGGCGCGTTCCCGGGGTGACAGGGAGTGCTTGAGCGGGACCGCCATCGCGCCGAGCTTCCAGGCGCCGATGGCGGCGAGCAGGTGCGCGGGCCCGTTGGGCAGTGCCACGATCACCGCCCGGCCCGGGCCCGCGCCGTGAGCGGCCAGCAGCCTGGCCGTCTGGTTCGCCCGGGCCTCCAGCTCCGCCCAGCTCAGCACCGTCTCCTCGCCGTGCACCGGGGCGAAGGTGACGGCGGGCCTGCCGGGGATCCTGGCGGCGATCTCGGTGATGCGGGTGCCGAAGCCGACCGGCTCATCCATGGCCTTGCTCCCTGCTCACGAGCGCGTTGATGCGGTCGCGCAGGTCGCGCTTGGACACCTTGCCGACCTTGGTCCGCGGCAACTCGTCCACGATCTCCACCCGCTCGGGCAGCTTGAACTTGGCCAGCCCCAGTCCGAGCAGGAAGTCCGCCAGCTCGGCGACGGTCGGAACATGGTCCTTGACCGGGCGGACGAAGGCGCAGACACGCTCGCCGAGCAGCCGGTCCGGCATGCCGACCACGGCGACCTCGGCGATACCGGGATGCCCGGCCAGCAGGCCCTCCAGCTCGTCGGCGTGGATCTTCTCACCGCCACGGCTGATGTTGTCGGTGATGCGCCCTTCGTGGGAGTAGTAGGTGACGCCCTCGACGAGGTGGGCGCGGGCCAGGTCACCGGTCCGGTAGAAGCCGTCGCTCGTGAAGGCCGTCAGGTTGCGCTCGGGCGCCCGGTAGTAGCCGTGGATCGTGTACGGCCCGCGCGCCACGAGCTCGCCGATCTCGCCGGGCGCGACCTCCTCCTCGGTGCCCGGGTTCAGCAGCCGCACCTCGTCCAGCGGCGAGAGGGGCGCGCCGCAGGTGGCCTTGCGGGCCTGTTCCGGGGCGTCGTCGGGCGCGGTGAGGAAGATGCCCTCGCCCGCGCCGAACAGCGGCACCACCCGGCAGCCGAGCAGTTTCTCGGCCTGGTCGCAGGCGCTGGGGATGGACGGGGCGAAGAACACCCGGCGCAGCGACGAGAAGTCGAAGCGGCCGAGTCGCGGGTGCTCGGCAAGGCGGGTCAGCAGGCCCACGCCCATCATCGTGTCGGTGACGCGCTCGCGGGCGACGGCCTCGGCAATCGCCTCAGCGTCGATCCGCGGGACGAGCACGACGGTGGCGCCGGTCAGGTGCGCCGACTGCACGGTCACGACGATGCCCGCGTTGTGCATCATCGGGCCGGCGTGCAGGACCACGGTTTCCGGGCCCCAGTTCCAGTGCTCGGCCCAGGCGCGGGCGTTGTAGGCGTACTCGCAGTGCAGTCTCGGGATCACCTTCGGGTCGCCGGTCGTACCGCCGGACAGCTGAAAGACCGCGACGGAGGCGGGATCGACCGGCCAGGTGCCGACCTCTTCGGCGGCAGCGTCGGCGTCCACGCCGGCGACGAGGTCGGCGTAGGCGTGCTGCCCATCCCGCGCGGGCCCGCCGAAAACCACGACGGCCGTTACGCTCTCGTGTTCGGCCGCCATGGCGGCGGCGAAGCCGGGCAGGTCGTAGTCGCGGAAGTCGGCCTCCACCAGGTGCGCGCGGGCGCCGGTGTGCCGGATCAGGTAGCCGATCTCGCGGGCCCGGTGCTGGGCGAGGGAACAGATCGGCACCAGCCCGGCGCGGAGCACGCCGTAGTAGGCCACCACGGTGTGCGCCTCGTTGGCCAGTTGGAAGACGACGGGGTCGCCGGGCGCGAGGCCGAGGCGCCGCAGCGCCACCGCGAGCCGGTCGGCGCGCCTGTCGAGCTCGCGGTAGGTCACCCGCTCGGTCGCGGTGACCACGGCGAGCGTGTCCGGCCACCGTCGGGCGGCCAGTCGCAGCTCGCCGGGGATGGTGTGCGGGCGCCAGGCCCCCGCCTCCCGGTAGGCGCGGGCGAGGTGGTCGGGATAGGGAACGACGTCGGCGGTCATGCGATCTCCGTGGCGGGTGCGCGGTCGAGGATGATCGGCCGCCTGGCGGGGACGACCTGGGTGAGCAGCGCGGTGTAGCAGCCAGGGCAGTAGAACTGGCGGAACTCGATGGGTTCGTCGACATAGTCGTGCGGGCTCGGCCAGCTCGCGGGCCCCGCCTCGGCGGTCGCCCCGGTACGGCGCGGCAGCCCCGCCAGGTAGTTTTCCCCCCAGCGTCCGAGGGCGTGGTCGCAGTGGGCGCAGACGACCACGCTGCCGCCGTCCTCCCCCGGCGCGAGCCGCAGGTTGTCGTCCAAGGGGAGGCGCTCGCCGCCGGTAGCCCTCACCGGTGTCGGCTCGGGCGGCACGGTGGCGTGCTCGCGGCGGCGTTCCCTGATCAGGTGGCGGAGGCTGTCGGTGATGCCCGGGGCGACGCCGTACAGGGTGCGGGCGGCCTCGTCGGACACCTTCCCCTCGGCGACGTCCCTGGCGACCGCGGCCGGGTCGCGCAGCAGCGGGTCGCCGTAGCCGCCGCCCGCCGCCCAGCGCAGGACGATGACGCCGTCCGGCTCCACCCGCACCTCGTCGTGCGCCTGGACCAGACGGTGCTCGCCGCCCAGCTCGCCGACCGTGGCGGGGATCCACCCCGCGGCCAGTGCGGCGCGCGCCCCGGAGGCGTGCACGACCAGGTCGGTCTGGGTGCCGCCGGGGTAGCCTCCGGCCAGGCCCGGGCTCATCGAGGCCGCTTTGCCGGAACCGGTGAACATGGCCGTCATCGAGCCGCGCGTGCCGTGCGGGATCACGCAGACGGAGCCGCTGAGGCCGCCCCGCTGCCGCCCCGCGCCGCCGGTGTCGGGCTCCTCGCGCCGCCACAGGTACAGCAGCGGCTGGGTGAGCTCGGTCATCTCCACGTCCGGCGCGCGGCCCATCGGGATGACGAACAGGCCCGCCGTATCGACGCCGTCGGCGTGCGGCTGCGCGCCGAACCCCGAGGCCATGGTGTCCGCCAGGCCGCCGAGGAACGGCCGGCCCTCGGCGTCCACGCCGGACAGCAGGCATCCATCGTAGGTGCCCGCGCAGACGGACTGGACCCTCGACCTGGATTCGGCCGTGGTGTCGAGCATCTTGCCCAGGCATTCGGCGACCAGGTTGGCGGTGGCCCAGGCGGGGCCGACGGGAGCTTTGGAGACGGCGGCGGGGAAGGCGGCGTTGTTGATCGTGCCTTCCTCGCTGATCAGGTCGAAACAGCGCATCAGGCCGCCCGCCGCCCAGGGGATGTCACCGGCCAGGATGGGGAGCACGGCGAACATGACCCCGGCGCGCATCCCCGCGTACGGGCAGTTGATCATTCCGTGCTGGGGGTCGGTGCCGGTGAAGTCGAAGGTCAGGTGGTCGCCGACCTTGGTCATCCGCAGCTCGATCGTGTACAGGCCGCGGTCGCCGAGCAGGGCCTGCTCCTGCGTGCCGACGGCATGCCAGGTGCCGTCGGGCAGTGCCGTGAGCTTGGCCCGGAGCCGCCGTTCGGCGTCGTCCATCATCCGTTTCATCACGGCCTTGACCAGGTCGGCGCCGTATCGGCCGATCAGGCCGAGCATGCGCTCGGTGGCCAGCCGGTTCGCGCCGATCTTGGCCCGGAGGTCGAGGCCGACCATCTCCGGCACCCGGGACCTGCGCAGGTAGGCGTCCACGACGTCGTCCTGGATCACGCCGCCCCGCACGATCTTGATGGGTGGGGTGGGCACCGCCTCGGCGAACACATCGGTCGCGGTCGGCGAGAACGAGCCAGGCGCGACCCCGCCCAGGTCGGCGACGTGGCAGATGGCCGTGGACCAGCCGAACAGCAGCCCGTCGTGGAAGATCGGGGCGAGCACGGCGACGTCGTTCTGGTGCAGGCCGCCGCCGACCCACGGGTCGTTGCAGAGGAACATGTCGCCCTCGGCGATGCCGGGGTTGGCCGAGCGGTGCCGCAGCGTCCAGTAGATGGCCAGGTCCATGGCGGCGACCAGGCCGGTGTTGAAGAGGCCGACCTGGACCTCCTGGCCGAGCTCGTCGCCGATGGTGAAGTCGAAGTCGTTGACCTCGGTCACCGAGGTGGAGCCCGACATGCGCTTGAGCGTGTCGCCCATCTCGTCGGTGATGGACCAGATGCGGTGCCGGACGACCTCGTAGGTGAGTGGATCGACGGCCTCGACCGCCGCCTGGTCCACGGCGTGCAGCCGCAGGTCGGGCGAGATCGCGCGGCGCAGCTCGTCGAGCGGCGCCGGGCGGCTGGCGAACCGGTCGGAGAAGGGCACGGTGTCCTCCAGGCTCAGGGCAGGTGGATGGCGAGGTTGCCGAACCGGTCGATCCGGCCTTCGGCTCCGGCGGGCACCGCCACGGTGGTGGTGGGCACCTCGACGATGGCCGGGCCGGTGATGACGTGGCCGGGACCGAGCGCGAGGTAGTCGTAGACGTCGGTGTCCTCCCAGCCTCTGGTCAGGTCGAGGAAGACGCGGCGGCGGCCCTTGCGGGCGTCCTCGGCGCTGCCGGCCGGCTTGGGGAGTTCAGGGAGCACGGGCTCCACCGGCAGGGTGCCGACGCCGTGCACGCGGTAGGTGACCAGGTGGATGCCCGCCTCCCGGTAGCCGGTGCCGGGACCGAACCTGCGGACGTACTCCGTCTCGAACGCGTCGCCGATGGCGGCCACGGACGCCTCGTCAAAGAGGCCGTCCGGCACCGGGGTGAGCACCTCGGCCAGTTGCGGGCCGTAGCGGGCGTCGACCTCCCTGCGCAGGACGACGGAGGTGAAGTCCAGTCCCTGACTTTCCAGGGCGGCTCGTACGCGGGCGGCGAGGGTGTCGAAGTTGGCCTGGACGCGGGCGGGGTCGACGGGC
>NZ_POUA01000183.1 GCF_003236385.1 Spongiactinospora gelatinilytica
AACGCTCCGCCCCCGCCCAAAGTTTCCCGCCCCGACCTCCGTACTGCATGCGAGGACGTGCGGCACCAGTCCTGCGGGAGGCTCGATGGATTGAGGCTGGCTATTCCTATTAGTCAAGCCTCAATAGGAAGTTTCATCGCTCTGGTCATTTGACGGCCTACTGAACTACGACCTGTTCCACGCCGCCGGCTCGAGTCGCTGCTCGGCCACACCCCCTGCTGACCGCCCTGCCTCGGCGCGTTCCATTGGGTCGTCCAGCCAGGTCCTCCAGCCCGCGATGACCGGCCCGGAACTGGACGGCGTGTGCGAACTGGAGGAGAACGGCTCATTCGCCATCGCCGACCACGCCAAGTTCGACCGCCTCACCCCGCTCCAGTACCCGCTCGCCGCCGCCCTGTCCTCCCGCATCGGCGACCTGATGTCCGGGATGTGTTTGATGCAGGGTGTCACGCCGAGCCCGCTGTCCCTTGGGTGGGAACGGAAAGATGGCGAGAAGGTTCTTGAGTGGTTACACGGAGGACCGTTCGCCAAGTACAGCCCGATACCGTTACCCGCCGAAATGGGTACCGGCTCGGTCCTGATCCACTCTCGGCCGCCGTCGACCATCGATCCGAATGACATGATCGCGATCTTCCGATGCGGGGGCGTGATCCCGTCAAAGATCTGACCGACCTGATGCGAATCGCCCAGAAGCGCTACGGCGAGCTGCATGACTGCACTCCGGCCCGTTCGGCGAGGCCGATCAATAGCCCGGCCGAGGCCATGCGGCAGGACGCCCGGCGCACTTGGGAACGGGCCGACGGTCCCAGGGCGGCCGGTGTGGGTGTGGTGGCCCGGGCCGGCCGGTGGGACCGTCGGTGGGGCGGGTCAGGGCCTCTTGGTGCCGGCGGGCTTGCGCGGTGTGGTCTTGCGCGGGGCCGGCTTGGCGATGGGCGGTTCGGCGGCCTCGGAGACGTCTTCGAGTTCCAGGGCGGCCTCGCCGCTGACGCGGCTGACGACCTTGCGGCCCCGGTCGGCGAACTCGTCGTACAGCTCGGTGGCCCGGACGGTCACGATGTCGGCGTAGCCCTTGGCCTTGACCGGCAGGTCCTTGGCGTAGTCCTCGGCCTTGGCGGCGTACTCGCGGGCCTTGGTCGGCAGGTCCTTCGCGGTCTGGCCGAGATCGCCGCGGCGGGACTGGAGCTTCTCCAGGCGGCCGGGGATCTCGCGCAGCTTCTGGATCGCGAAGTCGCCGGCCCCGGCGACCGCGTAGAAGGGCTTGGATTCGGTGAGCTTCTTGACCTCGGTGGCGAGCGTCATAGGTTAACCTTCCTTGGTTCGCGGAGTGGCGTTGCCGTTGCCGGTGTAGTGGTCCTCCGCCACGAAGGGCTCAAGCGTGGCGGCGAAGGACTCGGGCAGCGGGTCGTCGTCGCTCTCGGCGGGCTCCGGCCGGGGTTGCGCGTTCTGGGAGGTCTGCGTGTCCTCGGCCGGAGTGCCGGTGCGGTTCTCCTTGCGAAACGACTCGTAGATGTCGATGAGAACCTGGCGCTGCCGTCCGGACAGGAACGTGTCGGCGCGGATCGCGGCGACCACGTCACTGTCGGCCTCACGGTGCTCGATCAGGCCGGCCTGCACATAAAGCGCCTGTGCGGAGATGTGCAGGCCCTTGGCGATCTGGTTGAGGATCTCCGCGCTGGGCTTGCGCAGCCCGCGCTCGATCTGGCTCAGATACGGGTTGGAGACACCGGCCGCGGCGGAGAGCTGACGAAGTGAGATCTTCGCCTGCTTGCGCTGCTCGCGGATGTACTCCCCGATCGAGCCGACCTTCGGTAGTGCCATACCGCCAGTCTGCCCCACGCTGCTTGCAATTGCAAACAGAGAGCTAGCTGTAGCTAGCGACGGGCGGCCGTCAGTGCGGCAGCAGCCAGAGCAACGGGGCGGACACGGCCAGCGAGACGGCGAGGGTCAGGGCGAGGGCGCGAATCCGGCGAGGGAGGGCAGGACCGGGGGTGACCAGGCGCTGCACCCTGAGCATCACGCCGGTGTGGCTGCCGCCGATGGCCCCGAGCGCGCCGTGCGGCGTCGGCACCGGCTCGGCCGTACCGAACCGGAGCAGCGCGGTGGCCAGCCGGCGCGGCGAGCAGAACCGCCTGGCCCGGTCGTCGGCGGCCATCTCGATGAGCAGCTCGACCATGGCCTGGGTGTCGCGCACCACCGCCGACCACGGCAGCACCCGGCGCAGCGCCGAGAACGGCAGCAACACCAGGTCGTGCCGCTCCCGCACGTGGGCCGACTCGTGCGCGAGCACGGCGGCCAGCTCGTCGGGGGAGAGCAGGCGCAGCGCGCCCGCGCTGATCACCACCTGGGAGCGCAGCCCGGGCAGGCAGTAGGCGGCCGCGCCGGGGTGGTCGACCACCCGCACGCCGGGCACCTCGGGGTCATCGCGCGAGATGAGCGCGAGCAGGGCGCGGTGCCGCCGCCTGGCCCTGATGGTCTGCACGGCGGCCGCGGCGGTCACCGTGATCAGCACCGCGAGCAGGCTCACGCCCGCGATGAAGGCCAGGATGTGCGGCAGGTCGTAGGCGTCGCGCGGGCCGTAGCCGCCGGTGGCCGCCGACGCGGCGAACGCGCCGAGGCCACCGAGGACGCCCCGCTCGTAGGGCTGCAACGCGTAGGCGAGCAGCGCGCCCGTGGTGGCCAGGCCCCACGTGATGCCGACGGCCTGCCACAGCAGGATCGCGGTGCGTGGGGCGCGGTAGGTCCACCGCGCGGTGGTGAAGCGCCAGGCTCCGACCGCGCAGACCAGGGCGAGCGCCCCTAGGGCCGCCGCGGTCATTCCTCCTCCAGCTCCGTGAGGGCCTTGCGCAGGATGTCGGCCTCGTCGCCGGAGACGGCCTTGGCGAAGCGCGTCAGCGCCGCCGACCGGTCGCCGGTCAGGTCGAGGGCCTCCAGCATGAGCTCCGCGATGTAGGCGTCACGGCTGGCGGCGGGCTGGTAGCGCCAGGCCCGGCCGTCGCGGGTGCGGTGCAGGAAGCCCTTGCGGGTGAGGCGGTCGAGGACCGTCATGACCGTCGTGGGGGCCAGGTCGCGGTCGGCGATGTGCTTGCCGACCTCGCGGGCGGTGGCGGGCGCCTGCTGCGCCCACAGAATGTCCATGATGCTGCGTTCGAGCTCGCCGAGACCCTTCACGCCATCCAGGGTAACCTGCGAGCGACGAGCCGTAGTACTACGGGTCGTCGAGCGAGCCTGGGAAGGGGACGGGCCGGCATGCGGATCACACTGGTGCAGGGGGACATCACCGAGCAGCGGGCCGACGCGATCGTCAACGCGGCCAACTCCTCGCTGCTCGGCGGCGGGGGCGTGGACGGCGCGATACACCGCCGCGGCGGACCGGAGATCCTCGCCGAGTGCCGCGCGCTGCGCGCCTCGGCGTATGACAAGGGGCTGCCGACCGGACAGGCCGTGGCGACCACGGCGGGCCGGCTTCCGGCCCGCTGGGTGATTCACACGGTCGGCCCGGTCTACTCCAGGTCGGAGGACCGTTCGCATCTGCTCGCCTCCTGCTATCGGGCCTCGCTCGGCGTCGCCGCGGAACTCGGCGCGCACACTGTCGCCTTCCCAGCGATTTCCACGGGAATCTACGGCTGGCCGCTCGATGACGGGGCCAGGATCGCGCTCAAGACCGTGCGCGAGACCCCCGCCCCCGGTATCGAGGAGGTCAGCTTCGTGCTGTTCGATGCCACAGCCTACGCCGAGTTCGATCGAGCGCTGCGCGGCCCCGGCCAGGCTGTGGAAAACTAGCCCGCTCGCCTGGCGCCCGCCTGTGGAAAACCCGGGGCCACGGCCGCCCACGGCAGTGTCAGCTCGCCGAGTCGCCAGCGGGCGCGCCCGCCCAGCGGGGGCCGGGTGAGCACCGGCCAGGCGCGGGCCAGCGTCTCCACCGTCGCGGCCCAGCGCTGGCGCACCCCGTACGCCGCGTACGGCGAGCACACCGCCCACGCCCGATCGAGATCCTGGAACAGGTCGTACACCGGCTCGCCGGGCACATTGCGATGAATGAGCGCCTTCGGCAGCCGCTCGGCCAGGTCCGAGGGCCGGTCGAACCCGGTGAACCGGGTGGAGAGCGTGAGCGTGCGCGGCCCCGAGGCGTCCAGCCCCACCCAGGCCGCCCGGTGGCCGACCTCCGAGCACGTCCCTTCCACGATCACGCCGTCCGCGGCGATCCGCGAGCGCAGCAGCCCCCACGCCGTCGCCGACTCCGCCTCGCCGTACTGACGCAGCACGTTGAACGCGCGCACGACCAGCGGCGGGCGGGCGGCCGGCAGCAGCTCGAAGCCGCCGACCGCGAACGACAGGCCCGGCCGGGCATGCGGCGTGGCGGCGGCGACCCGCTCGGGATCGATCTCGATCCCGAGGACCTCCACGTCCGGGCGGATCGCCCGCAGCCGCAGGTACAACTCCGTCGTGGTGACGTGCGAGGCCCCGAAACCGAGATCCACGACCAGCGGGCGGGAGGCGGACCGCAGCAGCCCGCCGTACGCGGCGGCGATCCACCGGTCGGCACGCCTGAGCCGGTTGTGGCCGGTGGTTCCGCGGGTGATCGAGCCGACCGGCCGCCGCGTGCGACCGCGCAAGGGGGACTCCAGAGGGGGAAAGCGGCGGGTTACGGGGCGGGGGTGCGATGCACCTTGTGCTGGGCGGCCTGCGCCCGCGGGCGAATGACCATGCGGTCCACGTTGAAGTGCGCCGGCCTGGTCACCGACCACACGATCGCGTCGGCCACGTCGTCGGCGGTCAGGGGATACGCGACTCCTTGGTAGACCCGGTCGGCGGCCTCCCGGTCGCCGCGGAACCGGGTGAGCGCGAACTCCTCGGTGCGCACCATCCCGGGCGCGATCTCCACGACCCGCACCGGCCGGTCGAACAGTTCCAGCCGCAAGGTCTCGGCCATCGACTTCTGGGCGTGCTTGGCCGCCACGTAGCCGCCGCCGCCCTCGTAGGCGACCAGCCCGGCCGTGGAGGTGAGCAGCACCAGCACCCCGTCACCGGACTCCACCAGTTTCGGGGTGAGCGCCTTGGTCATCCGCAGCGTGCCCAGCACGTTCACGTCGTACATCCGCTGCCAGTCGGCGGGGTCGGCCTCGATCACCGGCTCCAGCCCGTACGCCCCGCCGGCGTTGTTGACCAGCACGTCGCACCGGTCGAGCGCCCCGGCCAGCGCGTCCACGGACTCCTGGGAGGTGACGTCCAGCGCCATCGGGCGTACGCCCGCCACCTCGGCGGCCAGCTTCTCCAGCCGGTCCACCCGCCGGGCCGCCGCCACGACGTCGTACCCCTCCGTCGCCAGACGCCGCGCCGTCGCCCATCCGATGCCGCTGCTCGCGCCGGTCACCACAGCCGTCTTCATCATGCTTTGCATCATTCCAGGACCCCGCCGAAGGTGCGGCCCGGGGCTTGTGATCGCATGGCGGGGCAAATGCGGGAATCGTCGGTGAAATCGAGTGGTTGTAAGCCCTTCGGAGGTGGTGTCAACGTGAGGCGACGGCGGGTCCACCGGGTCGCGACGGTCAGCATGCACACGTCCCCTCTGGATCAGCCGGGCACGGGTGACGCGGGCGGCATGAACGTCTACATCGTCGAAACGGCCAAACGGCTGGCGCAGCTCGACGTCGAGGTGGAGATCTTCACCCGGCAGACGGCGCGCGACCTGCCGCCCACGGCCGAGCTCGCGCCCGGGGTGACCGTGCGGCACGTCACGGCGGGGCCGTACGAGGAACTGGACAAGGGCGACCTGCCCGGCCAGCTCTGCGCGTTCCTGTCGGGAGTCCTGCGTACCGAGGCGTCCTACGACCCCGGCCGCTACGACGTCATCCACTCCCACTACTGGCTGTCCGGACAGGTCGGGTGGCTGGCCAAGGAGCGCTGGGGAGTGCCGCTGGTGCACACCATGCACACCATGGCCAAGGTCAAGAACCTGCTGCTCGCCGACGGCGACAAGCCCGAGCCCGCCGCCCGGGTGCTGGGCGAGGAGCAGGTCGTGGACGTCGCCGACCGCCTGGTCGCCAACACCGACGCCGAGGCGCGCGAGATGATCGACCTGTACGGCGCGCCGCCCGACCGGGTCGCCGTCGTCAACCCCGGCGTCAACCTCTCGGTCTTCCAGCCCGCCTCCAAGGGCGCCGCGCGGCACCGCCTGGGCCTTCCCGACGACGCGCACGTACTGCTGTTCGTCGGCCGTATCCAGCCGCTCAAGGCCCCGGACGTGCTGCTGCGCGCCGCCGCCAGGATGCTGATCGAGGACCCGGGGCTGCGCTCCCGCCTGATCGTGGCCTGCGTCGGCGGGCCCAGCGGCAGCGGCCTGTGCCGCCCGGCGCTGCTCTCCGACCTGGCCGAGTCGCTGGGCCTGACCGACGTCGTGCGCCTGGTGCCACCGGCCCCTCAGCACGAGCTGGCCGACTGGTACCGCGCCGCGGACGTGACGGTCGTGCCCTCCCACAACGAGTCCTTCGGCCTGGTCGCGCTGGAGTCCCAGGCGTGCGGCACGCCCGTGGTCGCCGCCTCGGTGGGCGGGCTGCGCACCGCCGTACGCGACGGCGTGTCCGGGCTGCTCGTCGAGGGCCACGACCCGCAGGACTGGGCGCGCGTCCTCGACGGCCTGGTACGCCGGCCCGCCTGGCGCGACCACCTGTCCAAGGGCGCGGTGGAGCACGCGGGCGCCTTCGGGTGGTCCGGCACCGCCGCGCGGCTGGCCGACGTCTACGCGGGGGCGATGGCGAACCTGCACCGATCGCCCGTGGCCCTCACTTCCTGAGCCCGTATGGTGGTGCGCATGGACGTTGCCGGGGTCGTGGAGTCGGCGCTGAAGGCCGCCGAGGCGTCGTACGAACGCCCGAAGCCTGAGGCGTTCCTGGTCAGGCTGCCGGGCGAGCACAAGCTGGCCACCATGACCTGGCTGATCATCGGCGAGCGGATGCTGCACGTGGAGGCGTTCTTCTGCCGCAGGCCCGACGAGAACCACGCCGAGTTCTACCGGTGGCTGCTCACCAAGAACGGCTCCATGTACGGCGTGCGCTTCGCGCTCGACGAGGTGGGCGACGTTCACCTCGTCGGCAGGACGCCCCTTCCCGCCGTGACCGAGCAGGAGGTGGACCGGCTGCTCGGCTGCGTCCTCAGCTACTCCGACGAGTCCTTCGACCGCGCCCTGGAACTCGGCTTCGCCTCCTCCATCCGGCGCGAGTGGGAGTGGCGGGCCAAGCGCGGCGAGTCGCTGGCCAACCTGCAGGCGTTCGCCAGGTTCGCCGATCCCGCGTGCTGATGGGCCATCGGTAAGGTTGTCGGCATGGCGACATTGGTGCTGTTGCGGCATGGTGAAAGCGACTGGAACGCGAAGGGCCTGTTCACCGGGTGGGTGGACGTCAGCCTCTCGCCCGCGGGCGAGGCCGAGGCGCGGCGGGGCGGGCAGCTCCTCCTCGACGCCGGGCTGCGCCCCGACGTGGTGCACACGAGCCTGCTGACCCGGGCCATCCAGACCGCCGAACTGGCGCTCGGGGCGGCCGATCTACGCTGGCTGCCGGTGCGCCGCTCGTGGCGGCTCAACGAGCGGCACTACGGGGCGCTGCAGGGCAAGAACAAGGCGCAGACGCGCGAGGAGTTCGGCGACGAGCAGTTCATGCTGTGGCGCAGGTCCTATGACACCCCGCCGCCGCCGATCGCCGACGATGACGAGTACAGCCAGGTGGGCGACCCGCGGTACACGTTGCTGCCGCCGGAGCTGATGCCGCGCACCGAGTGCCTGAAGGACGTCGTGGGGCGGATGCTGCCCTACTGGTACGACGAGATCGTGCCCGACCTCGCGGCCGGCCGTACGGTGCTCGTGGTCGCGCACGGCAACTCGCTGCGCGCGCTGGTCAAGCACCTCGACGGCATCGACGACGACACGATCGCCGGGCTGAACATCCCCACCGGCATCCCGCTGCGCTACGACCTCGACGCGGAGTTCCGGCCGGTCACCAGGGGCGGGCTCTACCTCGACCCCGAGGCGGCCAAGGCCGCCATCGAGGCCGTCGCCAACCAGGGCCGCTGACTCCGGCCAGCCCGGGAGCCGGTCAGAGGGCCGACATGTCGGGCCGGGAACCGGTGACCAGGTAGACGACATCGCGGGCCACGCGCACGGCGTGGTCCGCGTAGCGCTCGTAGTAGCGGCCGATCAGGGTGACGTCGATGGCCTGCTCCACGGCCCACTTGGAGTCCTTGGCCAGCAGTACCCGGAACAGCCGCCGGTGCAACTGGTCCATGGCGTCGTCGTCGGCCTCCAGCTCCATCGCCGACTCCACATCGTGGGAGGCGATGCAGCTGCCCGCCTTGGTCACCAGGCGCTCGGCGATCTGCCCCATCTCCAGGATGGTCGAACGCAGCTCCGCAGGGATCGCCGAGTCCGGGTGCCGCAACCGGGTGATCTTGGCCACGTGCTCCGCCAGGTCGCCCATCCGCTCCAGGTCGGAGCCCATCCGCAGGGCGGTGATCACCATCCGCAGGTCCACCGCGACCGGCTGCTGGCGGGCCATCAGGTCGAAGATCGATGCCTCGATCTCGGCGAAAAGGCGGTTCACCTCGTCGTCCTGCGAGATCACGCTCTCCGCGAGGTGGAGGTCGGAGTCCAGCAACGCAGTCGTGGCCCGGGAGATCCCGGAACGGACAAGCCGGGTCATCTCGACAAGCTTGTCGGTGAGAGCGTCAAGCTCTTCGTGGTATGCGTCTCGCATGGCACCAACCGTACGCGCGGGGCGATGAACGAACTTCGACCAGAAAATGAACTTTACGGGAAACGCCGTGGTCAAGGGGCATTTCCCCGTCGAGAGAACACGCTGGTCCGCCTACCATCGAAGGCGTGAGTGGACACAGCGGTGCTGCGCCCCGGCGGCGACGCGGGGCGACACGGGAGGTCCCGTGAGCGAGTTGCTCGCGAGTCTGGCGGCACTGGCGGGGTTCGTGGTGGGCGCGTTGGCCGTGATGGCCGTACGCAACCACTTCGACCATCGGCGCGTGCCCGACGCCACCAGCGAATCCGAGGCCACGGCCCTGCCCAACGGCGTCGCGTCGGTGCTGGCCGTACTACCGTCGTCGGCCGTGGTGCTCGACCGCGAGGACCGCGTCCTGCGCGCCAGCTCCGCCGCCCGCGCCTTCGGGCTCGTCAAGGGCGACCGGATGATGGCCGCCGAGCTGCTGGCGCTGGCCAGGCAGGTGCGCAGGGACGGCGAGATCAGGGAGAGCGAGCTCGAGGTGGCCGGGCACAAGTTCGGCCAGGAGGCCACCTCGTTCGCGGTCCGGGTGGCCCCGCTGGGCTCGCACGGCCAGGTCCTGGTGCTCGCCGAAGACCAGACCGAGCGGCGCAGGGTCGAGGCCGTGCGCCGCGACTTCGTGGCCAACGTCAGCCACGAGCTGAAGACCCCCGTGGGGGCGCTGAGCCTGCTCGCCGAGACCATCCAGGACGCGGCCGACGACCCCGAGGCCGTCACCCGCTTCGCCGGGCGCATGCAGCACGAGGCCGCCAGGCTCAACTACCTGGTGCAAGACCTCATCACGCTGTCCAGGATCCAGGGCGGCGAGCCCATCCCGATCCCCGGTCCCGTGCCGGTGGACGAGGTGATGCACGAGGCGGTCGATCGGTGCAACACCAAGGCCGCGGCGAAGGACATCACCCTCGTCGCCGGCGGCACTGAGGGCCTTCGGGTCTGGGGCGACGACGAACTACTGGTCACCGCGCTGCGCAACCTGATCGACAACGCGGTGGCCTACAGCCCCGAGCACACCCGCGTGGTGGTCAGCGCCCGTCCCGCCGGGGAGTCCGTCGAGATAAGCGTGAGCGACCAGGGCATCGGCATCCCGGAGAGCGCCCAGGAGCGCATCTTCGAGCGGTTCTTCCGGGTGGACGCGGCGCGGTCGAGGGCCACCGGAGGCACCGGCCTCGGCCTCGCCATCGTCAAGCACGTGTCGGTCGCACACGGCGGTGAGGTGGCGGTGTGGAGCAAGGAGGGCTCAGGGTCCACCTTCACGCTGCGTCTGCCCGCGTTCGGCGGTACGGCTGTCACCGAATCGCACAGCACAACCACAACTCCCCTGGAGGCCGCGAAGTGACCCGCGTACTCGTCGTAGAGGACGAGGAGTCGTTCTCCGACGCGCTGTCGTACATGCTGCGCAAGGAGGGGTTCGAGGTCGCGGTCGCGGCCACCGGCCCCGAGGCGCTCGACACCTTCGACCGTAACGGCGCAGACCTGGTGCTGCTCGACCTGATGCTGCCCGGCCTGCCGGGCACGGAGGTCTGCCGCTCGCTGCGGCAGCGGTCCAAGGTGCCGGTGATCATGTTGACCGCCAAGGACAGCGAGATCGACAAGGTGGTCGGGCTGGAGCTCGGCGCCGACGACTACGTGACCAAGCCGTTCTCCTCGCGCGAGCTGGTGGCGCGCATCCGCGCGGTGCTGCGCAGGCAGGGCGACGTCGAGGAGCTGGAGTCCGCCGTGCTGACCGCCGGGCCGGTGCGGATGGACGTCGACCGGCACATCGTGGCCGTGCGCGGGCGGCAGGTGCAGCTTCCGCTGAAGGAGTTCGAGCTGCTCGAAGTACTGCTGCGCAACGCGGGGCGGGTCCTCACCCGGGGGCAGCTCATCGACCGCGTCTGGGGGGCCGACTACGTCGGCGACACCAAGACGCTCGACGTGCACGTCAAGCGGCTGCGGGCGAAGGTCGAGTCCGATCCGTCCAACCCGCGGTGCATCCTCACCGTCCGGGGACTCGGCTACAAGTTCGACCCCGTCGACGAGTGAGCCTTCCCGGCACCCGCACGACCGTGCGGGTGCCGGGATACGAACAGGCCCGGTCTGTCGCGCCTTCGGGGGGCGCGGCAGGCCGGGCCTTCGTCGTACTCGGTCAGTGACCGCCGGTCGAGGCGTCCTCGGTGGCCGTGAGCGTCGCCGTGGCCGTGGGGACGGGCGTCGCCGTCGCGGCCGGGGTGGGCCCGGTGGTCGGCGTCTGCTGCGTGGTGGGCGCGGGCGCGGGCGCCCAGGTGGCGAACTCCCGGCTGCGTGCGACCACCGGCAGGGTCAGGTCCACCGCGCCCGCGTTGGCGAACTGCAGGCTCATCGCGATGTACTCGCCGCCGGCCAGTTCCTTCGTCAGTCCCTCGATGACCAGGGGCGGACCCGCCGTACCCGCGGTGGGCGTGGCGCCGGGAGCGGCGGCCCCCGACGTGCTCACCCGCTTGTCGCGGGGCAGGACGATCGGCGCGGCCAGCTTCACCGTGCCGGCGTTGTTGACCGCCACCCCCACGAGCTGGTCGTCCTGCTGCTCGATGTTGGTCAGGGACAGGTAGACCGGCGCGGACCCGCCCTTGGGGAGCTTGCCGCCCGGTTCCGGACCGAGCACGAAGCCCTGTGAGATCTGGATGCCTCGCACGGTGGTGGCCCGTGCCTCGGTGGGCGAGTAGTGCTTGACGGTCGTGGCGTCGAATCCTGCGGCGCAGCCGGCCAGTACCGGGGCTGCGAGGAACGCGGCGGCGGCGATCGCCCAGCGACGGCTGGTGCGGGTCACGGTCGAATTTCCCCTTCTCGCGCGTGGAGGGTGGTGAGCAGGGTAACCCTATCCGTCACGCCAGGCGGTACTTGCTGCACCCCTTGCGCCGCGCCGGGCGGCAAGGGGACGAAACGGGCATTTGATGGGCGATCGACAACCTTCCGAAGGGCGCTGTAAGAACCGCGCCCACGCAGGTCACCACCTATGTCAGGGTTTGTGATTCACATAGTCGATGGTTTGTCAAGCCCTAAAATGAGCCTTTGACCTGCAGTTATGGTGATTTCACTGTTCCGGGAGGCTGTGGATGCGTGGTACTCTGGAGTACAGCGGAAGGGGTATCTGTCACATGACTTTCCAGGTCGGCGACACTGTCGTCTACCCCCATCATGGGGCTGCTCGCATCGAAGCCATCACGACCCGGACCATCCAGGGTGCGGAAAAGACCTATCTGGTGCTGAAGGTCGACAAGGGCGATCTTACCGTCCAGGTTCCGGCTGAGAACGCCGAACTCGTCGGCGTGCGCGACGTTGTCGGCCAGGAGGGTCTGGAGCGCGTCTTCGACGTGCTGCGCATGCCGCACACGGAAGAGCCCACCAACTGGTCTCGCCGCTACAAGGCAAACCTGGAGAAGCTGGCGTCCGGCGACGTCAACAAGGTTGCCGAAGTGGTGCGGGATCTCTGGCGGCGCGACAAGGAGCGCGGCCTGTCCGCCGGCGAGAAGCGCATGCTCGCCAAGGCGCGGCAGATTCTGGTGAGCGAGCTCGCTCTGGCCGAGAAGACCAACGAAGACAAGGCAGAGGCCCTGCTGGACGAGGTCCTCAACTCCTGAACACGATATTTCCACGGGTGGGCGTCGGGGTCGATGTCCACCCGTTCGCATCCGGGCGTGAGCTGCATCTCGCCGGCCTGCACTGGCCGGGCGAGACCGGCCTCGCCGGCCATTCCGACGGCGACGCCGCCGCCCATGCGGCGTGCGACGCACTGCTGTCCGCGTCCGGCCTCGGTGACCTGGGCGCGCTCTTCGGCACGGCCGACCCGCGCTGGGCGGGGGCCTCGGGCGTCGCGCTGCTCACCGAGACGGCCCGGCTGGTACGCCAGGCGGGCTTCGAGATCGGCAACGTGGCGATCCAGGTGATCGGCAACCGCCCCCGGCTGGCCGCCCGCCGTACCGAGGCCGAGAAGGCCCTCAGCGCGGCCGTGGCGGCCCCGGTGGGCCTCACCGCCACCACGACCGACGGCCTGGGCCTCACCGGCCGTGGCGAGGGCGTGGCGGCCGTGGCGACCGCCCTCGTGGTCGCGGTGTGACGGGTGCGTTCATAGGGGGGCCATTGACCACCGGGCTTGACGAGGGGCGCGGTCTATCCGCAAATTTCGGTAAAGTAGCCGCCAACCGATGGGCGAATCCACGCGTCTCATTACCGGGAAACCGATTCGGTTGACCCAGCGGGCGGCGTGGATGTTCGCCCGGGTTCACGGCGGCGGTCCGTTTACTGGCGCGGTGCGGACCGCCGCCCTCTTCTGTTTTCAGCTTTCAGCCTGGTCAGGCTGGGTAGGGCCCCTGTAAGCGGGAGCATGTCATCGGCATACGGGGGAGCGACATGCTTGGAACCATCATCTCGGCCATCGTGATCGGCGCCATCATCGGCGCGCTGGCCCGGCTCATCGTGCCGGGCAAACAGAACATGAGCTGGGGTCTCACGCTCATCGTGGGGATCGTGGCGGCGCTGCTGGGCACACTGGTCGCGCAGTTGTTCGGCGTCGCGACGACGCCCGGCATCGACTGGATCGAACTCCTCTTCCAGATCATCCTGGCGATCAGCGGAGTGTTGATCGTGTCCCGGATGTCAGCGGGACGCGGCCGGGCCTAGCCTGCCTGACCTGGGACTTCGCCGAATGCCCGATTAGCGCGGCGATTTCGGGTAGCGACCTCTCCGTGAGAGTGAAGGTCTCGCCCTCACGGGAGGTTGAAATGACCATCGAGTCCATTATCGGCGCGATCGTCATCGGTGCCGTCATCGGAGCGATCGGTCGGCTGCTGCTTCCTGGCAGGCAGGCGATCGGGTGGATCCTCACCATCGTCGTCGGGATCGTCGCCGCGCTCATAGGTACGGCGATCGCCCAGGTGGTCGGGGTGGAGACGACACCAGGGATCGACTGGATCGAGTTGCTGATGCAGGTCGTCCTCGCGATCGTGGGCGTCGGCCTGGTCGCCGGACTACGACGAGGCGCCCGATGACCTGACGGCCCTGGCGGCTCCCATCCCCGCGGAGTCGAGTGGGCGCGCCGAAGGCGCCGACGCCGCCAGGGCCGGGCGAGGGTGGGTGAGGATCGGCGGGAGCGGGGCCGCCGTAGGCGTGAAACGCGATCAGCCGGGCCGTTCGGCCCGGCTGATCGTATGTTCACTCCTCCGGTGGCGTCGGGGTGCTGCGCACCCGGCTCAAGGGCGGTCCGGAATCGCCCGCCTCCGCCTCCGCCGATCCGTCGCCGGACTCTCCCCGGTGCGGGCGGTCGGCCAGGTTGGCGACCGCGTCGGCCACGTGTGCTTCCCATCCGCCGGGATTGTCGGCCTCCTCCCGCGCCTTCAGGCGCTCGTCGGAGAAGACGCGGAGCGGCTGGGTGTCGGGGCCCTCGTCGGAGTCGTTCGCCGCCGGATCGTCCTGCTCCGGGCTCGGACGCGGATGGACCAGCACGTCACCCGGACGCTTGCGCGGAAGGGTCTTGGCCAGGTCGCCCCAGCGCAGCGGCATGTCGGGGGCGCGCTCCGGTACGGCGGGGCGGTCCGGTTCCTGCGCGGCCTCGGCCTCGTCGGCCTCTTCCACTTTTTCGTGCCGGTCGTCGAGGCCGATCCGCGGCTTGGGCATCGGGGAGGCCCCGGGGAGCCGCTTGGGCAGCTGGGGGGCTGCGGAGGTTTCCG
>NZ_POUA01000184.1 GCF_003236385.1 Spongiactinospora gelatinilytica
TCACTGCCGCGTCCGCCACGTACGTCCCGGCCGGACGCCGCCGAGGCCGCCGAGGGCGGTGGTGTGCGGCGGCCGAGGGTGCGGGCGTGGTCCGCGGCGGGGCGGCGGGCCGAGACGGCCGCGGCCGAAGCAGCCGCCGAGCGGGCCGCGCTGGACCGCGGGGTCCGTTACCGTTCGATGTTCCTCGTCCTGGTGGGCACCATCTTGATGGTCGCGGCGGTCACCGTGCTGCTCGGTACGATCGGACTCCTCCGCGAGACCCGCTCCCGCCCGCTCACCGTGGCCGAGCGGGCCGACTACGTACGCGCCGACATCGCCCGGCGCTGGCACGCCTGGCCCGCCGACGTCGTCTTCCCCGACGAACTCGAATACCTGGGCCTGGAGCGCACCCAGCAGTACGCCAGACGGGTCGGCATCGCGCCGGAGTCGCCGTGCGCGGCGGGCCTGGACGCCTCGGTCGGCCAGGTCGTCGGTGAGCACGATTGCCGCACGCTGCTGCGGGCAACATACGTGGACCAGACGTCCACGTTCGCCATCACCGTGGGGGTGGCCGTGTTCGCCAGCGAGGAGGACCGCGTGCAGGCCGCCGCCGAGCTGCCCGCCGACGACCGGGTGGGGGTGCGGCCGGTGGCCTTCCCGCGTACCGCGACCGAACTGTTCGGCGCGGCGCAGCGGCAGCAGTTCGCGCAGCGCGGGCTCGTCCACCTGGACGATGCCGATCCCGGCCGCCTCCAGGTCGGCCACCTCGGCCCGGATCGCGTCGGCGACCTGGTACATCACCTCACGCAGCGGCAGGTCGTCGCGGCGGAACGACCACGCGGTGATCGTCACCGGGCCGGTCAGCATGCCCTTGACCGGCTTGGCGGTGAGCGACTGCGCGTAGGTCGCCCAGCGGACGGTGATGGGCTCGGGGCGGCTCACGTCGCCGTGCAGGATCGGCGGGCGCGTGCAGCGCGAGCCGTAGGACTGGACCCAGCCGTGCCGGGTGACCGCGAAGCCGTCCAGGTGCTCGGCGAAGTACTGGACCATGTCGTTGCGCTCGGGCTCGCCGTGTACCAGGACGTCCAGGCCCAGCCGTTCCTGCACGCCGATGGCGTGCTCGATCTCGGCGCGGACCAGCGCCTCGTAGTCGGCCTCGGCCAGCGTGCCCGCCGCGACCTGGGCGCGGGCCGCGCGCAGCTCGCCGGTCTGCGGGAACGAGCCGATCGTGGTGACCGGCAGGACGGGCAGCGACAGGCGTCCGGCCTGGGCGGCGGCGCGCACCGGGTAGGGGCTGCGGCCCTCCGGCTCGGCCGCCGGCGCGCTCTCGCGGGGGCGCGACGGTACGGCGGCGCGCTGCGGGCGTGCCCCCGACCCGAACAGGGCGGCCAGCTCGACCACCTCGGACACCTTCTGCTCGGCGAAGGCCAGCCGGTCGCGCAGCGCGGGGTCCAGGCCGGTCTCGGCGTCCACGTCGTACGGTACGTGCAGCAGCGAGCCCGCCGTGCCCACCACGACCTGCCCGGCCTGGACGGCGTGCAGCGGCGCGAGCGCCCGGTCCCGGTCGGTCCGCCACACCTCGCGCCCGGACACCACCCCGGCCACGACGACCTTCCCGGCCAGCGCCGGATGCCGGGGCACCCCGCCGCGCACCAGGTCCACCGCGATCCCCTCGACCGGGGACTCGGCGAGCGCGGGCAGCGCCTCGCCGAGGTCGCCGAAGTAGGCGGCGACCAGCAGCGCGGGCCGCCGGGTCAGCGCGCCCAGCCGGTCGTAGGCGGCGCGGACGGCGGCCGGCTCGGCGGGGGTGCGGTCGGCGACCAGGGCGGGCTCGTCGAGCTGCACCCACGCGACGCCCTCGTCGGCCAGCGCCGCCAGCAGCGCGGCATAGCCGGTCAGTACGTCGTCCAGCCGGTCCAGCGGGGCCGTGCCCTGTGACAGCAGCAGGAACGTGATCGGGCCGACCAGGACCGGCCGGGTCTCGTACCCGAGCGCGCGGGCCTCGCGCACCTCCGCCAGCGGCTTGCCCGGGTCGGCCGGGCCGAACGCGGTGCCCGGGCCGATCTCCGGGACGATGTAGTGGTAGTTCGTGTCGAACCACTTCGTCATCCGCAGCGGCGCGAGTCCGGCGGTGCCGCGGGCCATCGCGAAGTAGGTCTGTTCCGGGGTGTCGCTGCGGTACCGCTCGGGGACCGCGCCGAGCGCGACCGCGGTGTCCAGCATCTGGTCGTAGTAGGAGAACGTGTTGGACGGCAGCGCGGCCAGGCCGAGCCCGGCGAGCCGCCGCCAGGTCTGCTCGCGCAGCCCGGCTCCGGCGGCGCGCAGGTCGGCGGCGCTCGCCGCGCCCTCCCAGTAGGACTCCAGCGCCCGCTTCAGCTCGCGGCGCGGGCCGATCCGCGGGTATCCGAGCACGGTCGAGGTGCCGGGAAACGACACTGCGGTCACGATGTGTTCCTTCCACTTCCGGCCGTATCTGCAAGTCCAGCGCATCCTGCCGAGAGTCGGCGGGCTCACGTAGCATCTATTGGTGTCCCGAATCGATCCCGCGCCGCCGTTGCGGGAGGTCGGCTGCTTCGCCGCGGTCGCCAGGCACCTCGGCTTCTCCCGCGCGGCGGCCGAGCTGGGCATCTCCCAGCCCGCCGCGAGCCAGGCGGTCGGCCGCCTGGAGCGCGCCCTTGGCCTGCGGCTTTTCGAGCGCACCAGCCGTGAGGTGCGGCTGACCGCGGCGGGCGCGGCGCTGCTTCCGTACGCCGAGGCGTTGCTCGACGGGGCCACCGCGTTCACCGCCGAGGCCCTGCGGCTGGCCGCGCAGGCCGGCCCGGTCATTCGGTTTGCTTATCCATCGTTGCTCGGCGAGCTGGCCGCTCAGGTCGCCCGGCGGCTCGCCCGCCGCACTCCGCCGATCGAGGTCGAGTTGCGGCCCTCCGGCTGGGCGGCGGCCACGGCGGCGCTGGCGGCGGGCGAGGCGTCCGTGGCGATCGTCGGCGCGCCCTTTCCCCGGGAGTTCACCACTGCGGCGCGCTTCCATGTGCCGGTCGATCACATCGCCGTCCCGGCCGGTGACCCGCTGGCCGGTTCGTCCGAGTTGCGCCCGGACCGGCTGGGCCGGCACAAGATCCTGATGCCCGGCGACCGGCCGCCCGGCGGCATGTGGGCGCGGCTGGCCGTACGGCTGCGCGGGCCGCACCAGTACCGCGTGGTGGCCGACGACATCGACGACTTCGCCGCGCTGCTCGACCTGGTCGCGGCGGGGGCCGGGCTGCTGCCCACGCCGCACCTGCTGGTGCGGTCGGTACGCCGGGCCGATGTGGTGTTCGTCCCGTTCGAGGCGGGCGGGCTGCGTTTGTCCTACGGTGTGGCCTGGTCCCCCGAGCGCGTGTCACCCGAGCTGATGGCGCTGGTCGGGGCGGTGCAGGAGGCCCTGTGGACGCGGTGACTCACTCGTTGAAGAGCCGCGCCACGCCGTCCAGGATGCGGTCCAGCGCCCAGCGGAAGTCCTCCTCGTCCGACTCGCCGGAGTCGAAGATCCCGGCGTCGATCACGGCGTGCATCGCGGGGAAGTCGCGCGGGTCGAGGAGCCTGCGCAGCAGCGCGCTGTAGCCGGCCGGCGCGCCGACCTCGGTGTCGTCCTGTTTGCCGTGGAAGGCCGTCTCCAGCTCGATGAGCAGTGCCGCCTGGCTGCGCAGGAAGATCGAGAGCATCAGCATCACGCCCAGCTTCTCGTCCTCGCGCAGCGGGGTGCCGGCCAGCGCGCGCAGCCCCTGCTCCATCCAGCGCAACTGGTTGGGCGTGGTGGGCGGCCCGAACACCGGGATCTGGACCGTCCACGGACTGCGCCGGTGGGCGGCCATCATCTGCCGGCTCCACCAGGTCAGGCCGCCCCGCCAGTCCAGCCCCGGCGGCGGCTCCGGCGGGGGGCCCGCGGCCGCGTCCAGCATGAGCATGAGCAGTTCGTCCTTGGCGGCGACGTAGCGGTAGAGCGACATGGTGGAGACGCCCAGCTCGGCGGCGATCCTGCTCATCGAGACGGCGGGCAGCCCTTCGGCCTCGGCCACGTCCATCGCGGCCTGGACGATCCGGGGCAGCGTGAGACCTGGCCGGGGGCCTTTGCCGGGACGTCTGCGGATGCCCCAGGCCGCCTCGATGCTCGCCGGGAGCCCGGTGCCGCCGTTCTCGTCGACCATTGCTCTCCTTGACCATGCTGATGCTGGTCTTCGTGTTCCTGTTCGGCGGGGCGATCGAGACCGGCACGGAATATGTGACCTATGTGCTGCCCGCCGTACTCGTCCTGTGTGCCGGATATGGCGCGTCGCTGACCGCGGTCGGGCTGAGCCAGGACATCAAGGACGGGATCATCGACCGGTTCAGGTCCATGGACGTCGGCGGCCCGGCCATCATGGCCGGCCATGTGCTGGCGGGCACCGCGCGTAACGCGATGTCGCTGGTGCTGGTGTTCGGGGCGGCGTTCGCGATCGGGTTCCGGCCCCGGGCCGACCTGATGGGGTGGCTGGTGGCGGTGGGGCTGCTGCTGGCGTTCGTGCTGGCCATGTCGTGGCTGTCGGCGGCGATCGGGCTACTGGCCAGGACGCCGGAGGCGGCGGGCGGGTTCGGGTTCGTGATGCTGTTCCTGCCGTACATGAGCAGCGGGTTCGTGCCCATCGAGACGATGCCGCAGGCGATTCACGGGTTCGCCACGCACCAGCCGGTGACGCCGATCATCGACAGTGTGCGCGGGCTGATGCTGGGCGAGGCGGTCGGTACGCGGCCCATGGTGGCGCTCGCGTGGTGTGCCGGGATTCTGGTGGTGTCGGTGGTCTTGTCGGGTGTGTTGTTCGCCCGTCGTACGGCCCGCTGAGTCTTTCAGGTGAAGCGCGGGTCGAGCGTACGGCGGGCGGCCTCCACCGCCGGCGGCAGCCGCCGCCGCGCGGCCAGGGCCCGGGGCAGCCGGGCCACCGCGTCCCACAGCCCGCGCCGACCGGCCCGGCCGCCGTGCAGCGCCGTCGTGGCGGTCACCTGGGCGACCACTCCCCACGGACGCCGCAGCACGGCGGTCAGCACCGCGTTGCGGGCGGCGAGCGCCCGTCGTCCGGCCGGATCGCGGGAGGGCGACGGATGGTGATGGGCCACCACGCCGGGGACGTAGGCCAGGCCCCAGCCGGCCGCCGCCAGGTCCAGCGCCAGGCGTTCCTCCTCACCGAAGAAGAACACCACGTCGTCGAACCCGCCCACCGTCAGGAACGGCGCGCGGCGCACCACCGCGCCGCAGGCCAGAAAGCCGAGCACGTTCGGTCCGGGCAGGTCGGGCTCGCGGCCGATGGGCGCACGGGCCATCTCGGCGCAGATCGGGTCCACCCGTTCGGCGGGCCCGACGAGCAGCCGCCCGGCGAGCAGCGCCAGGCGGGGATGGGCGTCGAGCAGGTCCGCGGCGCGTTCCAGCGCCCCGGGGGCCCACCAGGAGTCGTCGTCGGCGAAGGCCACGTACGGCGTGGTGGCCAGCCGTACGCCCAGGTTGCGCGCGGGCGCGCCCAGGTTGCGGCCCGCCTCGATCACCGTGACGTGCGGGAACCGCTCCCGCACGAAGCCCGGCGTGCCGTCCGACGAGCCGTTGTCCACCAAGATCACCGGCCCTTCGTGGCAGGCCAGCGACCGCGCGAGATCCGCTCGCCGATCCCGGCTCACCACCACCACCGTCACCCGCGCGGCCGCCATCCGGGCTGCTCACCAGCCCCGGTCGGTGGTCCCTGAGCCGTGCCCGGACACCCGCGCCACGTCGCGCGCGCCCTGCCCGAGCAGCCGGCCGGACAGGTCCGCGAGCGCACGCCCGACGGCCAGCTCGTCGCCGATCACGGCGACCGGCCGGTCGGACGGGTTGCGGCGGGCGTTGCCGATGCCGATGTGCTCCTCGCCGGTCGGCATGGTCAAGATGGCCTGCGCGGTCGTGTTGACCTCGTCCTCGACCACGTTGACCTCGATGTTCCAGTGCTTCTCGGTCATGACCTGGCACCCCCCTTCTCGGCTAGGTACGTCCCTTCTGCCCCGTACTACCTCGGCAAACGCCGTGTCACCTCCCATATGTGGGGAAGGGGAGGCCCGTGGAGGACAATGTCCAGATCGCGCTGCCCGGGATGCGGCTCCGGCTCCCCGGGCAGCTCGCGCTGCCACCGGACTCCGACATGGTCGTCGCCTTCGCGCACGGCAGCGGCAGCGGCCGGAACAGCCCGCGCAACCAGTACGTCGCCGAGGCGCTGAACGAAGCCGGCCTCGGCACCCTGCTGTTCGACCTGCTCACCACGGAGGAGAGCGCCGACCGGCTGAACGTCTTCAACATCCAACTCCTGGCCTACCGGCTCGACCTGGTCACCGACTGGCTCCGCGAACAGGCCCCCGACCTGCGGGTCGGCTACTTCGGCGCGAGTACGGGGGCCGCCGCCGCGCTCCAGGCCGCCGGTGAGCGCCACACCGACATCGCCACCGTCGTCTCCCGGGGCGGACGGCCCGACCTCGCCGCCGAATGGCTCGGCCGGGTGCGTGCCCCGACCTTGCTCATCGTCGGCGGCGACGACCCCGAGGTCGTCGAACTGAACGGCGCCGCGCTGCGCCGCCTGGAAAACGCCGAAGCCCACCTGGAGATCGTCCCCGGTGCCACCCACCTCTTCGAGGAGCCCGGCGCCCTGGAATCCGTGGCCGCCCTCGCCCGCGCCTGGTTCACCACCCATTGACCCTTCAGGCCGTTCTGCCGGGCGGCGGGCCGTACCACTGGACGGCCTGCCCGGTGACCTCCGCGACGCACCCGAAGTCGTGGTCGCGGTGCAGGAGGGTCAGCCCTTGAAGCTCGGCGGTCGCGGCGATGACCAGATCGACGGGCCCCGCACTGCGGTGCCGGCCACGCCGGGTGAGCGCGTCCTGGACCTCCCAGGCACGCGCGTACGCGCGATCGTCCACCGGCACCCGGCCGAACAGTTCCCGTAGCCGGTCGATGCCGCGCCCGCGGTCGGAGTACGAGCGTGCGCTGTAGAAGAACTCAAGCTCAGTGATGGGACACACCGCAATCAGCCCGGCCGCCGCCGCACGGTTCCAGCCGAACCGATCGGTGTCGTCGCGCAACAGCCTGGCCAGCGCGCTCGTGTCGATCAGGAACTCGGCCGCGTTCAACGGCGGTAGTTTCGCTTGTCCTCAAGCAACCCGAGGTCGAACGCGCCCTCGGCGGCGGCCTCGCGCAGCCGGATCAGCGCCAGCGCACGACGCCGGTTCTCCAGCACTTCGCGGAGGGCGCTGTTGACGGTCTCCTTCTTGGTGGTCGTGCCCAAAGCCTTGGCGACATCGGTCAGCAACTGATCGTCCAGGTCGATCACCGTGCGACTCATGCATCCTCCCTGATATCAAAGGCACATCCGAGTATATCGCCGTGGCTGGCGCGTGACCAGCGCTTCTGTCGGTGGGGCAGTGTTCAATGGCTTTTGAACATTGTCCAGCGACAAAGGAGATCCGCAATGGCCATCACCGGCATCGCGGCCGGCGTGCCCTACCTCGCGCTGCCCGCCTCGACGCCCGGCGCTCCCGTGGTGGTGGGCTGGCACCTGCTCGACTCGCCCCGCACCGAGGCCGCCTTCGCCGCCGCCGTGCCGCTTGACGGGCTCGACGCGTGGCGGATCTACCTCGGGCTGCCGCTCAGCGGATCACGGCTGCCGGAGGGCGGGTTCGAGGAGCTGGGCCGGCTGGCGGCCGAAGACGCCGTGCTCAACGTCCATCGCCCGGTCGCGTACGGCGCGGCCGAGGAGTTCCGCGCGGCCTGGCCGGAGCTGCGCGGCCGGCTCGGTTTCACCGCCACGCGGATCGGCGTCATGGGCGGGTCGGCGGGCGCGGCGGCGGCCCAGCTCGCCGCGCTGGAAAGCGCGCCGGCGCTCGGGCTGGAGGTCGGCGCGGCCGTGCTGATCAGCCCGGTCATCCGGCTGCGGGTCACCGTCACCGGCCTGGCCCGGCAGTACGGCATGACTTACGAATGGTCGCCCGAGTCCGACGAGGTCGCGCGGCGGCTCGACTTCGTGGCGCGCGCGGGCGAGTTCGGCGACACGCCGATCCTCGCCGTCGTCGGTGAGCTCGACGACCAGGAGGCGTTCCAGGGCCCGGCGGCGGAGCTGCGTGCCGCACGGGGCGAGAGCGCCGAGGTGGCGACCATCCCGGGCATGGGCCACGCGCTCGCCGACGAGCCCGGCATCGAGCCCGCGCCACAGACCGCGCACGCCAAGGAGGTGGACGCGCTGGCCACCGAGTGGTTCCGCAGGCACCTAGGGTCGTCGGAAAGGGCATAGTGCGGGCCATGCGTTACTCGTTCAACGTCCCCAACTTCGGAGATTTCGCATCGCCGCGGGTCTTCGCCGACCTCGCGCGCCGGGCGGAGCAGGCCGGCTGGGACGCGCTCTTCGTCTGAGACCACGTGGTGGAGACCAAGGCGCTGCACCGCGTGATCGCCGACCCGTGGATCCTGCTCACCGCCGCCGCCCTGGCCACCTCGCGCATCCGGCTGGGCACCTCGATCACGCCGGTGGCCCGGCGTAGGCCGTCCAAGCTGGCCAGGGAGGTCACCACGCTCGACCGGCTCACCGACGGCCGGGTGACCCTGGGGGTGGGGCTGGGCGCGCCGCTCGACGACGAGTACGGCTCCTTCGGTGACACGACCGACGCCAAGGTGCTGGCCGAACGCCTGGACGAGGGCCTGCACGCGCTCGACCTCCTGTGGTCCGGCGAGCGGTCAGCTACCACGGCAACCAGATCACCATCGACGACGTCACCTTCCTGCCGACCCCGGTGCAGCGCCCCAGGGTCCCGATCTGGGTCGGCGGCTTCTGGCCCAACAAGGCCCCGATGCGCCGCGCGGCCCGCTGGGACGGCGCGATGCCCACCATGGCGGGGGCCGACGTGGCCCGCACCCCGACCCTCACCGAGGTGAGGGAGCTGGTCACCTTCCCGCGCGCATGCCGCGCTGAATACGGCCTGGCCGACCGGCCGTTCGACGTCGTGACCGGCGGCAGCAGCCCGTCCGGCCCGGCCGGGCGCGACATCGTCGGGCCGCTCGCCGACGCGGGCATCACCTGGCGGGATGAGCGCCTGTCGGGGGAGGAGCCCGAGCAGGCCGACGTCGTACTCCGCCACATCGGCCACGGGCCGCCCCTATTGTGATCGGATGGCCGATCCGTACTGGAATCACAACGTTCACTACCAGCGACTCGTGCTGAAGCTCGTGCCGGAAGGCTGTGCGCACGCCCTGGACATCGGCTGTGGTGACGGACTGCTGGCCCGCAAGCTGAGCGCCAGGGCGGGCTCGGTCACCGGGGCGGACCGGCATCTCGGGGCCATCGAGACCGCCCGCGCCCAACACGGCGACGTGCCCGGCCTGTCCTTCGTCCAGGCCGACTACCTCGACGACCCGGCGGGGTCGTTGCCGGAGGGCAAGTTCGATTTCATCAGCGCGGTCGCCGTCGTCCACCACGCCGACTTCGGCCAGGCCACGACCGCCCTGACCCGCCTGCTCGCCCCGGGCGGGCGGCTCGTGGTGATCGGCCTCGCCCAGAACCGCTCCCCGCTCGACTGGATCATCAGCGGCACCGCCCAGGTCGTCACCCGCCTGCACCAGTTGCGGCACGGCCCCAAGAGCGGAGCGGGCATGCCCGCCATGGACCCCGCCATGAGCTGGGGCGACGTGGGCAGAGCGGCCCGCGTCACCCTGCCCGGCTGCCACTGGCGCCGCCTGCTGCTACGCCGCTACCTGCTGGTATGGGACAAACCGGGCCGGTAACACGGAGAAAAGGGCAATACTCCTACAAAGGTCCTCGAACCATGACCGCGATGAGAGGACCATGCGGATGAAGTTGCGGAAAGGGGCTGGAGCCGCCGGGCTGGCCTGCGCGATGCTCACCCTCCTCGGCGGCACGCCCGCCGCCGCTCACGACGGACGCCCGGCGGGCGACGTACGGCGGGCCATGGACGAACTGGCCCGGACCCCCGGCGTGGTCGGCGCGATCGCCGGACATTACGTGGACGGCAGGCGCGCCGTCCAGGGTTCCGCCGGCTCCCGCCTGCTCGGCGGCAAGGGTGGCGCGATCCCGCCCGGCTCCCGGTACCGCATCGGCTCACAGACCAAGACGATGGTGGGCACGGTACTGCTGCAACTGGTGGACGAAGGCCGCATCGGCCTGTCCGACGAACTGGGCGATCTGCTGCCCGAAGTGGTCAGGCACGACCTGGTGGAACGGGCCGGTGAGATCACCGTGCGGCAACCGCTCCAGCACACCTCGGGCGTCCCCGACTGGTTCGGCAACGACCCGGCGGGCGGCGAGGGGAACTCGTCGGTCGATCTGTTCGATTTCACCACCTACTACCGACCGGCGGACCTGGTACGGATCTCCCGTGGCCAGCCCCGCACCGGTGAACCGGGCGAAAAGTTCGCCTACTCCAACACCAACTACACCTGCGCCCGTCCGGGCTCCGGGCCAGCTTGGGGTCGATCTCCTCATCGAACCACTCGGTCAGCGACTCCACCCGCAGCCCGGCCCCGGCCGCCGCGCTCACGATCTCACCCAGGCCGTGGGCGTACTGAACGGTCTCGCTCGCCTCGGCGTCCAGCCCGGCCACGGCGTAGGAAGTACCGCTGTCGAAGCGGACGGGTTCCTCCCCGGCGTACGGGAAGTCCACGACCAGGGGATCCGCCGACTCGATCATGTTCACCAGCGGGTGCATGTCGATCAGCACCAACGCCCCGCCGGGCCGCAGGCACGCCGCCGCCGACGCCATCCACTCGGCGGCCGAACGAATCCAGCACAGCACCCCATAGGAGGCGAACACCACATCAAACCGCCCGGCCAGCTCGGACGGCAGCGCCAGCACATCGGCCTGCACGAACCCCACGGTCGGCCGGGCCTGTGCCCCCGGTCGGACCTGGGCGGCCGGTTGAGCCTCTTCCGCCAGCCCGGCTTGCGCGTCTGGTTCAGCTTGTGCGTTCGTCTGCGGCAGTGTGGCCGGCCGGACCCCCGTCGCCAGCCCGGCCTCCGCCGCGAGCCGCCGCGCCCGCTCCACCGCGACCGCCGAGAAGTCCACCCCCGTGACGTTGGCCCCGGCCCGCGCCCACGACAACGTGTCCAGCCCGAAGTGACACTGCAGGTGCAGCAGCTCCAGCCCGGCGACATCCCCGACGGCGGCGTTCACCTTCGCCCGCTCCCGGTCGGTCAGCGACGACCCGCCGGCCAAGAACCCGGCCACGTCGTAGTACTCATCATCCCCACGCCCATGCCGCTCGGCCAGCGCATCCCATCGCTTCTGATTGACGATCGTCGCGTCGCTCGCATTTCTCACGTCGAAAAACTACCCAACCAGGTCCAACGGCCAGGGCCTGCCGTCGGGCCCCCGCGATCCGCCGGTGGGGGTCCGGTACGGCATGCCCACTCTCGCCGCCCGCCGTTCCGGCCCCGGCCAACAAGCCCGGTTCTGTGGGATCGGTCAACTCCGAGGCCGAACGCGCCGCCACGCACGCCACCCTCGATGACCCGGAACGGGCGCCGCGTCCGCCCGCCTTCCAGGGGCGGGCGGCAGCTCCGACGGCCACCGTTGTCGCGGCTTGGCGGGACTTGTCGTACTTCAAGTGGTCAGTCGAACTCGCCGGTCTTGATATTGCCGACGAACCACGCCCATTCCGCGGCGGAGAACCGCAAAACCGCCCCCCGCACGTCCTTACTGTCGCGAATCGCTCGCCCCCCGCCAGGCAAGGTCGCGACTTCGACGCAGTCGGAATTGTTGGCCCCGCTGTATGAGCTCTTGCGCCATGAAAGCGCGCCGCACTCCACGAAAGCCATGACCGTCCCTCGCCTCTATCGAAATCGTTCCGCCAGCTCGGCCAGATACGTCAGCGACGCCTCCGGGCTCAATGCCGACGCGCGCACATGGTCATACGCCAGCGTATAACTCCGCACGTCTTCCGGCTTCTCCAGAAACAGGTCACCGGCGACCGTCCCGACGTGGACCAGGCTCGGGTCCTCCGGCGTGGCGAATCGCAGGATCGTGAAGGGATTGTCGAGGGCGGCGTGTGCGCCTGTGCCGTTCGAGACCACCTGGACGTCGATGTGCGGCCGGGCGGCCATTTCGGTGATGTGCAGAATCTGCCTGCGCATCACATCGGCTCCGCCTACGTGCTTGGCGAGCGCCGCCTCGTCGATCACCACTTTGAACGTCGGAGGATCATGCCGGTCGAAGATCTGCCGGCGGGCCATGCGGGCCTCCACCCGCCGTGCGACCTTGGCGTCGTCGGTCACCCGGCCGCCCCCGCGGAACACCGCGGCGGCGTAGTCGGGCGTCTGGAGCAGGCCGGGGACGAGCAGTGCCTGGAAGGTGCGGATCTCGCTCGCCTCCGTCTCGAACTCGGGCAGCGCGCCGACCAGGAACACGTCCTTGTACTCCTCCCACCAACCGCGCTGACGCGCCTCCCGGGCGAGGGCGATGACGGACTCCCGCAGGGACGGGTCGGTGACGCCGTAGACGTCGAGGAGATCGCGCACGTCACGGACGCTCGGCAGTTTCCACTCGTTGCGTTCCATCCGGGTGAGCTTGGACGCCGTCCATTCGAGCCGCCGGGCCACCTCGTCGGCGTGGAGCCCGGCGTCCTGGCGGAGCCGGCGCAGCAGCGAAGACAGTCGGCGGCGGCGCACCCTCGGGCTGTAGGGCACGGGATCTCCTGTTGAGGGGGTCGTAGCGCGGGAGCAATGTGCTTGCCTTGCGATTGAGGTATTACGTGGGGCTCCGTCTTGCAAAAACGCATTGGGGATACGAGCATGACCCTAGCAGTTTCAGCTACGGAGAGTAAGGCATTGATGACACATATCGACTCGCCGCACCACCCGGGCCCATGCTCGTCCACCCCGCGGGCCGTCCACTGTCGGCCGGTTGACCTACACTGCCGGAGTGCTGTGCAACGCCCCTCCGCTGCCGCAGGACAGGCCCCCCGGCGTACTGCGGCACCGGTACGGCCGAGCCTCCCGCCCCGGTGAGCCGATGTCCCCGTCGATGTCCCCGTCGATGTCCCCGCTGATGCTCCGGCCGGTGTTCTCCCCGCCGGATGCGGGCCCGGTGCGGGTGTCATCGCAGGCCGGTGCCGCACTACCGGCACTACCGGTACTCTCCGCGTTATGCCTGGCCACGCCCACAGCCTGGTGGGCGGCCGCATGATGCCGGACGATCGGCGGCTGGAGGTCATCCGGCAGACCTATCCCGGCTGGCGGATCACCGTCCTCAAGGGCGTGTGGTTCGCGACCCGGCACCGTCCGCCGGACACGGTCGAGCGGGCGCTCGGCGTACACCACCAGCTCGCCCGCCTCACCGGAGACGACCTGGTGGCCGCACTCGCCGAGCAGGCCGACATCCTGCACCGCGCCCGCCGTACCTGAAATACGCGAAGAGAGCTCGCATGGCCATTCTTGAGAACATCGACGCCCGCGGAATGCGGCACTGCGAGACCACAGCGCTCGGCGTGCTGCTGAAACACGCCGGGCTCGACCTTTCCGAGCCGATGCTCTTCGGCCTCGGCTCCGGCCTTTCGTTCATCTACTGGGACGCCAAGGGCATGGACCTCCCCCTTCTCGGGGGCCGGGTGAAGCCTTTCGAGCTGACCAAGAATTTGTCCACCACCCTGGGCCTGGCCCTTTCGGTCGCGGAGACCTCCTCCGCCCGTAAGGCATGGCACAACGTGGCCGCCCCCATCGATTCCGGCCGCCCGGTCGGCCTGCAACTCGACAGTTATCACCTGGACTACTTCACGACGAAGGTTCATTTCGGCGGCCACGTCGTCGCCATGTACGGCTACGACGACGATCACGCCTACCTGGTGGACACCGAGCAGCAGGGCGGCGCGGTGCGTACCGCCCTGGACAGTCTCGCCCTGGCCAGATCCGAACGCGGCCCGATGACCGCGAAGAACCGGTCGTTCACCATAACCGTCCCGCCCGCCGTTTCCTGGCAGGCGGGCATCGTGCCCGCGATCCGCTCCTGTGCCACCGCCTTTCTCGCCGCCCCCATCGCCAACCTGGGACATCGCGGCATCGAAAAGGCCGCGGGCCAGGTACGGAAATGGATGTCGCGCACCGGCGATCCTCGGCGGCACCTGCCGCACGTCGCACTGCTCATGGAGCGGGGCGGCACCGGCGGCGCGCTTTTCCGCAATCTCTACCGTGATTTCCTCGGCGAATGCGCCGACCATGTGGAAAGCGGCGAAATCCGCACCGCTCACCGCCTGTACGGCGAGGCCGCCGCCCTGTGGACCGACGTGGCCGCCCTGATCGCGAAGGCCGGCGAGACCGGCGAGGCCGGCGACGACGCGTACCTGAACCAGGCCGGCGACCTCCTGCTCGACCTCGCCCGCATCGAAAAGGACGCGATGCTGACACTGAGCAGCATCTGAATCGACGCGCCCGACCC
>NZ_POUA01000185.1 GCF_003236385.1 Spongiactinospora gelatinilytica
GGGTTCGATGGGGAGGGCCTGGCGGCGTTGGTGGACGGTGAGGTAGCGCAGGCCGTCCGGGCCCGCGGTGAACCGGCGGTGGGAGCGGCGGGGGAGCCAGAGCAGTACGCCGGGTTCGAGGTCAAGTACGCCCAGTTCAGTGGCCAGGTGCCCACTACCGGCCAGGACGTGGATGAGGACGTCGAGGGGCGGGCCGGAGTGGGCCTCGATGGTGCCGCCCGGGGGCAGGGCGATGATGTTGGAGTCCAGGTCGCGTTCGTGGACCTGGAGTTTCCAGACGGCGCCGGTCGCGTCGGGGTCGCCCGCCGGCAGCCGGGTGTCGGTGAGGATTCGGGGCAGCGCCGTGGTGGCGAGTTTGGTGATCTGGATCCGCCAGTTCCGCGGCTCGCGGGTGAGGTAGTCCCATTGGAAGCCGCCGGGGTGGTCGGTCTCGAACTCCTCCCGCAGGTGCTTCGGGTCGTGGTCGTTGACCAGTACGAACGAGCCGCCGACGGGCAGGGCGCGGTAGGTGGCGAAGATCGTGGGGTGCTTGTCCGGCTTGCGCAGCGGCCGTACGTCGAGTTCGGCTTCTTGATGCGGGGACATCGGCGTATCTCCAGGTCGATAGTTTATACAACAAAAGATTGTGTAAACTCTAGGGCATGACGTACGTGATCGCTGAGCCGTGTGTCGACGAGCTGGACCGCGCGTGTGTGGCGGAATGTCCGGTCGACTGCATCTACGAAGGCGCCCGGAGCCTGTACATTCAGCCCGACGAGTGCGTCGACTGTGGCGCGTGCGAACCGGTGTGCCCGGTCGAGGCGATCTACTACGAAGACGATCTGCCCAGGGCGCTACGACCGTACGCGCCCGACAACGCCGCCTTCTTCGCCCTCACCCTGCCGGGGCGGGACGCGCCGCTCGGGTCGCCCGGGGGCGCCGGCAAGCTCGGTCCGGTGGAGGTGGACACGCCGCTGGTGGCGGGGCTGCCGCCGCAGGGAGGTTGATCGGGTGCCTCGGTCGGGCGGAGCGGAACCAGGGCGGCGGGCCGAGGTGTTGCGTGTGCTCAAAGCCGCGCCGGGGCCGTTGCCGATCACGGACATCGCCGATCGGCTCGGGGCGCATCCCAACACGGTCCGGTTCCATCTGGACAGACTGCTGGAAAACGGCCAGGTCGAGCGGGCCGTACCGGCCCACCGCACCGCCGGACGGCCGCCGCAGTTGTTCCGGGCGGTCCGCGGCATGGACCCGGCGGGGCCGCGGCACTACCGGATGCTCGCCGAGGTGCTGGCCGACACGCTCGGCGCCGAGCCGGACGCGCGGGGCCGCGCGGTCGAGGCCGGGCGGGCCTGGGGCCGCAGGTACGGCGGCGCGCCCGACCCCACCGGCCGTACCCACGTCCAACGGCTGGTCGCGTTGCTCGACGACCTCGGTTTCGCGCCCGGGCAGGCCGGTCAGGCCGGTCAAGGGGGCGGCCCGCCGCGCATCGAGCTGCGCAACTGCCCCTTCCTCGAACTCGCCGCGGACCGGCCGCAGATCGTCTGCCCCCTCCACCTCGGGCTGATGCAGGGCGCGATGGACGCCTGGGGCGCGGCGGAAACCGTCGATCGGCTGGACCCGTTCGTCACGGCCGACGTGTGCGTGGCGCACCTGACCGGAGGAGATGCCTGATGGAGTCGCGGTCTTTGCCGGACCTGGCCGCCGAACTGCTGGCCACGGCCCGGGAAGCCGCCGCCGGCCGGGCCGCGCGGACGGTCCACGCCGGTCACGGGCTGCGTCAGACGCTGCTGGCGCTGGCCGCCGGGCGCGGCCTGGGCGAGCACGACAGTCCGGGCGAGGCGACCTTGCAGGTCCTGGCGGGGCGGGTACGGCTGAGCGCGGGCGCGGAGTCCTGGGAAGGGGGCGCGGGCGACCTGGTCGCCATACCGCCCCTGCGGCACGCCCTCGACGCGATCGAGGACTCCGCAGTCCTGCTCACTGTCGCCCGGCAGACGGTCACGGCGCCGGCTGTTGCATGATCCAGATGTGCAGCGGTTCGGTCACCTCGCGTACGATCTCCCAGCCCGCCCGCCGGTACACCTCGACGTTGCCCGGCTTGCTGGTCTCCAGTACCGCGGGCAGGCCGTCCGCGGCGGCCCGGCGCAGGCCGGCCCGCATGACCGCGCGGCCCCAGCGGCGGCCGGCGCAGTCCGGGTGGGTGCCGAGGACGCCCAGGTACCAGAACGGCGCGGCCGGCAGCGCGGCGCGTACCGCGTCGTCGTAGGCGTTGACGCGGGCCAGCACGTCGGCGGGGTAGCCGGCGGACAGGCCCCCGTCGGGGGAGCCGGTCTCGACCGCGGGTCCGTCCCACATGGCGACCGAGTCGCCGTGCCCGATCGTCCAGATCGTCTGCTTGTGTACCCGTTTGTCGAAGAGGTCGCCGAAGAAGGCGGCGGCGTACCGGGGGTAGGCGGCCCGGTCCGGGAACAGATACCGCAGGACGGGATCGTCGGCGAACGCGGCGACCAGCGAGTCGACGACCCGGCCACGATCTGCCGGGGTGGCGACGGTGATGTCAGGTGCTGTCACATCGGCCGACGATATCTCACGCATTCCGCGCATTACCCGCATGGACCAGGCGTTACTCCGGCGCGCGCGCGAATTCCGAACACCGGAACGACCCGAGCCTTCCGCCCTTGCCGCGCTGGACGGTGACCGTCACCGCGTCGGGGTCGATGTCCGAGCGCGCGGCCAGGGCCGCCGCCGCTGTGCAGGTGAGTTGCCCCAGCCACAGATCCTGCGACTGGTCGGTGGGCGGCCCCTCCGAGGGCGCGGGAACGGGGACGGGGATCCGGTCCTGGAGGGAGATGTGGACTTTCGCCGCGTCCGAGGTGGCCTTGCCGACCGCGTCCTGCTCGGGGCCGAGTCCGGTACGCAGCCCGCGTCGTCGTTCGGCGGCCGTGGGACCGGCCACCAGCAGGTCCAGCGCCTCCTGGAGGGACGGCGACGGCAGCGGACGGCTCACCGCCACCAGCCGGGCCCCCGACACGAAGTAGAGCCGGGTGGTGGGCTGGAATCCGACGGCGGGCTCGCCGCCGTCGAGTACGCCGGTCGGCCTGATCCCGCAACCGGTCATCAGCGTGAGCACGAACGCCGCGACCAGGGCCGCCTTCATCGCGGCCCGCCGGCGGGCAGGGTGAGGGTGAACAGCGCGCCGTCGCCGGGCGGGTTGGCGACGTCGATCGAACCGCCGTGCAGGCGCGCGTTCTCCAGGGCGATGGCCAGGCCGAGCCCGCTGCCGTCCGATCGCACCCGGGCCGTGTCGGCCTTGGAGAACCGGTCGAAGACGTGCGGGAGCAGGTCCGGGTCCACCCCGTCCCCGGCGTCGCGGACCTCGATGACGACGGGGTCGCCGCCGCTCAGCCGTACGGTGACCGGGGGAGCGCCGTGCCGCAGCGCGTTGCCGACGAGGTTCGCCACGATCACGTCGAACCTGCGGGGGTCCATCCGGATCCGCACGTCCGCGGGCAGGTCCAGTTCGGCGCGCCCGTACCAGCCGCGGGTGCGCAGGCAGGCGCGGATCGCGTCGGCCACATCGACGTCGTTCAGGACCAGCCGCGCCGCCCCGGCGTCGAACCGGGAGATCTCCATCAGGTCCTCCACGAGCCGGACCAGCCTGCCCACCTCCAGGTTCAGCAGCCCGGCGGCGCCGGCCAGGTCGCCTTCGAGGCGCCCGGCCTCCTCCTCGAACATCTCCGCCATCGCCAGGATGGAGGCGAGCGGCGTGCGCAGTTCGTGCGACACGTCGGCGACGAACCGGCGCGCCCTGACCTCCATCTCGCGGAGTTCGGACACGTTGGCCTCCAGCGCGGCGGCCGTGGCGTTGAAGGTCGTCACCAGCCGCGCCAGCTCGTCGCCGCCGCCGACCTTCAGCCGGGTGTCCAGCTCGCCCGCGCCGAGCCTGCGCGCCGCGCGGTCCAGGTCGCGTACCGGGCGCAGTACGCCCCTGGCCGCCAGCAGCGCGAGCACCACGGCCAGCGCCAGTACCGGCAGCACGCCGTTCCGGGCGGCGGCGAGCAGCGCGTCCTGGTCGGCCGCCTCGGGGTCGAGCGGGGTCACCAGGTAGACCTGCACCTCGGAGGGGGTGCGGCGGCTGCCGAGCAGCACGGGCGTGCCCACGACGAGGTAGGGGGTGCCGCCGGAGATGACGCGCTGGTAGAGCAGGCGCTGCCGGGTGGCGAGGCCCTGGCGCAGCGCGGGCGTGATCGGGCCGGTACGGTCGCCGGAGGCGATCAGCCCCGAGTCGCGGTAGACGGCGGCGCCGGTGGCCGACAGGAACGCGGGGGCCACGCCGTTGGCGAGCCGTTGCAGGGTGGCGCGGTCGGGCGGGTGCCGCATGTTCTCGGTGAGGGTCGCGACGCGCAGCCGGAACTCGTTCACCAGCGATGACTCGGTACGCGCCAGCATGAGATCGCGCGCCTGGCGGTAGACCAGGCCCGCAGCGGTGACCGCGGCCAGCCCGGCGAGCAGGACGAACACGACCACCAGCCGGGCCCGCAGCCCGCGTACCGCGAGCCGGAACCCCCCGCTCGGCCTCACAAAGGCCCGAAGCGGTAGCCGAACCCACGGGCGGTCTGGATGTACCGGGGTTTGGACGGGACGTCCTCGATCTTCGTGCGCAGCCGTTGCACACAGGCGTCCACCAGCCGGGAGTCACCGAGGAAGTCCAGGTCCCAGACCGACTCCAGGAGCTGCTGGCGGCTGAACACCTGGCCGGGCGCGGCCGACAGTTCCAGCAGCAGCCGCAGTTCCAGCGGCGGGAGGGTGAGCCGGACGCCGGCCTTGGCGACGGTCAGCGAGCCGCGGTCGATCGCCAGGTCACCGTGGACCTCCGGACCCGCGCCGGCCGGGGCGGGCGGGCCGCCGCGGCGAAGTACCGCGCGGATGCGCGCCTCCAGCACGCGCGGGCGTACCGGCTTGACGACGTAGTCGTCCGCGCCCGCCTCCAGGCCGCTGACGACGTCGAGGTCGTCGCCGCGGGCCGTGAGCATGACGATGGGCGTGGGGCCGCCCGCGCGGATGCGGCGGCACACCTCGAAGCCGTCCAGGCCGGGGAGCATCAGGTCGAGCACCACGATGTCGGTGGGCGCGGCCTGGAGGCGGCGCAGCCCTTCCTCGCCGGTACCGGCGGCGTCCACCTGGTGGCCGTGGCGGCTGAGCGAGAGGCGCAATCCTTCCCTGACGGACGGATCATCTTCGATCAGCATCACTCTGGCCACCGTCCAAGTATCCAGCTTGATCAGGACGTTTCCGGCGTTGCCCGGCATTCATTACAGGCTCATGACATTTCGCTCATGGCCAGCTGATGTCGCGCTGTCAGGATCGGGGCCGCTCACCGACACCTAGGAGGATCTGTGCGATTCGCTGGTAAGACGCGAGACGTCCTGGCCGTGGCCGGGCTCGCCGCCGCCCTGCTGACCGTCGGCGGACCGGCCCTGGCGGCGGCCACGCCCAGCCCCGTGCCGTCGCCCGTCGACGAGGGGCCCGGTGACAAGCCCCGCGAGGCCGAACCCCGCCCGGTGCCCGAGGGCGCTCCGGAGACCGGCGGCGGTCCGGGCGGGAACGTGCTCGGCCCGGTCGGCGGGGTCCTGCTCGCGGCGGGGGCCGGGACGGGCCTGCTGGTACTGCACCGCCGTAAGCACACCTCGGCCTGAGATGCCGGGTGCGAAGGGCGGCGGACGCCGGGCCCTCGGCCTGGTGGCCGCCGCCCTCACCGTGACCGGCGCGGCGCTGCTGGGCGGCGGCGCGCTGCTGTCCGGCGCGACCCCACCGGTACCGTCCCCGGACAGCGCCCGTGCGCAGCCGCCCGTCACGGCCAGGCCGGTACTGCTTCGCTCCGAACCGCGCCGCCTGGACGTGCCGCGGATCGGTGTGCGCGTGCGGCTCTCCCGGCTCGGCCTCAACGCCGACGGCACCGTGCAGGTGCCGCCGGTGGACCGGCCCGAGCAGGCCGGCTGGTACGCACGCGGCTACACGCCCGGCGAACGCGGCGCCGCCGTGATCCTCGGGCACGTGGACGGCGGAGGCCGCAAGGGCGTCTTCTACGAACTCGGGCGGCTGCGCCCCGGCGACGCCATCTCGGTGACCCGCGCGGACGGCTCGGTCGCCGCCTTCACGGTGCAGTCGGTGGAACAGGTGGCCAAGCGCCGGTTTCCGGCCCAGCGGGTGTACGGCCCGCTGGACCACGCCGGCCTGCGCCTGGTGACCTGCGGCGGCGGCTTCGACCGGGGCAGTGGCCACTACACCGACAACATCATCGTCTACGCGCGCCTGAAATAGCCCACCGGCTCAGAGGGCCTGCTCCAGTTCGGCGACCCCGGGGCCGGCGAGGTCGGCCAGCGCCGCCCGCCGACCGGAGACCGCGAGCAGCAGGGCGACCGCTTTACCGGTCACCTCCGGGCCGGTCCCGATGGACAGGTTCGCGTCCGCGGCGGTCAGCCGTACCCGGGCGGCCGGCTCCTTGCCGCCGCCGTAGGAGGCGGGGGTGCGTACCTGGAAGCGGAGCGCACGTACCACGGCCTCCTCCGGGTAGGCGCGGGCCAGCCCCAGCGGCCGGCGGATGTCCTCGCCGTGGACGATCTCCTCCACGAGCCGGGTGTCCAGCGAGACGGGCGGGCCCGTCCTGCGCGGGGCCACCTGCCGAAGCCGTTCCAGCGTCTCCCGGGGCGATCCGCGGCGCTCGCGCGCCACCCCGCGCGCGTTCTGGCGGTCGAAGTCGAACCCCGCCCGTACCAGCTGGCCACCCTGGGGTCGTCCCCGCTCAATCGGTGAGCCCGTTCTCAGCGCTGTGGTTGCCGCGGGGGTGACTGACGGCGGCCGGTGAGGTTCACCACCTTGTTCGGTACGACCGGGTACGAACGCCCGGGCGGGGGTCAGGGCTTTGTTCTGGCCAGGAGGGGGAGGATCAGTGCGCCGAGGCCGGTGAAGGCGGCTGCGGCGAGGAAGGCGGCGGTGAAGCCGGTGGAAGTCGGGGTGGTGGTGCCGGGGAGGATGGTGCCGGCCAGGATGGCCGCGCCGATCTGGCTGCCGGTCGCGCCGCCGACCGTTCGGGCGACGGTGTTGACGCCGTTGGCGCTGCCGCTCTGTTCGGGGGTGCTGCCCGCGTTGACCATGGTCGGCAGGGCCGCCATCGCCAAGCCGTACCCCGCGCCGCAGACCAGGTAGCACGCCAGTACCTGCCACAGGGTGTCGTGCATGGTGGCGAGCAGCACGCCGCCGCAGGCGGCCAGGGTTAGACCGATCCAAAGAGGCGCGCGATGACCGACGTGGCGTTCCAGGCGAGGTACGGCCCAGCTCGCCGGGACGATGAGGAAGGTCCCGGGGAGCAGCATCAGGGCGGCGCCGGTGACCGTGGTCCCGAAGCCGATGTCGCCGGGCAGTTGGGCGATCTTGGGGAGTAGCGCGTAGAAGACGAACTGGTTCGCGCCCAGCGCGAACGCGCCGAGGTGCGCGATGAGCAGCGGGCGGTGGACCAGCAGGCCGATGTCGATCACCGGGTGCGGGGCCCGGCGTTCGATCAGTACGAACACCGCCAGCAGTGCCAGACCACCCGCGAACAGCCCGAGGACCGCGGGCGAGAGCCACCCCCAGACGGGCCCCTCGGTGATCCCGAGCAGCACCGCCACGAGGCCGCCCGCGAGGGTCACCGCGCCCGGCAGGTCGAGCCGCCCGGCCCGGCTGCCGGGCAGCGGCGGCACGAACGCGACGGTGGCGATCAGTGCGGCGAGCACGAGCAGCGCGCCGATCACGAACAGCCGGCGCCACGAGCCCTGGTCCACGATGACGCCGCCGACGAGCAGGCCCGCGCCCGCCGTACCGCCGACCAGGCCCGCGGTCAGCGCGAGGCCGAACGGCACCCGGCTGGGCGGGAGGGTGCGGCGTACGATCGTGAACGACAGCGGGAGAAGGGCCAGGCTGACACCCTGAACGGCCCGGCAGGCGATCAGCACGCCCACGTTGGGCGCGACGACGGCGGCGAGGTTGCCGGCCAGGTAGAGGCCGAGGCAGGCGATCAGCACGCGGCGGGTGCAGTACCGGTCGGCGAGCCGGCCCGCCAGCGGCGTGCAGACGGCGCTGGCCAGCAGCGTCGCCGACAGCACCGCCCAGGACGCCGCCGCCTGGCTGGTGCCGAGGTCGTGCTGTAGCACGCTCATCGCGGGCACGACCATGGTCTGTGGCAGGCCGTAGGAGAGTACGACCAGCACGAGCGCGGTCAGTACGCCCGCCGGCCTGCTGGTGGGACGGGCCGGAGCGGACGCGGGCGCGGCGGCGGTCGTCACGCGGACTCGTCCGCGCGCGCCACGTCGGAGGCGGGGCGCTCGCCTGGCAGGTGGCCGGGGGCGGGCTCGTCGGAGTTGGTCATCGCATACCTCGCATCTCCGGCAGGAATGGCCGTACGGGTGGTGCCGGATTCTGGACGCGACGGCGCTGCGGTGAAAGTCTCAGGGGCTCGGGGGGCTGTGCGAACGACGTTCGCGCAACAGTGCAGTTAAGTTAACCTAACGCGAACGACGTTCGCAACAGGGGGTGCGGTGACACAAGATGTGACATACCACCGCCGGCCGCTGAACCGGCAGCTCATCGTCGCCGCCGCGCGCAGGGTGGCCGACTCCGACGGGCTCGCCGAGCTGACCCTGCGCCGGGTGGCCGGTGAACTCGGTACCGGCCAGGCGTCGCTCTACCGGCACATCGCCGACCGGGCCGAACTCCTCGGCCTGCTCGCCGAAGACCTGGCGACCAGCTTCCCCACGCCCGGCGAGAGCGATGAGCATGGTCCCGCCGCCGACGCGGTGGTGGGTCAGTGGGAGGCGATGTACGCGTACCTCGCCGCCCACCCCTGGGGTGCGCGGGTCATAGCCGAGGGAAGCCGGGTCGTGGACGGCGCGCACAGCGTGGCCGGGCACAACCTGGCGCTGCTGCGGGCGGCCGGGCTCGACGACGACGACGCGGCACGCGCCTACCGCGCCCTGTGGCACCTGCTCCTCGGCCACCTCCTGAACGAGACCCCCCACCCCGCGACACCGGGTTCGCCGGGCGACTACTCCTGGGCCTTGCGTCGCCTGGTCGCCGGAATCGTCCGGGCCACCGACGCGCCCGCCGAGATAGATCCCGGATCATGAAACCCACGATCGTGAAACCGGAGGTCGATCTCGCCTATGCCGACCAGTCCTACGCCCTGCGCGGCACCCACGAGGCGGTGCCCGCCCTGTATCGCTCGGCGGCGATCAGAGAAGGCCGGGAGGTCGTCCGCGCCCCCGAACCCTACGACGGCATGAATCTGGTCTGCCTCACCAAGGTGGTCAATGGGCAGAAGGCGTTCTTGGCGGTGCACACCAGCAAGGTCGGAGGCGGCGACTATCATCTCGCGATCAGGTCGGCCGCCGACGGCGGCGATCTCTGCGAGTAATGCCCGCGAGAGGGCTTCAGTCCCGGCCGCCCAGATTGATCGACCCGAAAACGTCTCCCGCCTGTACGACCGGCCCGGTGATCCGCGCCTCGCCGCCGATCACGTTGACCACATCGTGTTTCTGCTGCTGGACGACCCTGGACGTCTCCGACATCCAGGCGGCCAGTGCCCGCGCGAATTCGGGATCGGCCCCGGCCCGGTTCACCAAATCCTCCGCCATTTCGGTGGAAGTGGAATTCGCCCCAGGTTCCAGCTCCGCCGCCGTTTCCCTGCCGAATCGCCGCCGTACGAGGGAGGTCAGGGAGGTCCATGCGCTTTTGCCTGCTTCACCGGCGGCACCGCCGACGACGGCGGAGATGACGGCGGCCAGTGCGGGGATGATGCTCGGGTCCATCGCGTCCCTCAATACGTCGGAAAATGGGCTCGATCCGATTGTCGCCTTGCCCGCGCCGACCCGGGAAGGAAAACTTGCGGAACGTGGCGACCCATGAGGCGGCGGGCGAAGGCCCCATTGGCGGTGAAGGCCCCACTGGCGGCGATGGCCCGGCCGGTGATGTGCGCAACGAGCTGTCCGGCGGGCAGGTGTCCGGTGGCGTGGTACAGGCCAGGGACATCGCGCGCCTGACCATCGGGGCGGGCGCACCGCCGCCGCCGGTGCGGGTGCCCCGGCAGGTGCCCGCGCCGCCGCGCGGGTTCGTCAACCGGACGGCGGAGCTGGCCGCGCTCGACGCCCTGCTGGCCGGTGAGCCGGACACGCCGCCCGTGGCGGTGATCAGCGGCATCGGCGGGGTCGGCAAGAGCGCGTTCACCCGCCGCTGGGCGTACCAGGTCAGCGACCGGTTCGGCGACGGCCAGTTGTACGCCGACCTCGGGGCCCTGCGCCACCGGGGCGGGACCGAGGTGAGCGACGTACTGGGCGGGTTCCTGCGGGCGCTCGGCGTTCACGAGGAGTGGATTCCGGCCGAGCTGCCGGAGCGGGCCTCGATGTTCCGTTCCAAGACCGCGGGCCTGCGGCTGCTCCTGCTCATCGACGACGCCGAGCACGCCGCCGAGGTCACGCCGCTGCTGCCCGCCTCGCGGGGCAGCGCGGTCGTGGTGACCAGCCATCGCCGCCTCGGTGAGCTGCTGCTCTCCGGCGCGGTGCCGATCCGGATGGCGCCGCTCTCCGCCGACGAGGGCACCCGGCTGCTCGCGGGCATGCTGGGCGAGGACCGTCTGCGCGCGGCCCCCGCGGCGGCGGCCGAGCTGGTACGGCTGTGCGGCGGCCTGCCGATCGCGCTGCGGGTGGCGGGGGCCAGGCTGGTCCAGCGCCCGGCCTGGACGATCGAGCGGGTGGTCGGCGAGCTGACGGACGCGGCCCGCCGCCTGGACAGGCTGGCGGTGGAGGGGAAGCCCGTGGTGGAGACGGTGTTCGAGGCGGCCTACCACGGCCTGCCGCCGGGCGCGGCGCGGCTCTACCGGCGGCTGGGGCTGCTGCCCGGCCCGGACTTCCCGCTCGGCGCGGCCATCGCGATCGATGACGACGGCGGCGGCGGCGACGTGACGGCCCTGCTGGACGTCCTGCTCGACGCCAACCTCCTGGACGAGGTGGGCGACGGGGATCGGTACCGGTTCCATGACCTGGTACGGCTGCACGCCGCGCGGTGCGCAGAGCGCGAGGAGCCCGCCGCCGGGCGGGACGCGGCGCTGGAGCGGGTCGCGGAGTGGTACCTCGGGCGGATGGCCGCGGCCGATCTGGCCGTGATGGGGACGCGGCTGCGGCTGGCCGACCATGGGCGGCGGCTCGCGCTCGGCGGCACGCCGTTCGGCTCGCCGGGCGACGCGCTGGACTGGCTGGAGACCGAGCGTGCCAACATCCTCGCGCTGCTGCGCGGGGCCGCCGCACGCGGGTGGGACGAGTTCGTCTGGCAGGCGGCGGAGGCGATGTGGGCGCTGTACTACCAGCGCAAGCACTACGCCGACTGGCTGGAGGCGAACCGGCTCGGGGTCGCGGCGGCGCTGCGCTGCGGCGACCTGGCCGCGCAGGCGCGGATGCGCAACCAGGTGGCCCGCGCGCTGCTCGAACTCGGCGAGTACGGCGGCGCGCACGAGGAGCTGGTCCTGGCCCGCGCGGCGGCCCGGGAGTCGGGGAACCGGCGGATGGAGGCGGCGGTCCTGGAGTCGCTGGGCCGGGTGGATCTGGAGCGGGGCGACCTCGACGCGGCCTCGGCCGCCTTCCGCGAGGCGCTGCGCGTCAACGAGGACATCGGCAATCCGCGCGGCGTCGGCTTGCAGACCTATCACCTGGGGCTGGCGCACAGCCGGGGCGGACGGCACGGCGAGGCCGCGGCGGCGTTCGAGCGGGCGATGACCGTGCTGACCGAGGTCGGTGACGAGCTGCTACAGGGCAAGATCGGGATCAAGCTGGGCGCGGCCTACCGGAGCCTGGGGCGGCCCGCCGACGCGGCCCGGGCGGCCGGGCGGGCGGCGCAGATCATGCGTGACCGGCGGGTCCCGGCCGAGGAGGCCCGGGCCTGGGAGCTGCTCGCCGTACTGGCGGGGGAGTCCGGCGACCGCGACACCGCACGGACCCGCGTACGGCAGGCGATCACGGCCTGGCTCGCGGCGGGCAACACCGACCGCGCCGCCGGGCTCCGCGAAGAACACGACCTCTAGCACTAGCCGATCCCGCCCCAGGCGGCCTCCGGTGGGCGGTGGGTACCGGACGGGCTGCTATCCGGCGGGGGAGTCGATCAGGGTGATCTCGGCGTGCCGGTCGCCCAGGCGTACCGTGGCTCCGGCCCGCAGTGCCTTCGCCGGGTGGCCCGCGACCAGCCAGGCGTAGACGGCGGAGGGCAGGTGGCCGGCGTCCAGGCCCGGTGAACCGGTGACCGTCAGGCGTTCGCCGTGGCGGAGGGTCAGGGTGGCGGTGCGTTCGCCGGTGATGGCGGCGGTCATGAAGCAGCCGGGGTGGCGGCGCAGGACCTCGTCCGCCCAGCCCGGCGCGTCGCCCTCGCGCATGATGATCGCGGCGCTCTCCAGGAGCCGCCGGTCGAGTTCGTCCGCCCAGGTGACCAGGTGCGCGTCGAGTGGCCCGTCGGCGGCCGGGTCGCGGGGCGGGGCGGCCGGGTACCGGCGCAGCGCGATGACGCCGCCCGGCTCGACCGCCGCCGTCACGAGCAGCGCGCCCGGCCGTACCTGCTCGGCGGCGGGTTCGGGCAGCGGCGTCACGGGCACGGCGGGGCCGGGCGGCGGGAAGTCCATCAGGTCGTAGGCGAGCCGCCGCAGGCGGTCCCCGCCGCCGTGGCCGACGCTGCGGACGGTCACGGAGTCGTAGGCGGCGGGGACATGTCCGGACATGAGGGCTTCGAGCTGTGGCAGCAGGCCCTGGTACCGATCCAGCCGGGGCAGCATGCGGCACAGTTCGGCGGTGGGCGAGGACGGGTCCAGTTCCTCCAGTTCTGCCCCGGATGAGGCGAGCAGCACCGGCCGGCCCAGCGCCGCGCCGTAGAAGGTCACCGACCCGTGATCGCCCACGACCGCGTCGGCGGCGATGAGAGCCCCCTGCCAGCCCGCGTGCGGCGGGATGAGGATCAGCCCCGCCTCACGCGCATCCGCCAGCCACAGGCGTAACTGGAGCCCCCCATGGCCGTACCAGACGTTGGGGTGGGCGGCCAGTGCCACCGCGTACTCGTCCAGCGGCAGTTCGGCCAGCAGCCGGGTCACCAGGCCGCCGCCGGACGCCAGAAGGGCGTGCCTCCCCCAGGTCGAACTGACGAAGACCAGCTTGCGGTCTCCGACGCCGAGCGCGCGGCGGTGCCGGTCCCGGCGTACGGCGTTCGCGGCGATCCGGTCGAAACACGGGTCGCCGGTGATCACGGCGCGCGGCAGCGCCTGCGGGCAGTCGCGGGCCAGCCGGGTCAACTGGTCGGCGTGTTCCACCGCTCCGCCCCGGCCCCCACCGGCACCGAAAGCCAGTCGTCGGTCGCCGCCGTTTCCATCCCGTGATTATGGCAAGGCCCCCGAGACCGATCCGGTGGACCGCCCTTGTGGATGGATCGGAGCGCCCGGTATAGGTGATCTGGACGGTACCGCGGCGGGCGAATCAGTGGTTTGGCCGCTTCCGGCCACGCGTTCCGGAGTGCTGATTTATGCCGATCTGCAAGAAAAATCGGGGAAAGGGCTGCATGTTGAAGATCCAAGTCGTAAAGATGGCACCCGGCACGAGGGAACGCAGGCGAAACTGGACAACGCAAGGTACGCACGACACATACCGGGTGGCTAATCGTCGCGGAGGTCGCAGACATGACCGGTAGGCATATCCCGAGTCCTGGCATGGACGGTGAGAGCGCGTTACCCGATCGGCGGCGGACACGCCGCGGCGTTGTGGCCGTGATCGTGGCGGCCTTCCTGGTGGGAGCGGCGGTACCCATCGTGTGGCTGGCCAACCGCGGCCCGCAGCAGGTACTGGTCGCCCCGGCCGGCGCGGCGGCGCCCGTCCGCGAAGCGCAGGAGACGAGCCTGTGGAACTCCCAGGAGATCGTCCCGGCCAGATACCGCGACCGCAGCGCGGTCGAACTCGGCACCCGCTTCACCGCCTCCCGTGACGGCTGGGCGCTCGGCGTCCGGTTCTTCAAGGCCAAGGGCGACCGCGGCGGGCACACCGGCAGCCTGTGGGACTCCCACGGGCGGCGGGTCGCCCGCGTCACGTTCACCGGTGAGAGCGCGACCGGCTGGCAGCAGGCGCACTTCGCCGAGCCGGTGCGGATCAAGGCCGGGCGCGTCTACACGGTCTCCTACCACGCCCGGCAGGGCGTCTTCGTGGGCACGCCGGGGTTCACCTCGGTGGAGTCCGGGCCGCTGCGCTCGGCGTGGGGCAAGGCGGGCGTCTACCAGTACGGCAGGAGCGCCTACCCGCGCAGGGCGAACCCGCGCTCCTACAACTACTGGGTCGATGTGATCTTCCGCTGGTACGAGTGGCGGCGTCCGACGCCCAAGCC
>NZ_POUA01000186.1 GCF_003236385.1 Spongiactinospora gelatinilytica
GACGGGGAGCTTGCGGGAGGCGGGGCCGGAAAGGGTGCCCTGAGCACCCGCGGCGACCGTGGTACGGCTGTCGCGGGCGGGCGTCTCACTGATCCTCATGGGTCGGGGGCTCCCAGGAGTCGGTGGATCCGCCCACGCACTGGAGCGAGGGCTGCGATCACGATATCGGCCGGACGTGAACAACGGAATTCACGCCATTATGTGCGTCGCGACGATGACCGTAGGAGGTTATACGCAGACCCATGCTCGTTTCATCAAGCTGACCATGTCAACACCGGGGGAGCAAGACCCGTTCGTTAAGACGCTGGATTCGGGGGGCATTAGCTGGTAATGCGGATGGAATTAAACTTCAGTAACAGACGCACCATAAATCCCACTAGTCGGGCTCGGCACGCACACGAACCAGGCGATTGGCGCGAACCCCATCGCAACGGAGCCTCCGCCTGGTTACGTTGAAGCGCGGAGCACACCAAGGAGTCCCGATATGCGGATCATGCTCACTCTGGTGGGCGAGCACGGTGGTCGTGACGTCGTCATCGAGGGCGACGAGGGCACGACGGTCGCCGCGGTGGCGGAGGCCCTCGGCGGCGCGACCGGCGAGCGGCTGGCCAAGGTGGTCCGCCTGTCGCGGGCGCGCGCGCCGTACGGGATGGACCGGCGGTCCCTCGTCCCGGCGCAACGGACGCCCGAAACCACCGACGGCGTGCCGCGGCTCTGGCGCGGCGGGCGGCCGCTGGACCCCGGGGCCGCGGCCATCCGGGTGCTGCGCAACGGCGACCTGGTCACGCTCGACGCGCGGCTCGCCGGGGCCACGGTCGCCGAGGAGCCCGGCGGGATCGTCGAGCTGCGGGTGGTGGGCGGGCCGGCGGCGGGCTCGGTACACCGGCTGGGGCTCGGCAGTCACATGATCGGCTCGGCGGCGGCGTGCGCGGTCGCCGTGCCCGACCCGGCGCTGCCGCGGGAGGCCGCGCGGCTGCGGATCACCACCGAGGGCGTCATGGTCGAGCCGCCCGTCGTCACCGCCGCCCCGCCCGAGCCCAGGCGGCGCAGACGGCGCAGGAAGCGCGGGCGCAAGGGCATCGCCCCGGAGATGCCCCTGCCCGGCCCTGAGATCGCCGTGGCGCAGCCGACACCGGTACTCGAAGGCCGGTACCTGGCCGAGGCCACCCCGTGGCCCTGGGGCGCTCTGATGGTCTGCGGCAGCTCGGCGTTCACCCTGACCGAAATAGAGCCGCCCGACGCCCACCTCGACTCGCGCGCCGACGGCGGCTTCGCCTACAACCGGCCGCCCCGGCTGGCGCGGCCCGACCGGATGCGCCGGCTGGAGGTGCCCGCCGAGCCCAGGCGGAGCGACGGGGTCCGGTTGCAGCTCCTGGCCGCCATGCTGCCCGCCGTACTGGGGCTGGGCCTGGCGTACTTCCTGCAGATCTGGTACTTCCTGCTGTTCGCCCTGATGACCCCGATGATCATGATCGGCCAGTGGTGGAGCGACAAGCGCCACGGGCGCAAGCAGTACCGGCAGGCGCTCAAGGAGTACAAGCAGCGGATCGCCGCCTTCGAGGAGAGCCTGGAGACCGCCAGGGCCGCCGACGAGGTCGCCCGCAGGGCGCTCGCGCCCGATCCCGCCGAGGTGCTGCTGACCGCGACCGGCCCGCGGCGGCGGCTGTGGGAGCGCCGCATCCACGACTCCGACGCGCTGCGGCTGCGCGTCGGGCTCGCCGACCTGCCCGCCGACCTGGAGATGGTGCCCGAGCGCGGCGCGCCCGCCGACGCCGTACTGCCCGGTCCGCCGGTCTCCCGCGCGGTGCCGGTCGCCCTGGCCATGCGCCGCCTGGGCGTGGCCGGCATCACCGGCCCGCGCGCGCAGGCGGCGGGCCTGGCCAGGTGGCTGGTCGGGCAGGCCGCCGCGCTGCACAGTCCGAGGGACCTCGCGGTGGTGGTGCTGTCGGCGCACGGCGACGGCAACGACCACTGGAGCTGGGCCCGCTGGCTGCCGCACTGCGCCCCGCACGGCGGGGAGGACTGCGTGGCGCTGATCGGCGCCGACCCTGAGGCCGCCGCCCGGCGGGTCGCCGAACTGGCCGCGCTGATCGACGAACGGCTCGGCGAGGAGGCCGCCTCCCCCGGGTTCGGCAAGGTCCCGACCGGCTGGGACGACCTGGGCTGGGGCGGCGAGCGCAAGTCGTCCGCCTGGGGGGCCACCGAGGAGCCCGCCTTCTCCTCCTACGACGAGCGTCCCTACGACGTTCTGGTCGTGCTCGATGGGGCGCAGGTGCTGCGCGCACTGCCCGGCATGCCACAGGTACTGCGGCAGGGCCCCCGGGCGGGCGTCTACACCCTGGCCCTGGACGAGGACCGGCGGCTGCTCCCCGAGGAGTGCGCCACGGTCGCCGACTGCGACGCCGGCGGGTGGGTCCGCCTGCTCGGCGGCGGCCTCGACGCGCTCGGCGACATCCTGGCCGACCAGGTACCGGCCTCCTGGTGCGACCGGCTGGCCCGCGCGCTGGCCCCGATCCGTGACGTCAGCAGGGACGAGTCCGCGTCCGCGCTGCCCGACTCGGTCCGGCTGCTGGACCTGCTGAGCATGCCGGTCCCGTCGGTGACGGCGATCAGCGAACGCTGGAAGGGCGCGACCACCCGCGCGCAGCTCGGCATCGGCCCGGACGGCCCCTTCGCCGTGGACCTGCGCCGCGACGGCCCGCACGCCCTGGTCGCGGGCACCACCGGCGCGGGCAAGTCCGAGCTGCTGCAAACGCTGATCTGCTCGCTGGCGGTGGCCAACCGGCCGGACGAGATGACGTTCGTGCTGATCGACTACAAGGGCGGCGCGGCGTTCAAGGAGTGCGTACGGCTGCCGCACACCGTCGGCATGGTCACCGACCTGGACGGGCACCTCACCAAACGGGCCCTGGCCTCGCTGGCCGCCGAGATCCGGCGCAGGGAGCGCCTGCTGCTCGACACAGGGGCCAAGGACATCGAGGACTACCAGGCCGAGCAGGGTTCGCGCCCGGCGCTGCCCCGGCTGGTGCTGATCATCGACGAGTTCGCCGCGATGGTGACCGAGCTGCCCGACTTCGTGACCGGGCTGGTGGACATCGCCAGGCGCGGCCGTTCGCTGGGCATCCACCTGATCCTGGCCACCCAGCGGCCCGCGGGCGTGGTCACCGCCGACATCCAGGCCAACACCTCACTGCGGATCGCGCTGCGGGTCACCGAGGGCGTCGAGTCCACCGACGTCATCGACCGGCCGGACGCGGCGCACATCTCCAAGTCCACGCCGGGCCGGTGCTACGTCAAGTCCGGGGTCGGCGCGGCCACCGCCGTGCAGGCGGCCAGGATCGGCGGGCGCGCGGGCGGGCAGGGCGGCGGCGACCGGGTCAGGGTGGCCGAGCTGGGCTGGCGCGCGCTCGGCCACGCGCTGCCCGCCGCGGCGGCCGAGCAGCAGGAGACCAGCGCCGCGAGCGACCTGTCCGCGCTCACCCAGGCCCTGATCGACACCGCGCGGGCGCTGAACGTCCCTGAGCAGCCCACGCCGTGGCTGGACCCTCTTCCCGAGCGCGTCACCGTCACCGAACTCGGGTACGGCTCCGTGCCTCCCGAGGGCAAGGAGGTGCCGCCGCTGGTGTTCGGGGTGACGGACGAGCCGTGGGCGCAGGGCCGCCGCGAGCTGGCGCTGGACCTGGTGAACGGCGGGCACCTGCTGCTCGCCGGGGCGGCCCGCAGCGGACGTACCACGGCCCTGCGGACCATCGCCGGGGCGCTGGCCGGCGCCGCCTCGCCCGCCGACGTCCACCTGCACGCGATCGACTGCGGCTCCGGCGCGCTGCTCCCGCTGGTCGGCCTGCCGCACTGCGGCGCGGTCGTCACCCGCGACCAGCTGGACCGCGCCGAGCGCCTGCTGACCCGGCTGCGCGCCGAGGTGGGCCGCAGGCAGCAGCTCCTGGCCGCCGCCGGGTACGCCTCGCTCGCCGAGATGCGCGCCGCCGAACCTTCCGGCGCGGGCCCGGACGGCGAACGCCCCCCGTGGCTGCTGCTGATGCTCGACCGCTGGGAGGGGTTCGTGGCCGCGTTCGAGGGCTACGACTACGGGCGGCTGATCGACACGATCCTCCAGATCTTCCGTGAGGGGCCCGCGGTCGGCGTGCGGGCGGTGGTGACGGCCGACAGGTCCGGCCTGCTCGGCCAGGTCTCCACGGTCTTCGACGAGCGGCTGGTGCTGCGCCTGGCCGACCCCGCCGACTACGGCCTGGCCGGGCTGCCGCTGCGCGACCTGCCCTCGTCCATGCCGCCCGGCCGGGTGCTGGCGATGAGCGACCACGGGCTCGTGGAGAGCCAGATCGCCCTGCTGGCCGCCGAACCGTCCGGGCCCGCCCAGGTCGCCGCCCTCCAGGCGCTGGCCCGCGAGCCGGTCTCGGTCTCGCCGCGCCCCGGGTGGGAGCGGCCGATGCGGGTCGATCCGCTGCCGATGCGGATCACCGCCACCCAGGCGATGGAACTCGCCCCCGCCTTCGAGCCGCCGTCGCCGCTTTGGGCGCTGCTCGGCGTGGGCGGCGACGCGCTCACGCCGCTCGGCGTCGATCTGGTCGGGCAGGGGCCTGGGGCGGTGATCGCGGGGCCGTCGCGGTCGGGGCGTTCGGCCGCGCTGCTGACCGCCGCCCGCTCGCTGCTGGCGGCCGGTACTCCGGTCGCGGTGGTCGCGCCGCGCAGGAGCCCGCTGCGCGACCTTTCCGGGCAGCAGGGGGTGCTGGCCGTACTGGGCGCGGACGGCGACCTGCGGGCCGCGCTGACCGGGCACGACCGGTTCGTGGTGCTGGTGGACGACGCCGAACTGATCTCGCCGGACTCCGTGCTCGGCGGGACTCTGGAAGAGGTGCTGCGGTCCGGCCGCGACGCCGAGCACGGCCTGATCATCGCCGGTCCCACCGGCGACCTGACCACCGCCTACCGGGGATTCGTCGCCGAGGCCCGCAAACCGCGCACCGGGCTGCTGCTCTCGGTGCAGAGCCCCGCCGACGGCGACCTGTTCACCGTACGTCTGCCGCGCGGCGCGGTGGGCGGCCCGCCGGGGCGCGGGCTCCTGGTCACCCTGGGCACCGTCACGCCCGTCCAGGCGGCGCTGCCCGAGTGAAGGGGCCGGAAAAACGCGCGGGCGCATCCCTGCCGAATGCGCCCGCGCGTTTTTCAGCCTGCTGTCATTGGGTGGCGGACTCGATGTTGCCCCGGTAGGTGTTGATGACCCGCGACGCTTCCTGAAGCTCCTCGGCCATCCGCTGGAAGGCGGCACGGTAGTTCTGCCAGGAGTCACGGAAACGCTCGGCTCCCGGTCCGGTCCACGCGGTGCCGACCTTCGCGGCCTCGCGGTCCAGCGCGGCGGTGGTCGCACGCACCTGATCGGCCTGTTGCGTGAACTGAGTGGCCATCTGCTGCATTTCAGCGGGATTGCCACCGAGCAAGCTCTGGCTCATGCCAGTCTCCTTCTGGTTGACGTCACAAGGTCGCCAAGCGCCATCACGTTAGACGCCAGATTACGGCGAGAGAGCCGTTATGCCGAGTGGCTATCGAGAACTGGCACGAATCAAAGCGCGGATCCGTGCGGGAGACCCGGTCCTCGATCACCGGGCGCATTCGCGCGGGGTCCCGCAATGCGAGGGGCCGAAGACGCCTAAACTCCGTGGGAAGGCCGAGTGCTCCGGTCCCCCGGGAGCGATGGGCGGCCGTGTGAGGAAGGAACGACGTCTGTGCACAAGGTCCTGATCGCCAACCGTGGTGAGATCGCCGTCCGGATCGCGCGGGCGTGCCGCGACGCGCAATTGGCCGGCGTTGCCGTCTACGCCGACGAAGACCTCGACGCCCTGCACGTCACCATGGCCGACGAAGCCTACGGGCTCGGCGGCTCCACCCCGGCCGACACCTACCTGAACATCGGCAAACTGCTGGAGATCGCCAAGCGGAGCGGCGCCGACGCGGTCCACCCCGGCTACGGGTTCCTGGCCGAGAACGCCGACTTCGCCCAGGCCGTCATCGACGCCGGGCTCACCTGGATCGGCCCGCCGCCGGCCGCGATCACCGCGCTCGGCGACAAGGTCTCGGCCCGGCACATCGCCCAGCGCGCGGGCGCGCCGCTGGTCGCCGGCACCCCCGACCCGGTCGAAGGCGCCGCCGAGGTCACCGCCTTCGCCGAGGAGCACGGCCTGCCCATCGCGATCAAGGCCGCCTTCGGCGGCGGCGGGCGCGGGCTGAAGGTCGCCCGCACCATGGAGGAGATCCCCGCCCTGTTCGACAGCGCGGTCCGCGAGGCGGTCACCGCCTTCGGCCGCGGCGAGTGCTTCGTCGAGCGCTACCTGGACCGCCCCCGGCACGTGGAGACCCAGTGCCTTGCCGACGCCCACGGCAACGTCGTGGTGATCTCCACCCGCGACTGTTCCCTCCAGCGCCGACACCAGAAGCTGGTGGAGGAGGCCCCCGCGCCCTTCCTCACCATCGAGCAGCGCGACCTGCTCTACCGCGCGTCCAAGGCGATCCTGCGCGAGGCCGGCTACGTCGGGGCGGGCACCTGTGAGTTCCTCATCGGCGCCGACGGCACGGTGTCCTTCCTTGAGGTCAACACCCGGCTCCAGGTCGAGCACCCGGTGAGCGAAGAGGTCACCGGCATCGACCTGGTGCGGGAGATGTTCAGGATCGCGTCCGGCGAGCCGCTGGGGTACGACGACCCGCCGCTGCGCGGGCACTCCATCGAGTATCGGATCAACGCCGAAGACCCCGGCCGCGGCTTCCTGCCCGCCCCCGGCACGATCACCGCGATGCGGCTCCCCGCGGGGCCGGGCGTGCGGCTCGACGCCGGTTACACGGCCGGGCAGACCGTGCCGCAGGCGTTCGACTCGCTGATCGCCAAGCTGATCGTCACCGGGGCCGACCGGCGGCAGGCGCTCGCGCGGGCGCGGCGGGCGCTGGCGGAGTACGAGATCGAGGGCATGCCCACCGTGCTGCCCTTCCACCGCGCGGTCGTGGCGGACCCGGCGTTCACCGGCGAGCCGTTCACCGTCCACACCGGCTGGATCGAGTCCGGGTTCGACAACACCATCCCGCCCTACGCCGTCCCTGCGGCGGCTCCGGAGGAGACGGGCGCGGAGCGGGAGCGGATCACGGTCGAGGTCGGCGGCAAGCGCCTGGAGGTGGTGCTGCCCGCGGGGTTCGCCGCCAACGGTACGGCGGCCGGCCGCGCATCGGGGGCGCCCCCGCGCAGGCGCGCCGCCGCAGCCGCCAAGAAGGCCGCGGCCGGCGGCGACTCCCTGGTCAGCCCGATGCAGGGCACCATCGTCAAGGTGGTCGCCGACGACGGCGACACGGTACGCACCGGCGACGTCATCGTGGTGCTCGAAGCGATGAAGATGGAACAACCGCTCACCGCGCACAAGGACGGTACCGTCTCCGGGCTCAGCGCCGCCGTCGGCCAGACGGTCAACTCCGGCGCGGTCATCTGCGACATCAAGGAGTCCTAGCGCCTGTGGCCCCTGGGAAAGAGATACGGTCGAGTTGAGGGGACGAGGGAACTCCGCCGACCGCCCGTTCGTCCTTCCGGGCGAAGGAGGCTTGCTGCCGTGAAAATGACCCAACCGGCCCGCCGCGCGGGCACAGCGCTCGCCGCGCTGCTCGCGGGGCTCTTCGCCCTGCTCGCGATGGCGCCCGCCGCGAGTGCGGCGGCGCCGCCCGACGCGGCCACCGTTATCGCGTCCTGGCAGAGCACCAGGGACAAGCTCTATGTGATGAGCGGCGCGTCGCTCACCTCCGCCCAGCAGTCCGACGTGCGCGACGTGCTCGCCGACTCCAAGCACCCGATCTACCTGGCCGCGTTCCCCGACGGCACGCTGCCCAACGACCAGGTCCGCTCCTATATGACCACGCTCGGCCAGGCCCTGGAGGCCGCGGGCAAGGGCAGCAGCTCGCTCGCCGTGATCGACGGGCAGAACCTGTTCGGCACCTCCGACGTGGTGAACCAGCGGACCATGGGCCGGATCTCCGACCTGTCCGCCCAGAACAACGCGGGCGATGTCGTCAACGTGGTGAAGGACTTCGTCAACCGCACCAACGCCGCCGTGAAGGGCGACAGAGACGGCGCGCTCGGCTCGGGCAGCAAGGCGGGCACGAGCGGCGGCGTCAGCTCCGGCGTGACCATCGCCCTGCTGGTGCTGCTCCTGGTGGGCGGCGGCGGCCTGTTCCTCTACTCGCGCAAGAAGCGGCAGCAGCGCGAGGCGCGCGAGGCCGCCGAGCTGGCCGCCGTCAAGCAGACCGTGGAGGAAGACGTCACCAAGTTCGGTGAGGAGATCACCGCGCTCGACGCCGACGTCAAGATGCTCGGCGAGGGCGGCGGCCACCTGACCGAGTGGCAGCAGGCGCTCGACTCCTACGAGAAGGCCAAGGTCGAGCTGGGCGCGGTCAGGCGGCCCGACGACGTGCGCGGCGTGACCTCCACGCTTCAGGACGGCCGCTACGCGCTGGCCGTGGTGAAGGCGCGGGTCAACCAGCAGCCGATCCCCGAGCGGCGGGCGCCGTGCTTCTTCAACCCGCAGCACGGCCCGTCCGTCCGCGACGTGCGCTGGGCCCCGCCCGGCGGCGCGGTCCGCGACGTGCCCGCCTGCGCGGCCGACGCCGAAGCCGTGGAGCACGGCCTCGACCCGCAGATGCGCGAGGTCGTGGTCAACGGCCAGCGGCGGCCCTACTACGACGCGGGCCCGGCCTACCAGCCCTACGCCTACGGCTACTACGGCGGCTTCGGCGACGTGATGAGCATCATGCTCGTCGGCACGCTGATGGGCAGCATGATGGGCGGCTGGGGCATGGGCGGCTACGGCATGGGTTATGAGCAAGGCATGACCGACGCCGGCGGCGGCATGGGCGGCGGAGACTTCGGCGGCGGCGGCGGAGACGCCGGCGGCTTCGGTGACTTCGGCGGCGGTGACTTCGGCGGCGACTGGTAGTCGTCCCCGGCCTGTGACGCGAAGACCCCGGTGGCCTTGGGCCGCCGGGGTCTTCCCGTTTTGTCAGTGGGTCGGATCGGGTCAGATGCCGCTGTTGGTCATCGGCTGCATCAGGCGACGGGCCGCCTCGGTCACCGAGCCGGAAAGCGACGGGTAGACCGCGAACGTGTGGGCGAGCTGATCGACCGTCAGCCGCTGCTGCACCGCCTCCGACACGGCCAGGATCTGCTCGGAGGCGCCCGGCGCGACGATGACCCCGCCCAGCACGATGCCGGTGTTGGGGCGGCAGAACAGCTTGACGAAGCCGTCGTTGAAGCCCTGCATCTTGGCCCGCGCGTTGGTGGCCAGCGGGAGCTTCACCACGTTGGCGTCGATCTCGCCGGACTCGATCTGGCGCTGCGTCACCCCGACCGTGGCGATCTCCGGGTCGGTGAAGATGTTGGCCGCCACCGTGGCCATCCGCAGCGGCTGGACGGCCTCGCCCAGCGCGTGCCACACCGCGATCCGGCCCTGCATGGCCGCCACGGAGGCGAGCATCAGCACACCGGTGCAGTCGCCCGCCGCGTAGACGCCGGGAGCGGAGGTGCGGGAGACCTTGTCCACCTGGATGAAACCGTTGGCGTCGAGGGTGACCCCGGCCTCCTCAAGGCCGAGCCCTCGAGTGTTGGGGATCATGCCGACGGTCATCAGGCAGTGCGAGCCCTCGGCCGTGCGGCCGTCTTCGAGAGTGACGACCACGCCGTCGGCGGTGCGCTTGACGCCGGCCGCGCGGGAACGGCCCATGACGTTCATCCCGCGCCTGCGGTAGACCTCCTCCAGCACCTCGGCGCCGTCGGGGTCTTCGTTGGGCATCATCCGGTCGCGGCTGGAGACCAGCGTGACCTCTGAACCGAGCGAGCGATAGGCGCCGGCGAACTCCGCTCCGGTCACCCCCGAGCCCACCACGATCAGGTGCTCGGGCAACTCGGGCAGGTCGTAGATCTGCCGCCAGTCGAGAATGCGCTCGCCGTCCGGGCGGGCGGTGGGCAGCACCCGGGGCGTCGCGCCGGTCGCGACGATCACCACGTCGGCCTCGATCGTGCGATCACCGGCCCGGACCACCTGCGGATCGACCAGCCGCCCCTGGGCGGCGATCACCTCCACGCCCTCGGCCGCCATGCGCGCCGCGATGTCGGCGGACTGCGCCTGCGCCAGCTCCTTGACCCGTTTGTTGACCAGCGGCAGATCGACCTGCACGCCGCCCACCTCGCCGTCGCCGCCGCCGGTGAAGTGGACCCCGAGCGAGGCGGCGTCGAGCAGCGCCTGCTTGCGCACAGAAGTGGCGATCAGGGTCTTGGACGGCACACAGTCGGTGAGCACGCAGTGCCCGCCGATGCCGTCCTTCTCCACAACCGTGACCTCCGCGCCCAATTGCGCGGCGACCAGGGCCGCCTCGTAACCGCCGGGGCCGCCGCCTATGATCACGATCCTCGTCACGTACACCATTGTCCCGTATCCCAGGAGTGCGCATCGATGCGGGCACGAAGGCACGAACCACCGGACCCCCGCCGCATGAGCCGCAGGCGTGCGATCTTGGATTACCCTTGGGTGCCGTGCCTGTTTACGCGGCCTACGGCAGCAACATGGACCCGGCGCAGATGGCTCAGCGGGCTCCTCACTCCCCGATGCGGGGCACGGGCTGGCTGCAGGGCTGGCGTCTGACCTTCGGCGGGGCGGACGTCGGCTGGGAGGGCGCGCTCGCCACCATCGTCGAAGACCCCTACGAGCATGTCTTCGTCGTCCTTTACGACGTCCCCGAATGGGACGAGCAGACCCTCGACCACTGGGAGGGCGCCTCCCTCGGCCTGTACCGGCGGGTGCGCCTGCGGGTGCAGACGCTGGAGGGCGAGGTGGTGGCGTGGTTCCACGTGCTGGACGACTACGAGGGCGGCCTGCCCGCCGCCCGCTACCTCGGCATCATCTCCGACGCCGCGGAGAAGGCGGGCGCCCCCGACGACTACGTCAAGGACCTGCGCAGCCGTCCCTGCACCTCGATGGGGAGCTGACCGCAGGGCGGCCGACTCCGGAGCATAGGGTCCCTGCACCTGGATGGGGAGCTGATCGCCGGGTGGCCCGGCGGCCGGTAGCCTCGGTCCTGTGACCCACGATGACCACACCCCCGGTGCGCTCGCGGAGCGGGCCGCGCGCGCCCTGACCTCGCAGACCGGATTGGACGCCTTCGACACGGCCCTGGTGATGGGCTCGGGCTGGGCCCCGGCCGCCGACGCGCTCGGTGGCGCGCTCGCCGAGATCCCGGTGGGCGACCTGCCGGGGTTCGCGCCGCCCGCCGTGGCGGGCCACACGGGCACGGTACGCGCCGTGGTCACCGGCTCGGGCCGCAAGGTCCTGGTCTTCCTTGGCCGCACCCACCTGTACGAGGGCCACGGCGTCGATTCGGTGGCGCACGGCGTGCGCACCGCCCTGGCGGCCGGGGTCCGCACGGTCGTGCTCACCAACGCGGCGGGCGGCCTGCGCCCGGAGCTCCAGCGCGTCGGCGACCCCGTGCTGATCAGCGACCACATCAACCTCACCGGTGCCAACCCGCTCACCGGCCCGGCGTTCATCGACCTGACCGAGGTCTACAGCAGGCGGCTGCGCGACCTGGCGCGCGAGGCCGATCCCTCCCTGACCGAAGGCGTGTACGTCGGGCTGCGCGGCCCCTCGTACGAGACGCCCGCCGAGATCCGGATGTGCCGGACCATCGGCGGCGACATGGTCGGCATGTCCACCGTGCTTGAGGCCATCGCGGCCCGCGAGGGCGGCGCCGAGGTGCTGGGCGTCTCGCTGGTCACCAACCCCGGCGCCGGGCTGGTCGACGAACCGCTCGACCACCAGGAGGTGCTGGCGGTGGGCCGGGCGACGGCGGGGCGGATGGGGCTGCTGCTGGCCAAGGCGATCGACAACCTCTAGCGCTCTTTTGCGCTCTTTTGCGGCTCGGGAGGGGTGCGCGTGCGCGATCTGGTACGGCGGGCGGAGGACTGGCTGGCCCAGGACCCCGACCCCGAGACCCGTTCCGAGCTGGAAGGACTGCTGGCGAGCGGTGATCAGGCCGCCCTCGCCGGGCGGTTCGCCGCCAAGCTGGAGTTCGGCACCTCCGGGCTGCGCGGCGAGCTGGGCACGGGCCCCAACCGGATGAACCGCGTCACCGTCATGCGGGCCGCCGCCGGTCTGGCCGCTGTGCTGGGCCCGGGCGGAAAGGTGGTCATCGGGTACGACGCCCGGCACAAGTCAGACGTCTTCGCCCGGGACACCGCCGCCGTGCTGGCCGGGGCCGGGCTGCGCGCCCTGCTGCTGCCCGGGCCGCTGCCGACGCCGGTGCTGGCCTTCGCGGTGCGCCACCTGGGCGCGGTCGCGGGGGTGACCGTGACGGCGAGCCACAACCCGCCGCGCGACAACGGGTACAAGGTCTACTGGGCGGACGGGCGGCAGATCGTGCCGCCGGTGGACGCGCGGATCTCGGCCGCCATCGACGCCGTGGGGCGGGTGGACCGGCTGCCGCTGGGCGAGTGGGAGGTGCTCGGCCCGGAGATCGCCGACGCCTACCTGTCGGCGGTGACCGCGCTGCCGCTGGGCGATCCGAAGGTTCGTGACCTGACCGTCGTCTACACGCCGCTGCACGGGGTGGGCGGCGGCACGCTGGGCAAGGCGTTCGAGCGGGCCGGGTTCGCCCCGCCGTACGTCGTGGCGGCGCAGCGCGACCCCGACCCGGACTTTCCCACCGTCGCCTTCCCCAACCCGGAGGAACCAGGCGCGATGGATCTGGCGCTGGAGCTGGCCGGGCGGCTCGGCGCGGACCTGTTGATCGCCAACGACCCCGACGCCGACCGGTGCGCGGTCGGCGTGCCGCTGGGCGGCGGCGGCCATCGCATGCTGACCGGCGACGAACTGGGCGGGCTGCTGGCCGAGCACGTACTGGGGGCCACGTCGGGCGGCTCGCGCCGGGTGGCGACCACGATCGTGTCCTCCTCGCTGCTCGGCAAGATCGCGGCGGCGCACGGGGTGGCGTTCGCGGAGACGCTGACCGGCTTCAAATGGATCATGCGGGCGGGGCCGGGGCTGGTCTTCGGGTACGAGGAGGCGCTCGGGTACAGCGTCGGGTCGGACGCGGGGCTGCCGGTGCGCGACAAGGACGGCATCGGGGCCGCGCTCACCGTCGCCGCGCTGGCCGCCGCCGCCCGGCACGCCGGGCGCACCCTGCTCGACCTGCTGGACGACCAGGCCAGGAAGTACGGCCTGCACGCCACGGGCGCGCTGTCCTTCCGCGTCGAGGATCTGTCCCTGATCACCGCGGCGATGGACCGGCTGCGGGCCGGCCCGCCCACCGCCCTCGGCGGCCGGGCCGTCGAGGGCATCGACGACTTCGCCGCCGGGACGAGCGCGCTACCGCCTACGGACGCCCTGCGCTTCCGGCTCGCCGGGGACGCCCGCGCGATCGTACGGCCGAGCGGCACCGAGCCCAAGCTGAAGTGCTACCTGGAGGTCGTCACCCCGGTCGGGCCCGACGGCGACGTCGACACGGCCCGAGCCCGCGCGGCCCAGGACATCACCGCCATCGGCGACACCTTGACCGCCGCCCTCGCCGGAGCCCCCTGAGACCAAGCCAGGGATGAGCGCGGCGGCAGCGGCGTTCGTCGCTGACGCTGTTCCGTCCTGAGCGGCGAGGTGCGGCGCGTAGCGGGCTATGGCTGTGTGGCCGGGCTCCGGTTCGCCGTCGTCAGGCCGGCCGTGATGAGGTCCGCGTCGAGGGGGGCGCCCGGCAGCGGGGTGGCGCCGCCGGGGCGCAGGCCGTCGAGGAGGGTGGCCAGCAACCGAGCGCGTACCGCGTCGCCGAGGTCGCGTGACACCGACGGCAGAGGGCGGGTGAGCACGGTGAGGAACATGACGAGGTCGGCGGCGCCTACGTCAGAACGCAGCGCCCCCTCGGCGCGGGCGGCCTCGACCAGAGTGTCCAGCGCCGCCAGGAGGTGGGTGCGCGCCTGGCGGAACTCGGTGGTCTGCTCGACGTGCGCGCCCAGGATGGGCAGCATGGCGACGATACGGTGTTCGACGACCCGCTGGGCGAACGCGGCGAGCGCCTGGCCGGCCGACGGCTCGGCGGCCAAGACCTCGGCGGCGAGGGCCGCCACCTGCGCCATGTTGTCCACCACCACGGCTCCGATCAGGTCGGCGCGGTCCGGGAAGTGGCGGTACAAGGTGGCGTTGCCGACTCCCGCGCCCGGGTGGCGTTCGGCTCGGCGCGCTGGCTCACCCGCTCGCGCAGGTCACAGGGCCGCTGACGAGCCCACGGCCCGCCGCCTGCGGAATGCGCTCAGGGCGGCGGGCCGCCTCGGTGGCGGGGTCAGTCTGCCGGGGTGTGGGCCGC
>NZ_POUA01000187.1 GCF_003236385.1 Spongiactinospora gelatinilytica
GGTGAAGGGGGCGTTGCTGGTCGCGGGGACTACCTCGGATGCGGGTAAGAGTGTGGTCACCGCCGGCATCTGCCGGTGGCTGGCCAGGCAGGGCGTCGATGTGGCGCCCTTCAAGGCGCAGAACATGTCGCTCAACTCGTTCGTCACCCCGCAGGGTGCGGAGATCGGCCGTGCGCAGGCCGTACAGGCGGCGGCCTGTGGCCTGGTCCCGCATGCCGACATGAACCCGATCCTCCTCAAACCGGGCAGTGACCGGCGTAGTCAGGTCGTCGTTCTGGGCAGCCCGCTCACCGACGTGGACGCGATGGAGTACGGCGGGCTCAAGGACAAGCTGCGGCAGGTGGCGCTGGAATCGCTCGACCGGCTGCGGGCCGCACACGACGTGGTGATCTGTGAGGGCGCGGGCAGCCCCGCCGAGATCAACCTGCGCCGCGGCGACATCGCCAACATGGGTCTGGCCCGCGCCGCCGGGCTGCCCGTCGTCGTGGTCGGCGACATCGACAGGGGCGGGGTGTTCGCCGCGCTCTACGGCACGGTCGCGCTGCTCGAACCGGCCGACCAGGCGCTGATCGCCGGGTTCGTGGTCAACAAGTTCCGGGGCGCCCCCGAACTCCTCGCGCCCGGCCTCGACACGCTGCGCGAGCTGACCGGCCGGCCGGTCTACGGGGTGCTGCCCTGGCTGGACGGCCTGTGGCTGGACGTGGAGGACTCCCTGGCCCTCGAATCGCGCGACCGCGCCGCCGCCGGAGGCCCGCCGTACGGCAGGCAGTCGCTGCGCGTGGCCGTCGTCCGCCTGCCGCGCATCTCCAACTTCACCGACCTCGACGCGCTGGCCTGCGAACCCGGCGTGGTCGTGCGGTTCGTCACCGGCCCCGCCGAGATCGCCGACGCCGACCTCGTGGTCATCCCCGGCTCCCGCGCCACGGTGCCGGACCTGCGCTGGATGCGCGAGCGCGGCATCGGCCGGGCCATCGCCGAGACGGCCGCCGCGGGCGGCCCGGTGCTGGGCATCTGCGGCGGCTACCAGATGCTCACCAGGACCATCACCGACCTGGTCGAGTCGGGCGAGGGCACGGTACCGGGGCTCGGGCTGCTACCGGCGACCGTCGAGTTCGCCGCGGCCAAGACCCTCGGCACCCCGGTCGGCGAGGCGTACGGCCACCGCGTGGCGGCCTACGAGATCCACCACGGCACGGTGACCCCCGACGACGGCGCGGAGCCGTTCCTGGACGGCTGCCGGGCGGGCGGCGTGTTCGGCACCACCTGGCACGGCGCGCTGGAGAACGACGACTTCCGCCGGGCGTTCCTGACCGAGGCGGCCTCGCTCGCCGGGCGCGACTTCACCCCGGCCCCTGGCGTGTCGTTCGCCGTGCTGCGCGAACGCCGCCTGGACGCGCTCGGCGACCTGGTCGAGCGGCACCTCGACACCACCGCGCTGACCCGCCTGCTGGAATGTGGCCCGCCGTCCGGCCTTCCCTCGCTGCCGCCCGGGGGGACAATGGGGGCATGAGGATCGTCCTGCTGCTGTTCATGATCGCCGTGGTGGTGGCGGTCGTCCTCGGCGTCATGCTCGTCGCACGGACCCGCTCCGCCACTCCGCTGTCCCCGCCCGCCGACGACCCCCGCGAGATCCTCAAGCGGCGCTACGCGGCCGGTGAGATCGACGAAGACGAATACTTGCGCCGAATGTCGGGTTTGTCGCAGGACTGGTGACCCCCGCCGCCGACCGCGCGCCACGAAAGGCGTCGTAACCGTGCGGGGAGTTCACCGATCATGCACAGGTCGGGCATCAGCAGTCACGACGGACGGGCGCCTCACACCGGAGTCGGCCGGGAAGGTCAGCGGTCGGGGATGAGCAGCAGCTTGCCCGTCGTACGGCGGGCCTCCAGGGCCTCGTGTGCCTGGCGGGCCTCGCTCAGCGGGTAGCGCCGGGACACGTCGATCCGCAGGTCGCCGGAGGCGACCCAGCCGAACACGTCGCCCGCCCGCCACAGCAGTTCCTCGCGGGTGGCGATGTAGTGCTCCAGCAGCGGCCGGGTCAGGAACAGCGAGCCGCCGTGGTACAGGCGCATCGGATCGACCGGCGGCACCGCGCCGCTGGCCGCGCCGTACAGGGCCATCATGCCGCGCGGGCGCAGGCTGGTCAGGCTGCCGTCGAAGGTGGCCGCGCCGACGCCGTCGTAGACGACGTGGACCCCTGAGCCGGTCAGGTCGCGCACCGCGTCGGCGAACCCCTCGTACCGCAGCACGGTGTCCGCGCCCGCATCGCGGGCCAGCCGGGCCTTCTCGTCGGTGGAGACCGTGCCGATCACCCGGGCCCCGCGCAGCTTGGCCATCTGGACCAGCAGCAGGCCCATCCCGCCCGCCGCGGCGTGGACCAGCACGTCATCGCCCGGCTTGACCGCATGGACCGAATGGGTGAGGTAGTGCGCGGTCATCCCCTGCAACGGGATGGCGGCGGCCAGGTCGAGGGCCATCTCGTCGGGGACCGGCAGCGCCCGTGTGGCGGGCAGCGTGACCAGTTCGGCGTAGCTGCCTGGCACGCCCGTCCAGGCCACCCGGTCGCCGGGGGCGAACTCCGCGACGTCCTCCCCGGCGGCCAGCACGATCCCGGCCCCTTCCCGGCCGAGGACCGTCGGCAGCGACAGTGGGTAGCGGCCCCTCCGGTGGTAGGTGTCGATGAAGTTGACACCGCAGGCGGCCACCTGGACCAGCAGCTCACCGGGGGCGGGCGCCGGGTCGGGGTGGTCGGTGTAGGTCAGCACCTCTGGTCCGCCGGTGGCGGAGATCACGATGGCTCGCATCATCCTGCTCCTTGATCCCCAATGAGGTGACAAGCGGGCCGGCGCCCGACTTGCGTTCGGCGGCTTGAGAACATATGTTCGAGATAGCACCCGCCTTCCCCCGGGTGGCTCGCGAGGAAACAGCCGGAGCCACAAGGGAGAGCAAGCGCCTTGAGCAGACTCTACGGAGACCCTATCGAGGTCTGGACCCGACACGGCGCACCGAGCCAGTTCGTCTGGCGGGATCGGCTCTATGTCGTCCACGGGGTGCTCGACCACTGGGTCGTGGCCCGCGAGTGGTGGAAGACGTCGGAGAACGACCCGGGCGAGCGCAGGTTCTGGCGGGTCGAGGCCCGCGCGGGCGACCAGGGCGGCACCTACGAGCTGCGCTACGACACCGCGAGCGACGGCTGGCTGATGATCAGGGCGTGGGACTGATGTTCGCCCACCTGCACCTGGCCTCCGCCTACTCGCTGCGCTACGGCACCGCCTTCCCGCAGGCGCTGGTCCGCCGGGCCGCCGAGCTGGGCATGGACATCCTCGCGCTGACCGACCGCGACGGCCTGTACGGCGCGATCAAGCACGCCCAGGCGTGCCTGGCCGCCGGCGTGTCGCCGGTCATCGGCGCCGACCTCGCCCTTTCCGCAGACGAAGACGGCGGTGGCAAGGGCGAGCGGCGGATCACCGTACTGGCCCGCTCGGGCGGCTGGGCCGCCCTGTGCCGCCTGGTCACCGCCGCCCACTACTCCGGGGAGCGCGGCGAGCCCAGGGTGACCCGCGAGATGGTCGCGGCCCACGCCGAGGGCCTGGTGGTCATGCTCGGTCCCGCCTCCGACGTGGGCCACGCCGCCGCGGCCCGGCGCGACGACCTGGCCGCCGGCCTGCTGGCCCGCTGGCGCGCCGCCGTTCCCGACCTGGTGGTCGAGCTGGTCGACCAGTACGGCTACCGTGAGGCCAACACCGCCGCCCGGATGCTCGGCCTGGCCGGCGCGGCCGGGGTGCCCGCCGTGCTCAGCAACGCCGTACGCCACCTCGCGCCGGCCGACTACCAGGTCGGCGACGTACTCGACGCGGCCCGCCAACTGGTCCCGCTGCACCCCCGCCACCTCCCGCACTCCACCTCGCACGCCTACCTCAAGAGCCCGGAGGAGATGGCCCACGTCGCCGCCCGGATCTGCGGCGGCGACGAAGAACAGGCCGCCCGCCTGCTCGCGACCACCCGCCAGGTCGCCGAGCGCTGCGTCCTCGACCCACTGGACCTGCTGGTCCTGGAGAACGACGAGCCCGAGCTGCACCTGCCCGAGATCGGCAGGAACCCGGTGCCGCTGCTGCGCGACCGCTGCGCCGACGGCCTGTACCGGCGCGGACTGGACCGTTCCAGAGACGCCAGGGAGCGCCTCGCCGCCGAACTCGACGTCATCGAGCGCAAGCGGCTGTCCGGCTACTTCATCGCGGTGGCCGGGATCACCGACATGATCCGCGGCATGGGCGTCCGCTGCGCGATCCGCGGCTCCGGCGCGGGCAGCCTGGTCAACTACCTGATCGGCATCGGCGAGGTCAACCCGCTCGACCACGACCTGCTGATGGAGCGCTTCCTGTCCGAGGGCCGGGTCGGGCTCCCCGACATCGACGTGGACGTGGAGTCCGCCCGCCGCCTGGACTGCTACCGCGCCATCTACGAGCGCTACGGCGAGGCCCGGGTGGCCTGCGTGTCGATGATGGAGACCTACCGGGCCCGCAGCGCGATCCGCGACGTGGGCGGGGCCATGGGGCTGCCCCCGCACGAGATCGACGTGATCGCCAAGGCGTTCCCGCACGTACGCGCCAAGCAGATCCGCGCCGCCCTGTCCGACCTGCCGGAGCTGCGCGAGAGCGGGCTGAACGACCGGGCGCTGGCCACCGTGTTCCGGCTCGCCGAGAAGCTGGACGGCCTGCCCAGGCACATCGCCCTGCACCCCTGCGGCGTGCTGGTCGGCAACGCCGGGCTGCGCGACCGCACCCCGGTCGAGCGCAGCCTGCTGGACTTCTCGATGTCGCAGTTCGACAAGGACGACGTGGAGAAGGCCGGCATGCTCAAGCTGGACGTGCTGGGCGTGCGCATGCAGTCGTCCATGGCCTACACGCTCACGGAGATCGAGCGGGTGGACGGCGTTTCGGTACGGCTCGACGAGGTGTCCCACGACGACACCGAGACCTACGACCTGATCGGCACGGGCCGCACCATCGGCTGCTTCCAGATCGAGTCGCCCGGCCAGCGCGAGCTGGTGGCCAAGATGATCCCCCGCACCATGCACGACCTGATCATCGACATCTCGCTGTTCCGCCCGGGGCCGGTCAACTCCGACATGGTCACCCCCTACCTGGAGAGCAGGCACGGCTGGCGGCCGGTCCGCTACCCGCATCCCGACCTGCGAGGGGTGCTGGCCGAGACCAACGGCGTGGTCATCTTCCACGAGCAGATCCTCCAGGTCGTGCACGCCATGACCGGCTGCGGCCTGTCCATGGCGGAGAAGATCCGCCGCACCCTCGACACCCCCGAGGGCAGGTCCAGGGTCCGGGTGTGGTGGGAGCTCAACGTGCGGCCGGAGTACGACAGGGAGACCGTCGAGCGCTCCTGGGAGGTGCTCGACGCGTTCGGCGCGTTCGGGTTCTGCAAGGCGCACGCCGCGGCCTTCGCGCTGCCCACCTACCAGTCGGCCTGGCTCAAGCGGCACCACACGGCCGCCTTCTTCGCCGGGGTGCTCACCCACGAGCCGGGGATGTACCCGCAGCGGGTCATCCTCGACGAGGCCCGCCAGTGCGGCGTGTCGGTGCTGCCGCTGGACATCAACCGCTCGGGCCGGCAGTGGCTGGTCGAGCGGGTCGGCCCGCGCGCAGACCCGCCCGCCGCCGACCCCCAGAGTCCGGCGAGGATCCGCGTCCACCCGGCCGGGCTGGAACCGGCGGGGCGCAGGGCCCCGGCGCCCGCGTGGGTCGGCGAGATGGGCCGGGGGTACGGCCTGCGGGTGCCCTTCTCCGCGGTCAAGGGGGTCAGCGAGGCCGAGGTGGACCGCATCGTCGCGGGCCAGCCGTACACCTCGCTGGCCGACTTCTGGGACCGGGCCCGGCCCTCGCGGCCGATCGCCGAGCGGATCGTCCAGGTCGGCGGCCTGGACGCGCTGCACCGGCTGCGCCCGGGCGGCCCCCGCTGGCGTCCCGGCGAGCTGACCAGGCGCGACCTGATCGCCCAGGTCGGCGTGCTCGAACGGGGCATGCGGTCTGCGGCGCAGCTCCCGCTGGGCTTCACCGAGCACATCGTGCCGGGGGAGCTGCCGGAGATGACCGAGAGCGAGATGGTCGAGGCCGAGCTGAGCATCCTGGGCATGGACGTCAGCCGCCATGTGATCAGCTTCCACGACGACCTGCTGGACGCGATCGGCGTGGTCCGGTCGGCGGAGCTGATGTCCCTGCGCAACGGCGCGGAGGTGCTGGTCGCCGGAGTCAAGGTGGCCACCCAGACCCCGGCGGTGCGGTCCGGCCAGCGGGTGATCTTCACCACCCTGGACGACTCGACCGGCCCGGTGGACCTGACGTTCTTCGAGTCGGTGCAGGGGCACTGCGCGGCCACGGTCTTCGGGTCGTGGCTGCTGGTGGCCCGCGGGGTGGTCAGGCGGACCGGGCCGCGGGCGGTGTCGCTGCGCGCGCTGGACTGCTGGAACCTGCTGGACGTGGACCGGGTGTGGCACGAAAAGGGGATCGCCGGGGCGCGGGCGCTGCTCGGCGCGGCCCCGGTGTCGGCGGGTGCGGTCGGCGGGCGGCGCATCGAGTACGCCAACGGCTTCCGGCTCTCGCCGTACGCCGACATCGGCCCCGCCCCCGGCGTACAGGACCCGCCGCGCCGCCTCTGGCACGCCAGCGGCGGAAGCTCCGGCCCCGCGCCGACCCGGCGCAGCGCCTAGCCGCTCGGCTGGTCGCCCGCGGACTGCGGTTGCAGGACCGGGCCGCCCAGCGGGGGCAGGCTGATCACCCGGGCGTCGTGGCCGGCCTCGGCGTACGGGGCGAAGCGGCCGGGGCGCGGCCCGGCGGGCCGGGTGCGGGCGATCTGCCTGATCGTGGCCGTGCACAGCAGCGCGGCCAGGGAGAAGACGGCGAGCTGGACCAGGCCGACTCCGGTGACCCCGCCCCGCGCGGCGAACCCGGCCCCGACGCTCGCCAGCGCGCCCAGCCAGGCCAGCCACCATGCGGCGAGCAGGGCCAGCCAGCGCCGCCGCCGGGCCGCGGGCAGCCGGCCGCGGGTCTCCCGCCACATGCGGTCGACCAGCAGCGGCGGGACGATCAGGTTGAGCCCGGGCACCAGCCAGCCGGCCAGCACCCCGCCCGACCCGCGGACGCCGGGAACGCTCGCCCGCCTCGCCCTGACCAGCCAGGTCAGGTAGGCGCAGGCGGCGATGACCGCGGTCGCGGCCACCGTGAGCAGGAGCACCGCGAACAGGGTGACGTCGCCGACCAGGGCCTGCCTGCCGGAAGCGTCGGCGCCCAGCAGCGCCAGCCTCCTGGCCAGCCGTTCGCCGCGGGTCGCCTCGAAGATCACCAGACCGGCGAGGGCGGCGAGGTGGACCAGGAAGGCCGCGTGGACGGCCAAGGCCGCTCGGTGCGGTGGTGGCGGGGCAAGGCGCATGAGATCTCTCCCCCCGGCATGCGCGCTGAAGGACCTTGTCCTTCTTCTATCCCGTACGCCACTCCGCTAATCCGCGTTGATCCGAGCTGATCCGAGCTTGTCTCACCCCACGATGCCGGACTCCCAGGCCCAGGCCGCGATCTCCACCCGGTTGCGGACCCCGAGCTTGCTCTGGATGCTGCCCAGGTGGGTCTTGACGGTGGACAGCGAGACGAACAGCTTTCCGGCCACCTCCAGGTTGGTGCGGCCCCGGGCCACCAGACGGACCACGTCCAGCTCCCGCTCGGTCAGCGGCTCGCGGGCCGGCCGTGCCGTACTGGGACGCGGGCGCGCCAGGTGCTCCAGCAGCCGCACGGTGATCGACGGCGACACCAGCGCGTCGCCCACGGCCGCCGCCCGGATGGCCTCCACCAGCAGCGTCGGCCCGCTGTCCTTGAGCAGGAACCCGCATGCGCCGGAGCGCAGCGCGCCGTACACGTATTCGTCCAGGTCGAAGGTGGTGACGATGACCACCCGCAGCGGATCGTCCACCCCGGGGCCCGCGAGGATCCTGGTCACCTCCAGGCCGTCGAGCCGGGGCATGCGGATGTCGAGCAGGCACACATCCGGACGCAGCCGCCTGGCCTGCTCCACCGCCTCGGCGCCGTCCGCCACCGCCGCGACCACTTCGAGGTCGGGCTGGGCGTCGAGGATCATCTGAAATCCGGTCCGCACCAGCGCCTGGTCGTCGGCAATCAGCACCCGAGTAGTCACCCGACCGATTGTGCTGGACCGGCGGGCCGAACGCACATCGCCCGCCTCCCCGGCCATCGCGCCGGGAAAGCACCGGAGAGCGCCGGGCGTGTGTCGAAAAGACCCGAGCCGGGAAACCTATCTCATGTGAAGAAGGTCGTCGGCTGGCTGGCCTGCGCCGCGATGCTGTTGCTCGCCGGAGCCGGGCCGATACGCGGCGTGCCCGCCGACGCGGGCGCCGCGCCGCGCCCCAACATCATCCTGATCGTCGCCGACGACCTGGAGGCGAGCGACCTGCGTTCGTTTCCCAACATCTGGTCCCAGCTCGTCCGCCAGGGCACCTCCTTCGAGCGGTACTTCGTGACCGACTCCTGGTGCTGCCCGTCGCGGGCGTCGATCCTGCGCTCGCAGTACGTGCACAGCCACGGCGTGTTCACCAACACCGCGCCGGAGGGCGGATTCGCGCGGTTCCACAGATCCGGGCTGGAAAGCTCAACGATCGGCACCTGGCTGAAGGGCGCCGGATATCGCACCGCGCTGATGGGCAAGTACCTCAACCACTACCCGGGCAGGGCCGCGCCGCCCACCTATGTGCCGCCCGGCTGGGACGAATGGTACGTACCGGTCAGGCGGCTCTACGAGGAGTTCGGCTACACGCTCAACGAGAACGGCACCCTGCGCGCCTACGGCGACGAGGAGTCCGACTACCTCGCCGACGTGCTCGCCGCCAAGGCGTCCGCGTTCGTGTCCCAGCCGGGCAAGGAGCCGTTCTTCCTCTACCTGGCCCCGGTCGCGCCGCACCTGCCGGCCAACCCGGCTCCAAGGCACGAAGAGGCCTTCGCCGAGGCACGAGCGCCCCGCCCGCCCAGCTTCAACCAGGACGACGTCTCGGCCGAGCCCGAATGGCTGCGTTCGGCCCCCCGCCTGGACGACGACGAGGTGGAGGAGGTGGACGAGCGCCACCGCAGGCGGCTGCGCGCGATGCTCGGCGTGGACGACATGGTGGGCGCCCTCGTGCGGGCGCTCGGCCAGTCCGGGCGGCTGGGCCGGACCTACCTGTTCTTCACCTCCGACAACGGTTTCCACCTGGGCACGCACCGGCTGCCGCTGGGCAAGACCACGCCGTTCGAGGAGAGCATCAAGGTGCCGCTGGTGGCCAGGGGGCCCGGCGTGGCGGCCGGGCGCACGGTCACCGCCATGACCGCCACGGTGGACCTCGGGCCGACGTTCACCGAGCTGGCGGGCACACGGGTGCCCGGCTTCGCCGAAGGGCGTTCGCTGGTGCCACTGCTGACCGGACAGACGCCTGCGGCGTGGCGGAAGAACGTGCTGGTGGAGTTCTACCGGCCGCCGGACTGGTCGCCGGTGCCGGGGGAGGCGCCGCCGTATCGGGCGCTGCGCACGGCCAGGCACACCTACGTCGAGTACGCGGGCGGCGAGCGGCAGCTCTACGACCTGACCGCCGACCCCCACCAACTGGACAACATCGTCACCCGCACGCCCGCCGAGGTGGTCGACTCCCTGGCGCGCACCCTGCACGAGATGGCGGCCTGCTCGGGCGCGAACTGCCGCGTCGCCGACACCCGATGACGATCGTTTAGTGTGGTCCGGGTGCGGGTCGCGTTGTTCATCACATGCGTCAACGACACGCTGTTCCCGCGGACGGGCCAGGCGGTGGTGTCGCTGCTGCGCCGCCTGGGGTGCGAGGTGGAGTTCCCCGCCGGGCAGACCTGCTGCGGCCAGATGCACCTGAACTCGGGATACCGGGCCGAGGGCACTCGTCTGGCCGGGCGGTTCGTCAGCGTGTTCGCCGGGTACGACGCGGTGGTGGTGCCCTCGGGTTCGTGCGCGGCCATGGTACGCGAGCAGTATCCGCGGCTGGCCCCGCCCGGCGCGCCCGCCCGCGCGGTGGCGGCGACCGTGCCCAGGGTCCATGACCTGTCGGAGTTCCTGGTGGACGTGCTCGGCGTCACCGACGTCGGCGCGTACTTCCCGCACCGGGTGACCTACCACCCGACCTGCCATTCGCTGCGCGGCCTGCGCCTCGGCGACCGCCCGGCCCGGCTGCTGCGCCAGGTCCGCGGCCTGGACCTGGTGCCGCTCCCGGATGCGGACCAGTGCTGCGGATTCGGCGGCACCTTCGCGGTCAAGAACCCCGCGGTGTCCGCCGCGATGTGCGCCGACAAGGTCCGCGCGGTGCTCGACACCGGCGCCGAGGTCCTGTGCGCCGCCGACAACTCCTGCCTGATGCACATCGGCGGCGCCCTCACCCGCCAGCGCGCCGGAGTGCGCACCATGCACCTCGCCGAGATCCTGGCCACCACCGAGGCCCGCCCGTGAGTTTCGCGGCGAACGCGGCGCGGGCCGTGCGGGATTCGCAGTTGCGGTACAACCTGCGCAAGGCCACAGGCACGATCCGGAACAGGCGCGCCCAGGTGGTGGCGGAGCTGCCGGACTGGGCGGAGCTGCGGGCGGCCGCCAAGGCGATCAAGGACCACACCCTCCGCAACCTGGACGCCTACCTCGTCGAGCTGGAGGAGGCCGTCACCCGGGCCGGTGGCCGGGTCCACTGGGCCGAAGACGCCGAGGAGGCCGGCCGGATCGTGACCCGCCTGGTCAAGGCCACCGGCGAGACCGACGTGGTGAAGGTCAAGTCGATGGCCACCCAGGAGATCGGGCTCAACGAGACGCTCGCCGCGCACGGCATCACCGCGCACGAGACCGACCTCGCCGAGCTGATCGTGCAGCTCGGCGACGACCTGCCCTCGCACATCCTGGTCCCGGCGATCCACCGCAACCGCGCGGAGATCCGGGAGATCTTCCTGGCCGAGATGGGCCGCCGGGGCCGCCCCGCGCCCGCCGGCCTCACCGACGACCCCCGCGCCCTGGCCGAGGCCGCCCGCCTGCACCTGCGCGACCGCTTCCTGGCCGCCAAGGTCGCGATCTCCGGGGCCAACTTCATGGTCGCCGAGACCGGCACGCTCGTGGTGCTGGAGTCGGAGGGCAACGGCCGGATGTGCCTGACCCTGCCCGAGACTCTGATCAGCGTGGTGGGAATCGAGAAGGTGGTACCGTCCTGGCGGGATCTGGCGGTCTTTTTGCAACTGCTGCCGCGCAGCTCCACCGGCGAGCGGATGAACCCCTACACCTCCACCTGGACGGGCGCGGTGGAAAACCAGGAGTTCCATCTGGTGCTGCTGGACAACGGGCGCACCCGGGTCCTCGCCGACGAGGTGGGCCGCCAAGCGCTGCGCTGCATCCGCTGCTCGGCCTGCCTCAACGTGTGCCCCGTCTACGAGCGGACCGGCGGCCACGCCTACGGCTCGGTCTACCCGGGGCCGATCGGCGCGATCCTCACCCCGCAGCTTCGCGGCATGGAATCCGACCTCGACCGGTCGCTGCCGTACGCCTCCAGCCTGTGCGGCGCCTGCTACGACGTGTGCCCGGTGGCCATCGACATCCCCGAGGTCCTGGTCCACCTGCGGGCCAAGGCCCCGCACCCGCTCGCCGAGCGGGCCGGCATGCGCGCCGCGGGCTGGATCCTCGACCGCCCGGTGCGGCTGGCCCGCGCCCAGCGGCTGGCCGCCCGGTTCCGCCGGCTCGCCCCCGGACGCCTGCCCGGCCCGCTGGCGGGCTGGACCGACACCCGCGACATCCCCGACATCCCGCCGGAGTCCTTCAGGGACTGGTGGGCCAGGACGAACGGAGGCCGCCGATGAGCGGGTCCAGAGAGCGCATCCTCGCCCGCGTCCGCGCCGCCGTGCGCGACGCGCCCGAGGCGGAGATCCCGCGTGCCCATCACCCCGCCGGGAGCCGCGAAGGCATCGCCGCCGAGCGGTTCGCCGAGCGGGTGGGCGACTACCGGGCGTCCGTCCACATCGCGCCGGAGGCCGACGCGCCCGCGCTCATCGCCGAGGCGCTGGACAGGCGCGGTGTGCGGCGCATCGTGGTGCCCGGCGGCCTGCACGCGGAGTGGGCCGCGGCCGTGCCGCCCGCCGCCGTGCTGCGCGACGAACCACCGCTGGCCGCGTCCGCCCTCGACGCCGCGGACGGCGTGATCACGGGATGCGCGGTGGCCGTCGCCGAGACCGGCACGATCGTGCTGGACGCCGGTCCCGGGCAGGGCCGTCGCGCGCTCACCCTGATCCCCGACTACCACCTGTGCCTGGTGCGCGCCGCCCAGATCGTCCCCGGCGTGCCCGAGGCGATCGCCGCGCTGGACCCGGCGCGCCCGCTGACCTGGATCAGCGGCCCGTCGGCGACCAGCGACATCGAACTCGACCGGGTGGAGGGCGTACACGGCCCGCGCACCCTGGAAGTAGTGATCGTCACTCAGTAACGCAGCAGCGCGGCGACGTCCGTGCCGAGCGCGTCGCGCCCGGCGAACCACAGCTCGGCGTCGGTCGTCGCGGCGGCCCGGACCAAGGCGGCGTCGGCGCGTTCGCGCACCGGCTCGGCCACGCCGTACGCCCGCAGGTGGCCGGCCTCCAGGGCGAGCTGCGCGCCCTCCTCGCCGATCCACAGCAGGCCGTCGGCCGACTGGTCGTCGGCGATCAGCAGTACCTCCACGCGGCCGTCGCGCAGCGCCGCCACCGTGTCGTCCAGGCCGCGGGACGACGGCCCGACGCCGTAGCGGTTCAGCAGTTCGGCGCGTCTGCCCTCGACGAACGCGTCCACCGCGGCGTCGGCCGCGGCCTCGAAGGCCGCCGGGTCCGCGCCCTCGGCCCTGCTGCCGTGCTCGGCCATCACCACGCGTTCGGCCGCCGCGGCGCCCAGGTGTTCGCACACCAGCGCCCGCGACCTCGGCGCGCCGCCCACCACGACCAGCTCCGCGCCGGTCCTGCGGACCTCCTCGTCCACCGCCTCGGCGACCGCCATCGCGTTGCGCTCCCAGGTCTCCTCGACCCCTCGTTCGTAGCGCTTCTGCGACCAGCCGCCCTGCCCGGTCTTGGTCAGCGGCCAGTCCTGTTCCTCCCCGACCGCCGTACGGCGGGGCGCCCCGCGCCCGGCCACGATGACGTCGGCCCCGGTGTGGTCGGCGATCACGCGGATGTGCGGGACGCTCTCGCCGCGCTGGGCCAGCAGCGGCATCAGGTGCGGCAGGGCCGCCCAGCGGGCGATCTCCCGGCGCGGCGGCTCGGGCAGCGCCTCATCGTGCGCCACCTGCCCGTGGGTCGCGAACAGCGCGCGGCCCGGGGCGGCCTCGCCGGGGTCGGTCACCCGCTCCTCGATCGCGTCCAGCGACGCGCCGTCGCTCTTCCCGGCGAGGTGGCCGCGCAGTTCCCGCCAGCGCAGCGCGACCTCCTCCGCGCCGCTCGCGTCGGACCGGCCGGCGTACAGGTAGACCGAGGCGAACGGTCCGGGCTGGTCGTAAAGCGGACGGATCGCGTCGAGCTTCATCTTCCACCCCCAGAATGTCGTTCATGTGCGGCGGGTCTCGACGCCGAGTCCCAGCGCCTGCGCCACCTCGGACACGTTGGCGTACTGCAGCTCGGGCAGTGCCCGCACCGCCTCCAGTACGGCGTCCGGCGCGCCCGCCCCTTCCGCGTGGGCGAGCAAAGCGTCCCGCCCGGCTGGGAAGTTCGCGTCGCTCAGCCATTTGGCCAGGTTGCTGCGCCGTTCCACGTCGGTGGGGCTGATCCCCTGCGGGCTGCCCCGCTCGTGGCCCGGCGGCTCGGGCGGCGGGGCGAGATCCTTCTCGCCGGGGCGTTCGGTGGGCTCGGGCTCCTTCCACTCCTCCGCATGTGACGTGCCGCCGCCCCTGACGATGCCCTCGCTCTCCTGCTTCTGGTGCTCGTCCAGGCGCGGGCCGTGTTTTGCGCTGCCGCGTTCCATGGCGTCACCCCCTACGCCGAAGTTGTCCGGAACCGGCCCCCTACCCCCGCGCCCGGTGCCAAACCTGGGCCGCCGTCAGCCGGTCGCCCCCGCCGTCGCGAGGCGCGCCCGCACCGCCGTACGGGCCGGGATGGGCCCGACCGCGCCGGGGCCGGTGGTGGTGAGCGCGGCTGCCACCACCGCGTACCGCGCGGCCTCCACCGGGGACGCCCCTTCCAGCAGCAGCGCGGCGAACGCCCCGTCGAAGGTGTCGCCCGCGCCCGCGGCGTCCACGGGCGTCACGGGGTCTGTCTCTTATACACCTCTGACGCTGCCGACG
>NZ_POUA01000188.1 GCF_003236385.1 Spongiactinospora gelatinilytica
CCCCCGCCCGCCCCGAGCCGAGCGAGGAGGAGGCCCGGGACTTGCTGCGGCGGTTCGCCACGGAGATCGACTTCCAACCCCGTTCCCCGATCCTGTACTCCCCCGGCGACCAGGGCCTCGCCTACGAGGACGTCACCTTCCCCTCGGCGGACGGGGTGCCGCTGGAGGGCTGGTTCATCCCGGCGCCCGGCTCGAACAAGCTGGTCATCGCCAATCACCCGATCGGGTTCAACCGGTCCGGCATGCCCGCGCATCTTGAGCCGTGGCGGTGGCAGTGGGAGTCCAGCGGAAACGCGCTAGAGATCAACTTCATCCCGGACTACCGGATCCCGCACGAGGCGGGCTTCAACGTGCTCGCGTACGACCTGCGCAGTCACGGTCACAGCGGCGAGGGCAACGGGGGCGTCACCTCCGGCGGGATCTACGAGGCCCGGGACGTCATCGGCTCGCTGAAGTACGCCCGCGACCGGCGGGACACCCGCGACATGGCCGTCGGACTGTTCAGCCGGTGCCTGGGCGCCATCGCCACGTTCGCCGCGATGGCGCGCGCGCCCGAGGCGTTCGGCGCGGTGCGCTGCCTGGTCGCGGCGCAGCCGGTGACCGCGCGGACCATTCTCGCGCGCACCCTGGCGCGGATGGGCCTGCCCGGCCGTATCGACGAACTGGAACGGCTCATCGTCATGGACACGAGCATCGAACCGCGGCGGCGGGACCCCGGCAGTGGACGGGGGAGCGTCCGCGTGCCGACCTTCCTTTACCAGGTACGCGACGACATCCTCACCCATCCCGATGACGTGCGGGCCTGATGATGCCGGTCTTCCTGCGCCGTGCGGCCAGTGCCGAGAGCCTGGCCTGGATGTACCGTCACCACATCGACTGGGACCAGCCGGTCGTCGCCTGAACCACTTATCCGACGTGCGGCCGGGGGACGCCCGCCAGGGCGGCGATCTCGACGCCCGCCTCGCGCACCCGCCGGACCAGCTCGTGGTCATCGCCGCCGACCGTCGGGCCGTTGGCCAGCACCGCGTACCCGATCCTGCGGACGCCGACCAGCACCCCCACGTCGGTGCGCACGCCCTCGTCGATGCCGGTCTTGTTGGCCACCCAGATCGTGCCCGGCGCGGTCTTGTCCGGGATCTTCCGGGACTCGGGGTCGTGCGGCACCAGGGCCGGGACCAGGCAGCGGTCGGTGTTGTGCGCCATCCAGCCGAGCATCGTGCGGGTCCACTCCTCCTGGCCGTCCAGCAGGGCGGCGAAGCGGGCCAGCTCGCCGGCCGTGCCGACCGCGAAGTGCGGCGGGTCGGACGGCAGGCGCGGCTCACGGACGCGGTCCAGGACGCGGGTGCGGATCAGGCCGAGCCGGGCGGACTCGTCGGTGACCCGGTCCAGGCCCAGGTGGCGCAGCAGCGAGTTGGTCGCGGTGTTGTCGCTCACCGAGGCGACCAGCACGGCCAGGTCGGTGATCGTCCAGCGGCGCTGGGAGAGCACGCCGAGCAGCCCCGAACCGTTGACGTAGTCGGCGTCGCGCACCTCCACCACCTCGTCGGGGGCGAGCGTGCCGGCCGCCAGGCCCCTCGCCACGCCGGCCAGGACGAGCAGCTTGCCGGCGCTGGCCAGCCGCAACTCCGCGTCGTCGTTGATGGAGATCTCGCCGGGCACGGAAATCGCGATCCTCACATGCCCACCGCCGTCCGGGTCATCTCTGCAATCCTCCGCACCGCCGCATCGCCTCCCAGTCAGAAGGCCCCCACCACCGGGACACGCCTCCTTCAACAGTTTCCAGCACCCGACGCACCACCCCTGCCCGATGTCGGATCTTCCTATCAGTCGCCCTTTGCCAGCATTAGATCGACCTTGACTTATATAAACGGAAATTGAAATAGTGGCCCGCATGACACAGAAGGTCACGACGTTCCTGATGTTCGAAGGCGCGGCCGAGGAGGCGATGAACTTCTACGTCTCGCTCTTCGACGACTCCGAGATCCTGGCCATCACCCGGTACGGCCCCGAGGGCCCGGGAAAGGAGGGCAGCGTCGTGCACGCCGCCTTCAAGCTGGCCGGCCAGGAGTACATGGCCATCGACAGTTATGTGTCGCACGGCTTCACCTTCACCCCGGCGACCTCCCTCTACGTCCAGTGCGAGTCCGAGGCCGAGCTGGAACGGCTGTGGGCGGCCCTCGCCGAGGACCGCACGCCGCTGATGCCGCTCGGCGAGTACGGGTTCAGCAAGCGGTTCGGCTGGACCAACGACCGCTTCGGCGTCTCCTGGCAGCTCAACCTGGCCTGACGGCCGGGGGCGACCCCCGGCCGTCAGGCGGAGCCGGCAAGGCTCAGAAGGTGAACTTGTTCAGGATCGGAAGAAGCTGTTCCTCCTCGTAGTCCAGGTGGGCGAGGAGGTCGGTGGTGAGCCGTTCGACCTCCCCGGCGAGCACGGCCGGCTCGGGCGCGTCGGCCGCCAGCACCGCCTTGAGGTCGTCGAGCAGCCGGGCGACCACCTCGTGCTCTTCGCGCAGCCGGGCCAGCGCGGGGGCCAGTTCGGGGTTGCTCCGGTCCAGGGCCGGGAACATCCCGTTGTCCTCATGGCCGTGGTGGACGGTGAGGTTCTGGCACATCGTCAGGCAGTTGACGCGGAGCTGCGCGCCCAGCACCGGCCCCGACGCGGCGATCTCCTTGCGGATGATCAACAGCTCGGTGCGGAACGACTCGTGGACCTTCCGCAGCATCTCGCCGAGCGATGCGGGACCGCCCGGACCGTCCTCGCCCGGCTCGTCGTCGATCGGGGTCAGCGCGACGACCGGGATCACGCGGGTGGTCTTGGCCTGGTACTCCGCCCAGCCCGGGTCGGCCTCGACCGCGCGGGCGAATATGGCGTCGCGCTCCGCGCCCTCCAGTACGGCGGCCCGCGCCCGGAAGGTGAAGGCCCCGGTCTCGACGGTGACCACCGGGTCGGCCAGCAGGTCGTGGTACCAGGCCGGGTGCCTGGGCGAACCCCCGGCCGAGCCGATGATCAGCATTCGGCCACCGTCGGGGAGGTAGCCGACGGGGGTGGTGTGCCGGGCGCCGCTCCTGGCCCCCGTGGTGGTCAGCAGCAGCAGCCGGGCGTCCTCGAAGGGGCCCCCGACCCTGCCGTCGTTGGCGCGGAACTCGTCGATGATCTGCTGATTGAAGTCAATGGGCATACTGCGTAGTGCTCCTGGCATGGTGAAACGACCAAAAGTGAAACGACCAAAAGTGGAACGACCAGAAATGGTCAGACGACTGGTGTGATGACGAATCGCGCGCAGGCTGGAGCACACGCCGGTGAAGGCGTCAGGGGGTGACGAGACACTCGTGACCGCCGCAGGGACGCGGGCGCGCGAAAGGCGCGCGGGTCAGCCGCCGCCGGTGGCGTAGAAGCTCACGACATCATCCCCTGCGGGTCGGGTGCCGCTCGCCGCCACCGGTGATCGGCTCGGCGTTACGACACGCACCCATTACATGGGCATTGCCGAAACCTTGTCAACCTGATAACAGGTTTCGCCGGAGACGGCTGGGCAGGGGGTCCCCATGTGGGGAAACCGAAGCGGCACCGAGCCGAAGAACGCCAAGAGCCCGCTGCGCGTCCGCGCCGGTCTCGCGGCGGTGGCCCTGCCGCTCGCCCTGGCGGCCACGATCTTCTTCGTGTACCGGGCGGTCGCCACCGGCGAGTCCGTCTGGACGGTGGAGGCCGTCATCGCGGCGGCCGTGGCCGTCACCGCCGCCATCGACCTGGTCGTGATCAGACGGAGGATGGGGAACCGGCCATGACGAAGTTCGGATACTTCCTCGCCAGCGAGGAGCACGGACCCAAGGACCTCGTACGGCAGGCCAAACGCGCCGAGCGGGCCGGCTTCGAGGCCCTGTGGATCTCCGACCACTACCATCCGTGGGTCGGCGAGCAGGGCCAGAGCTCGTTCGTCTGGTCTGTGATCGGCGCGATCACCCAGGTCAGCGCGCTGCCCATCACCACGGCGGTGACCTGCCCGACCGTGCGCATCCACCCGGCGATCATCGCCCAGGCCGCGGCCACCAGCGCGGTGCTGGCGGAGGGCAGGTTCCGGCTCGGCGTCGGCACCGGAGAGGCGTTGAACGAGCACATCGTGGACTCCCGCTGGCCGCCGCTCGCCGAACGGCTGGACATGCTGGACGAGGCCGTCGGCCTGATGCGCGACCTGTGGACCGGCAAGCTGGTCACCCACCGAGGCGAGCACTACGAGGTGGACACCGCCCGCCTCTACACCCTGCCGGCGGACCCGCCGCCGGTCTTCGTCTCCGGCCTCGGCCCCCGGGCGGTGGAACTGGCCGGGCGGATCGGCGACGGCTACATCTGCACGCGTCCGTCCGCCGAACTGGTGACGATGTTCCGCGAGTCCGGCGGTGCGGGCAAGATCGCCCAGGGCGGCCTGAAGGCGTGCTTCGCGCACAGCGAGGAAAAGGCCCGCGAGACCGTCCACCGGATCTGGCCGAACGAAGGCGTCCAGGGCGAGGCGTCGCAGCTTCTCCCGCTGCCCCGGCACTTCGAGCAACTGGCCGGGATGGTCACCGAGGAGGCCGCCACGGCGGGCAAGCCGTGCGGGCCCGACCCGGAGGTACACGCCGCCGCGCTGCGCGAGTACGTGGACGCCGGCTTCGACGAGGTCTACGTCAGCCAGATCGGCCCGGAGCAGGAGGAGTTCTTCGAGTTCTACGCCGACAAGGTGCTCCCGCTGGTCAGGTGACCGGCTCGGGCCAGGGCGCGGCGCGCAGCAGCCCGATGACCGCCTGCTCCGGCTCGCCGTGGGTGGCAAGAACCGAGTCACCGCCCGCCAGTCCGCCCAGTCCGATCGTCACGCCCTGCTCGTACCGGTCGATGACCCGCGGATCGACGTAGGAGGCCCGCGCCACCGCCGGGGTGTTGCCCAGGTAGTCGGCGACCTCGGCCATCACCCGGGCGATCGCCCGTTTACGCGCCGCCGCCCGCGCGGACGCCTTGGCCGACACCGCGAGCCCGACCGCGGCCAGCACCGTGGCGTGCCAGGTGCGGAAGTCCTTGGCGGTGACCTCGCCGCCGAAGACCTCCTTGAGGTAGTCGTTGACGTCGTCGCTGGTCACGTCGCGCCAGCCGGCGCGGGCGTCGCGGTAGCGGAGCAGTTCGGGGCCCGCGTCGGGCCGGGTGAGCAGCGCCCTGATCACCTTGCAGACGTCCCGGTCGGTCAGGATGGTCTCGTGGGGTTTGCCGCCCTTGCCGGGATATCGGCAGGCCACCACGCCGTTGCGCGCCCGCACGTGCTCGGTGCGCAGCGTGGCCAGCCCGAAGGAGTCGGTGTACTCCGCCCCGCCGACCCGCAGGAACCCGGTGTCCAGGATGCGCGCCGCGGCGGCCAGCACCCGGTGCCGGGTGAGCCCGCGCCCGGCCAGGTGCCCGGCCACGGTCTCGCGGAACGCGGGCAGCTTCTCGGCCACGTCCAGGACGTGCTCGAACTTCAGCCGGTCCTGCTGCTCGCGCCACACGTCGTGGTACCGGTACTGCCTGCGGCCCGCCGCGTCGGTGCCGACCGCCTGGAGATGCCCGTCCGGGGAGGCGCAGATCCACACCTCGGTCCACGCGGGCGGCACGGCGAGCGCCCTGATCCTGGCCAGCGTCCCGGCGTCGCGCACGGGCTCGCCGCCGGGCAGGTGATAGCTGAAACCGCGCCCTCGCCGCCGCCGCAGGATGCCCGGTTCGTTCGGATCGCTCTGCCGCAGCCCGCCGTTCATCCGCCTGCGGCTACCCGCCGTCCCGCGGTGCTAACGGCCCGCCGGGCGGGACGGTGTTGTGCTCGCGCATCAGCCGTTCGGCGCGCTCGGCGTCGTGGCCGGCGATGGCGTCCACGATCGCGGCGTGCAGCTTGTGGCGTTCGTCCAGGTAGTCGGGGAGTGGCCGGGCCTGCTCCTCGTACAGTACGGCCAGCGTGTGCGTCTCGATCACCTCCAGCAGGCCCGTGTAGATCGAGCGCAGCACCTGGCTCGGGCTGACCGCCGCGATCTTCTTGTGCAGCCGCCAGTTGGCCCGGGTGAACGCGGTGGCGTCGGGCGTCCGGGCGGCCTGGGCCATCTCGGCCAGCACCTCGCGCATCTCGGCGATGTCGGCGGGGGAGGCGTGCCACAGGGCGTCCTCGACCAGCAGTGGGTCCAGTGCGTTGCGGATGCGCACGGCGTCGGCCACCGAGGTCTGGGCGTCGGCGAGCGCGAGTACGGCGTTGCCCAGCCGTACCATCGGCGACTGCTCGGCGGCGAACAGGCCGCCGCCGGGGCCCGGCCGCACCGACACCAGGCCGCGGGCCTGGACCAGCCGCAGCGCCTCGTTGAAGGTGCCGACCGAGACCCCGCAGCGGGCCCGCAACTCCTCCTTGGTGCCGAGCCGCGCGCCCGGCTCGGCGGCACGGGCGAACGCCGCGATGCGGTCGGCGGCCATCTCGGGCCGCGACCGCGCCTCATGCCGTGCCGTGGGGTCAGCCATGGGGTCAGCTTGACATACATAGCGGCATGTGGGAGAAAATTCCCCATATTCATAATGATGAATTGACCCTGGGGGCTCCTGTGCGCATCGCGAATCTCGACGGCAGGCTGGCACTGATCACCGACGGCGGCGCGGTCGACGCCGAGCGGGCCAGCGGCGGGGCCTTCGGTCCCGACCCGCAGGCGGTGTTCGAGCGCTGGGCGGAGTTCTCCGCGTGGGCGCGCGACGCGGACGTGTCGCAGGCCCGGCCGTACGACGTCGCCGACCTGCGCGCGCCCGTCCCGCAGCCCCGGCAGATCTTCGCGATCGGCCTCAACTACCGCGAGCACGCCGTCGAGTCCGGGTTCGAGATCCCCCAGCACCCGGTGGTGTTCACCAAGTTCGCCTCGTCCATCACCGGCCCGGCCGGGCGCATCGGGCTGCCCGACGGCAAGGTCGACTGGGAGGTCGAGCTGGTCGCGGTGATCGGCGCCCGCGCCTACCAGGTGAAGGAGTCCAACGGCTGGGACCATGTGGCCGGGCTCACCGTGGGCCAGGACATCTCCGACCGGCTCACGCAGTTCATCGCGCCGCCGCCGCAGTTCAGCATGGGCAAGTCCTTCCCGGGCTTCGCGCCGATGGGCCCGGTGCTGGTCACCCCGGAGGAGTTCGACGACCGCGACGACATCGCGCTCGGCTGCACGCTGAACGGCGAGCCGGTGCAGGACGCCCGCAGCAGCGACCTGATCTTCGGCATCCCGGCGCTGATCGCTCGCCTTTCTGCGGTGCTGCCGCTGCTGCCCGGGGACGTGATCTTCACCGGCACCCCGTCCGGCGTCGGCCAGAGCCGTACCCCGGCCCGCTTCCTCGCCCCCGGCGACGAGCTGGTGACCTGGGTGGACGGCATCGGCGAGATGCGGCACACCTTCGGTTAACCCGCCGCCGTGGCCTCGAACTCGGCCGCCGCCGCGAGCGTCAGCTCGTCGGCGAGCAGCGCCTCGCACAGCGGCGCGCCGAGCGCGAAGTCGGGCACGCCCGCGGCGGCCAGCGCCGCCACGTCGTCGGGGCCGCGCAGGCTCGCCACCAGCACCCGCGTGCCCTTGCCGGCCAGGAGCCGCTGCATGGCGATGGCCTGCTCCACCCCGTTCCTGCCCTGGTCGGTCATCCGCCCGATGTACGGGGCGATGTACCGGGCCCCGGCCGCGTCCGCGAACAGCGCCTGCGCCGCGTGGTAGACGGCGGTGATCAGCACCGGCACCTGGCGGGCGGTCAGCAGCCTGGCCGCCGCGAAGCCCGCCCGGGTGGCGGGGATCTTCACCACGGCCCGCGGCCCCAGGTCGCGGATCCTGTTCGCGCTCGCCAGGATGTCCTCCTGCGTGGTGCCGAGCGTCTGCATGAAGACCTTCGCGGCTCCGGCCGCCGTCGCCCACTGGTAGACCGCGGGCAGGTCCGCGTCGCTCAGCCCGGCGCGGCCGAGCAGGGTCGGGTTGGTGGTGATGCCCGCGAACAGGCCGGTGGCCAGCAGCGGCTCGACGGCGGAACGATCGGCGGAATCGACGTAGAGGGCCATGGAATTCCTTCGCTAGGGGATCAGGTCGTGACGGTGGTCGCGAGGGCGAGGTACCGCTCCAGCGCGGCCGGACCGCCGCCGGGCCGCGGGCCGGCCGCCGTGGCGGTGGGCGGGCACCACGCGTCCCGTACGACGGGCACGTCCACGCCGCGCAGTACGGCGGCGGCCTGCGCGCACGCGCCCCGTGCGGTCGCCTCCGGCGCGTCCCGCGTGATCACCGGCCGGTCCAGGGCGTCTGCCAGCACCTGCCGGTAGGCGGGCGAGCGCGCCCCGCCGCCCGCGGCCACCACCTCGCCGTCCGCCAGCAGGTCGGTCCGCCACCGCCCCTCGAACGCCGCGTAGTAGCCGGTGCCCGAGGCGTCGGAGCGGTCGGTGACCCGTTCGCCGGTCAGCCGGTAGGTCAGCCAGTCGTGCGGCAGCAGCACCGTGGCGATCCTGGTCAGATTCTCCGGCTCGTGCTCGGCCAGCCAGGCCAGCTTGGTGATGGTCAGCGCGGCCATGGGGGTGAGGCCGATCGCGTCCGGCCAGTTCACGCGCGGGCGCAGGGCGGCGGCCTGCCGGGCCGAGGTGGTGTCGTTCCACAGCTTGGCGGGACGGATCACCGCGCCCGCCGCGTCCAGGGCGACCAGCCCGTGGCACTGCGCGCCGACGCTCAGCGCGCCGATCTCCGCAGGTCGTACCCCAGCCGCCGCGCACGCCCCCGCCAGCGCGATCCGCAGCGCCGCCCACCAGGCCACCGGGTCCTGCTCACTGACCGGCGGATGGGTGACCGGGTGCGGCGCGCGGCCGCTGCCGAGCAGCGCCCCGGAGTCGGCGTCGCGCAGCTCCACCGCGCAGGACTGGGTGGAGCTGTCGATCCCCGCGACGAGGGGCATGGTCAGGTCTTCTCCGTGGCGTCGAACGTCAGCGCGGGCAGCGGGTCGGGGACGTGCTCGATCCGCCCCACCGCGCCGGACGGGTGGCTGTGCGGTACTCGGTCCCAACCGTAACGACGCAGCCGCATCAGCACGTAGGCCAGGGCGTCCCCCCAGACCGCGACGGCCAGCGTGGACCCCATCGCGATCACCTCGCCCGGATCGACCTCAGGCGGGCTGTCCAGCTCGACCACCAGATCGGCCCGGCGGCCCAGCTCCGAACCCGCGTCGGCGGTCAGGGCGATCACCTTCGCGCCACGCTCGCGCACTCGCGTGGTCAGGTCGTTGATCTCGCCGGACCCGCCGCCCCGGGAGATCGCGATCAGGATGTCGCCCTCGGTGACCGCGCCCATCGTGCGGTGCAGCGCGTCCGCCGCCTGGATGAACACCGCCGGGGTGCCGCACACTCCCAGCAGGTGCGCCATCCGGCGGGCGATGGCACCCGAGGTGCCCGCCCCCGTGACGAACACCTTGCCCCGGCACTCGTACAGCCACCTGGCGGCCTCGACGAACGTCTCGTCGAGCTGGTCGGCGACGCCCAGCACCCCGCCCGCCTCGCGGCGTACCGCCGCGCGACCCTCGCGCAGCACCTCATCGGCCACGGCCGTCATACGTTCGTTCCCTTCGTCGAGTCGGTCCAGGCGGTGTGCCTGAGTGCGGCGGGTGAGAGTTCGGAGGCCGGGCGGGTCACGCCGTCGCAGCGCCCGTGGGCGAACGTCACGACGTCGTCGGCGACGTCCAGGATCTCCTCCTCCTCGCTGGAGACCACGATCACCGTCATGCCCTCGTCCGCGGCGAGGCGGCGCAGCAGCCGGTGGATCTCGTCCTTGACGCCGATGTCCACGCCCTTGGTCGGCTCGTCGAGCAGCAGCAGCCGGGGTTCCTGGGCGAGCGTGCGGGCCAGCAGCACCTTCTGCTGGTTGCCGCCGGACAGGCCGACCACGGGCGCGGCCCGGTTGCCGCGCACCCGGAGCTGGTCCATCAGGCGGGCGGCCCGGTCGGCCATGGCCCGCCGGTCCAGCACCCCGAACCGGGTGAACGTGCTCAGTACCGGCAGCACGACGTTCGTCGCGCAGTCCAGTTGCGGGACGATGCCGTCGATCTTGCGCTCCCCGGTGAGGTAGACCACGCCCGCCCGGCGCGCGTGGGCGGGGCTGCGCGGCCGGTACGGCTCGCCGTACAGCTCGACCCGGCCCCCGTCGATCCGGTCCAGCCCCACCAGGCCGCGCAGGAACTCCGTGCGGCCCGACCCGATCAGCCCGTAGACGCCGAGCACCCGCCCCGGGTAGGCGTCCAGCGTCACCCCCGCCAGGCTGGGCGTGCGCAGGTCACGGACCCGCAGGCTCGGTTCGGCGTCCGCCGGGACCGCCGGTACGGCCGGCCGCGCCCGCGTGGTCATGTGCGTGGCGGCCTCCTCACCGGCGATGGCCTCCACCACGGCCGCCCGGTCCACCTCCGCCACCGGCGACGCCTCGAAAGTGGAGATCGCCAAGGAGCTGGGGCTGTCCCGGTTCAAGGTCGCCCGGCTGCTCGAACAGGCCAAGGCCACCGGCATGGTCGCCATCACGCTGCGCGATGTCGGGTTCGTGGACGAGGCCCTGTCCGAACGGCTGCGCGCCCACCTGGGGCTCAAGGAGGCCGTCGTGGTCGAGACCCTGGGCACCGAGGCCGAGGTCCGCACCCAGGTCGGCACGGCCGCCGCCACCCTGCTCACCGAGACCCTGCACGAGGGCGACGTACTCGGCCTGGCCTGGGGCCGCACCCTGACCGCGATGACCGAGCAGTTGACCGCGCTGCCGCCGGTCTCGGTCGTGCAGCTCACCGGCGCGGTCGGTTCCGACCTCACCGAGTCCCCGGTCGAGGCGGTCCGCCGCGCCTCGCTGAGCGCGGGCGGCAGGGCGCGGGCGATCTTCGCGCCGCTGCTGGTCGAGAACGCCGCCACGGCCGCCGCGCTGCGCCGGCAGAGCGACGTCGCCGAGGCCATGGCGCTGTTCGAGCGGGTGACCGTGGCCGTGGTCGCGGTCGGCTCCTGGGACCCGCCGATCTCCCAGCTCCGGGCCATCCTGAACGACGACGACCTGCGCGAACTGACCGCGCAGGGGGTTCAGGCCGAGGTCGCCGGGATTCTCCTGGACGACGAGGGGCGGCTGGTGGGCGGCGACTTCGCCGACCGGTGCCTGTCCATCAGCGCCAGGCAGCTCTCCCGGGTGTCCCGGGTCATCGCGGTCGCGGCGGGCGCGAACAAGGCCCGCGCGGTCCGCGCGGTGGCCAGATCCGGCCTCCTGACCGCCTTGGTCACCGACCGCGCCCTCGCCGAAGCCACCCTGGCGGACCTGTGAACGACCTCTCCCGCAACGCCGCTGCCGCCTCCAGTCCCGCCGAGCCGGGCGGGCTCCGTGGTCCCGGCCGTTTCCGGTGGTGCCGGTGCTCCCGACGAGCTGAGCGATTCTGACGGCCCCGGCGGGCTGGGCCGGCTCGGCGGGTCCGTGCGGGTCGCGGGGTCGCGGGGTCGCTGTGGTCGGTACCGGCCGGGGAGCGCCTGGCCGAGGCCGTACGCCTACGCGACGCCGGACTCACCGTGCTGCACTGGGACCTGACCGACGGCGTGTTCGCCCGCCCTGGCGGCTTCACGGCCGACGCCGCCCGCGAACTGACCGCCCGCACAGGCCTCGCCGCCGAGGCCCACCTGATGGTCACCCGCCCGCTCGACCACGTCGACGCCTGGACCGGCTTCTGCGACCTGGTCGTCGTCCACGCCGAGGCGTACGGCTGGCGGGAGGCCGCCGCCCGCGTCGAGGCCCGGGGCGCGCGCCCCGGCCTGGCCCTCTCCCCGGGTACGCCGCCCACTGACGCCCCCACCGAGCTGGACGTCCTTGTGATGTCGATCACTCCCGGCCACGCGGGGGCCAGGTTCGAGGACTCGGCGCTGCGTTCTTTGCGGCAGGCCCGGTCGTCGGGCCTCGCCCGGATGGTCGGTGTGGACGGCGGTGTCACCCGCGAGGCGGCGATGCGCGCCGTGGCCGCCGGAGCCGACTGGATCGTCAGCGGCACCGCCCTGTTCGGATCTCGGGATCCCCGCGCCTGGCTCGCGTCGGTCCGGCGTCAGGCGTAACGCTTGGTATCCGGCGTCAGGCGTAACGCTTGGCGATCCGGCGTCCCAGACGCTGCATCGGGGCCTCCACCAGCCGGTACGTCAGCCAGCTCGCCCCCAGCAGCACCGCCACGAACCCGGCCGCCGCCGCCGCCTGCACCGGCCATGCCGAGTCGCGCAGACTGCCGGTCACCGTGAGCATGTACTTCAGCAGCGGGTGATGCACCAGGTAGAGCGAGTAACTGATCAGCCCCAGCCAGGCCAGCACCTTCGGGATGCGCCGTCGGCGCAACGCCATCCCCGCCGCGAACGTCCCCGCCGCCAGCACCATCGTGATGGTCCACGCCACCGGCTGCACCCACCACCAACCCGCCTGAATCGACCAGAACGGACTCAACGTGATCAGCACGCCCGCGGCCAGTACCGGCCACAGTGACGCCTCGCCCCGCTCCCAGCGGTAGATCGCGGTGCCCGCGAACATCGACGCCAGGATCGCCGCCGCCAGCCACGGCACATAGCTGCCGGTCATGAGCAGGACGACGGCGACCGCGCCCAGGGTGTAGGCGGCGATGGTACGGAGATATCCGGAGATCAGGCAGAACATCCCCACCGCGAACAACGCGAACGACGCGTACGCGGGCCACGTGCCCTTCAGCAGCGGCGCGTTGAGCAGCAGCCCCGCCACGATGGCCGCCCCCCCGAAAACGATCGAGATCGGCCCGCTGGCGCGGTGCACACCGGCCACGAACAACGCCGTGACCAGCAGGTAGAACACCATCTCGTAGGAGAGCGTCCACATCGTGTCCGCCATCCCCGCCTGGTGGACCACGTCGAGCAGCATGCTCGCGTGCGCGGCGGCGGCCGAGGGGTCGCGTGGTACGTGCGGCCGGACGGGGACCCACCACGACAGTGCGAGAACGATGGTGATGGTGAGCAAGTAGAGGGGATAGAGGCGAAATATCCGGCTTATCCAAAACGCACGGATATCGCCTTTGCGTTCCAGGGACGCCGGAATGATATAGCCGCTGACCAGGAAGAACACCAGCACGCCGTACATCCCGAGATTGAACGCATCCGGCCGCAGCGCGGGCGCCACATAGGGCAGCATGTGTTCGGCCACCACGGCGAGCGCGCCCACCCCCCGCAGGCAGTCCAGCCAGGCGAGGCGTTGCGACTCGGAAACCGATGCGGTCGTCGTGACCGGAGAGGCCGTTACCACCCACCAACCGTACCCATCGCCCATCAGCTCGTGTCACACGACGAGCGCATGAATCGTCGTAACGGCGTATCGTGGCAAACCGGGCTGCAATCCGGGCTCTGGCCCGATCCCTTGCTAGGCTGCAAAGAACCGATGGAACCGGGCGTTGTCTCACCCCGGCAGGTGAGACCGTCAAGAAGTGGGGTCACACCGTGAAGAAGCTGCTCGTTCTGGCGCTGGTCGCTCTCGGGGGGCTGCTGATCTGGCGCAAGGTACAGGCTGACCGTGCCGAGCTGGATCTGTGGACTGAGGCGACCGGTAGCGAGAACTGACCGCCGCGGAGGCAATGCGGGTCCGCCGACGGTCCATGAGCACAGCGGAGGTGCAGGCGTGTCGATCGCCACGCCCATAAAGCTGGCCTGCCTGGACCTGGCGGGCACCACCGTCGGCGACATCGCGATGGTGGAGCGCGCGTTCGCGGAAGCGATCGCGACCCAGGGCATAGTCCCCGGGACCGGCGCGTACGCTCGCGCCATGGTGCACGTACACCGGTCCCGGGGCCGTCCGAAGATCGACGTCTTTCACGGCATCTTCCCGGACAACGAGGCCCAGGCCCAAGCCGCCAACCTCACTTTCGAGCGCGCCTACGCCGGCGCCATCGAACGCTCGGGCCTCATCCCCGTCCCGGGCACCGTCGAAGCCCTCGACAAGATCCAGGCCGCGGGCATCCAACTCGCCCTCATCACCGGCTTCAGCCGGGCCACCCTCGGCCGCGTGCTGTCCGCCCTCGACTGGTCCGACAAACTCGACCTCGCACTCAGCCCGGAAGACGCCGGCCGCGGCCGCCCGTACCCGGACATGATCCTCACCGCCGTCCTCCGCCTCGGCATCGACGACGTCCGCCACGTAGCCGTGGCCGGCGACGCCGAGTCCGACATGCTCGCCGCCCGCCGCGCCGGCGCCTCCGCCGCCATCGGCCTCCTCACCGGCGCCCACAGCAAACAACGCCTCCTCTCCGGCGGCGCCACCCACATCCTCGACACCTTCGCCGACCTCCCCGCCCTCCTCCTCACCCC
>NZ_POUA01000189.1 GCF_003236385.1 Spongiactinospora gelatinilytica
GTCGGCGAAGGCCGGGGTCAGGTCGGTGAGCCAGGTGGCATGGGGGTCGTAGCGGGCGAAGAAGGGGCGGCCGACGAGTTCGGGGTCGCGGGCCTGGATGAGGTGGAGTACGAAGACCTTCTGGCCGGCGATCTCCGTGACCCCGTCCACGCACACCTTGCCGGGGGTCGCCGACATCGACGGACCGCGGACCGTACGGCACAGCCCCGAGACGCCCGCGTACGCGTCGCGGAAGATCTCGTACGCCCGCGCGAGCGGCACCGCGAAGTAGTCCTGGGGCCCGGTGTCACGCTCGACGAACATGTAGTAGGGGACCATCCCCATGGTGAGGTGACGCCGCCACATGTTCGTCCAGATGGCCGGGTCGTCGTTGATGGAGCGGATCAGCGGCGCCTGGGTGCGGATCACCGCGCCGGTGTCGATGATGCGCCGGACCGCCTCCTGGACCGCCGGGGGCTCGATCTCGCGCGGGTGGGAGAAGTGCGCCATGAAGGCGAGGTTCTTGCCCGACTCGACCACCCGCGAGAACAGACGCAGGGTGTCGTCGGCGTCAGGATCGGTGATGTACCGCTGCGGCCAGTAGCCCAGCGACTTCGTCCCGATCCTGATGGATTCGAGCTGTTCGACCTCCAGCAGCGGCTCGACGTAGCGCCGCAGCACCGGCTCGCCCATGATCATGGGGTCGCCGCCGGTGAGCAGGACGCTGGTCACCTCGGGGTGCGCGCGGACGTACTCGACCAGCCGTTCGATGTCGTCGGAGGCCATCTTGAGGTCGGGCTCGCCGACGAACTGCGCCCAGCGGAAGCAGTACGTGCAGTACGCGTGGCAGGTCTGCCCCTGCTTTGGGAAGAAGAGGACGGTCTCGGGATACTTGTGCTGAAGCCCCTGGATCGGCTCCTGACCGACCCGGGGAACGTTGAGCTGGAGCTGCCCGGCGGGATGCGGGTTCAGCTTCATGCGTACGTCGTGCGCGACCGCGGTGATCTCGCTCTTCGCGGCCTCGTCGCGGAGGAGGCCGGCGATCCGGCTGACGTCCGCCTCCGGCAGCATGTCGGCCTGCGGGAACACAAGCCGGTAGATCGGATCGTCCGGGATGTCCGACCAGTCGATCAGCTCGTCGACCACGTAGGCGTTCGTCCGGAAGGGCAGCACGGTGGCCACCGCACGGATCCGCAGCCGTTCCTCGTCGTCGAGTCCTGCACGCTGGAGCAGTTCATCCAGGTGCTTGCTGGTGTAGGCACGGAACCCGCGACTACCGTTCTGCTTCAAGATCACTAGGCCCTTCCCTCCCTTTTCCGCCGAGGTTTGTAAACCACTAGGCCGTCTCGTGCGTCCTCTATTTTTCATATACCCCGACGTGGCAACCCCCTCGACTGGTTCCAGGGAGACCAAAGTTTCCTTTGATGTCGTCCCTCCGGGCGGTGCCCTCAGAGCCTTCAGATGATCGCTAAGGTTGCCGTAAAACTTCCTGCTTTCGCGACATATCTCGTTAGTCGTACACTCGTCCCTATGAGCAGTCCACCGCCCGACAACGTCGATCAACGCGCGTCCGACGCCGAGCGCGACCAAGTCGCCGCGGTCATCGGCGAAGCGCTCGCCACCGGCCGTCTCACCAGTGTTGAGCATGCCGACCGCTTGGAGGCTACCTACTCCGCGATAACAGTCGGCGATCTGGTCGCGATCACGCGGGATCTGCCCGTTTTAAGCGGCTCACCCTCGGCCGACGTCCTGCACAAACAGCAGGTCGGCGCGGTGTTCAGCAAGGTCGTCCGGGGCGGGAGGTGGGTTCCGGCCCGCCATACCCAGATGCGATCGACCTTCGGCGCGCTCATCGTGGACCTCACCGAGGCCGTACTGCCCGGCCGGGAGATCACCCTGGAGCTTAACGCGTTCTGCGGCAAACTCATCGTGCGGGTCCCGGCCGACGCGCAGGTGATCGAGGAGGGCGGGGTGCTGTTCGGCAAGCGCCACGTCTCGGCGGGCTCGGGCGGGTCCGGCAACGCTGCGAGCGACACGGGCCCGCTGATCCGGATCACCGGGCGCGCGGTGTTCAGCAAGATCGTGGTCTCCCGGGAGAAGGACTGGCACTTCGGCTGACCACGAGCCGTTGACGGCGGCCCGGCAGGTCGGCGTACCCGCTGGTAGACGTACTGGACAAGACGCCTACGATGCGGTGAGACGCGATCCGCACGAGGTGACCTTGCCCGAAACCGACCACTCCGGCGAGACCGGCCAATCACACCGACCCGGCAAACCCAGCCAGTCCCGGCAGTCCGCCACGACCGCCGCCAGCGGCAGCGCGGCCGGTGAGGGTTCGCCCGGTGCGGCGGAAGACGGCCACCGGCCCGCCGCCGCCCCCCTGCCGATCGCGCTGGACGCCATGGGCGGCGACCACGCCCCGGCGGAGATCGTGGCCGGTGCCGTACAGGCGCTCCGGCAGTATGACGTGCCCGTGGTCCTGGTCGGAGCCCCCCGCCTGTTGTACGAGGCCCTGGCCGAGCACGACGCCGCGCGGCAGATCCCGATCGTGCGGGCCGAAGAGGCCCTGGAGATGAACGCCGGCGCGCTGGCCAGCCTGCGCCGCCCGCGTTCCAGCATCGCCGTGGCCTGCCACCTGGTACGGCGGGGCGACGCGTGCGCCGTGGTGTCCGCCGGTTCGACCGCCGGGATCGTGGCCACCGGCAAGTTGCGGCTGCGCGGCCAGCAGGGCGTACTGCGCCCGGCCATCGCCGTCGTACTCCCCACCGCGCCGCGCCCCACCATCCTGCTCGACGCGGGCGCGAACGCCGAGGTGAAGGCGGAATCACTCGTGCAGTTCGCGCACCTCGGCATCGCCTACGCCGAGACCGGCCTCGGCGTCGCGAACCCCAAGGTGGGCCTGCTCACCATCGGCAGCGAGGCCGAGAAGGGCGACAAACTGGTACGCCGGGCGCACGAACTCCTCGCCGCCGCCCCCGGCATCGACTTCGGCGGCAACGTCGAGGGCCACGACCTGCTCACCGGCGTGGTCGACATCGTGGTCACCGACGGATTCACCGGGAACGTCGCGCTCAAGGCCATCGAGGGCGCGGTCCGGTTCACCTTCGGCGAGCTGCGAGCGAGCCTCGCGGAGAGCCGCCTGGCGCGGTTCGGCGCGCTGTTCCAGCGCTCCCCCCTGCGCGACCTGCGCGACAGGCTCGACCCCGAGGCGTACGGCGGGGCCGTCCTGCTCGGCCTGAACGGCACGGTCGTCATCGCACATGGCGCCTCCAGGGCCAACGGGATAGCGTCGGCCTGCGCGCTGGCCGCGCGCCTGGCGGCGGGCGGGACGGTCGCCAAGATCGGCGAGCGCGTCGCCGCGACGCACCGCCCGCACCGCCTGTGGTCGTAGCCTGCGGACACTGGTGATCACGGACGGGAAACCCGGTGAGGATATGGATCGCCAGCCGATACCCTTGGACGCATGACCGATCCGCAACTCGTCCTGACCGAGCGCGTCCGGCTGGCACTGGCCGACGCCTTCGGGGCGGAGTTCGCCGACGCGGACCCGCTGATCCGGCCCTCGCAGTTCGCCGACTTCCAGGCGAACGTCGCGATGAGCCTCGCCAGGCGACTGCCCGATCGGCCCAAGCCGCGCGATGTCGCCCAGGCCATCGCCGACCGGCTCGGCGACTTCCCCGGCACGGTCGAGGTCAGCGGCCCCGGGTTCCTCAACATCACGCTCGGCGACGCGTGGATCGCCGACCACGCGGCCCACATGTTCGACGACCCGCGCGCCGGCGTTCCCACCACCGCTCCGGCGGCCACCGTCGTGATCGACTACTCCGCGCCCAACGCGGCCAAGGAGATGCACGTCGGCCACCTGCGCACGACGATCGTCGGCGACGCGCTGGCCAGGGTCCACGAGCACCTCGGCAACCGCGTCGTCAGGCAGAACCACCTGGGCGACTGGGGCACGCCGTTCGGCATGCTCATCGAGCACCTGCTCGACATCGGCGAGCCCGCCGCCGTGGCGCAGCTGGAGGCCGGCGAGGGCACCGAGTTCTACCAGGCCGCGCGGCAGATGTTCGAGGCCGACGAGACGTTCAAGCGGCGGGCCCGCGAGCGCGTCACCACGCTCCAGTCCGGCGACGCCGATACGCTGCGGCTCTGGCACGTGTTCATGAACGCCACGATCCGCTACTTCAACAAGATCTACGCCATGCTCGGCGTCACCCTGACCGACGCCGACATCGCCGGCGAGAGCATGTACAACGACATGCTGGCCAAGACCTGCGCCGACCTTGAGGCGTCGGGGGTCGCGGTGCTGAGCGAGGGCGCGCTGTGCGTGTTCCCGCCCGGCTTCACCGGCAGCGACGACAAGCCGCTGCCGCTGATCATCCGCAAGAGCGACGGCGGGTACGGCTACGCCACCACCGACCTTGCCGCCATCCGCTACCGGGTGCACGACCTGAAGGCCGACCGCATCCTCTACGTCGTCGGCAACGACCAGGCCCTGCACTTCCAGATGGTCTTCGCGGCGGCCCGGATGGCGGGCTGGCTGCCCGACTCGGCCTCGGCCGAGCACATCCAGATCGGCATGATGCTCGGCAAGGACGGCCGGCGGTTCAAGACCCGCTCCGGCGAGTCGGTCAAGTTGAGCGACCTGCTCGACGAGGCGATCGACCGGGCCAGGGCGGCGATCGCCGACCGCGGCTACGACGACGCGACCCGCGAGGAGATCGCGCGGGCGGTCGGCATCGGCGCGGTGAAGTACGCCGACCTGTCGGTCAGCCACGACAGCGAGTACGTCTTCGACTTCGACCGGATGCTCACGCTGACCGGCAACACCGGCCCGTACATGCAGTACGCGCAGGCGCGGATCAGGTCCATCTTCCGCCGTGGCGGCGTCGATCCGGCGTCCGTCACCGGGCCGATCGTCATCGGCGAGGCGGCGGAGCGGGCACTGGCGCTGCAACTACTCGGCTTCCCTGCGGTGGTCGAGCGGGTGGGCGAGGCGGCCGAGCCGCACCGGTTGTGCGCGTTCCTGTTCGACACGGCGACGGCCTTCACCACCTTCTTCGAGAACTGCCCGGTGGTGAAGGAGGGCGTGCCCGCCGACACCCGGGCCTCCCGCCTGGCCCTGTGCGCCCTCACCCTGCGGGTCCTCGAAACCGGCCTCAACCTGCTCGGCGTCCCGGTCCCCGACCGGATGTGACCGCGCGCCCCCGGCTCCCATCCCACCGCACCACACCACACCACGGCCACACCGACCGCCCGAGCGGCCCGGTGAGCGGGGCGTGGTGGTGGGGGGCCGACCGGATGACACCGGGTGGTCCCGGAAGCGCCTGCTCTGGGCGCGCCTCCGTGGACATGGACACCCCCCGGGTTAGGCTTTGCGCGGTCATTGGAATGTCCGGCATGCGACCTCGGCGGGAGTCGCACATGTCCGGGCGATCCCAGCGTCTACGGGGGGTTCCCGCTTGAGCATGGATCTGACCGAGAGCCCCCGTGCCACGACGGAGCTCCAACGCGGCGCCGAGGCGCTGCTCGCGCACCTCGCCGCCGGCGGTGCCACGCCCGTGCTCCCGGCCACGTTCGCCGACGTCGACGGCTACTGGCTGCCGCCCGCGTTGGAGGCCCTGGTGGCCCTCATGGCGGGCCAGGACGCGCTGGGCCCGCTGGCCAAGGCCGCACAGCGGGACGAACGACGTACCGCGCTCTTCCTGTGCCTCGCGCTCGCGGTGGCCGGGCAGGGCGACCGCATCCACGCGTCCTGGCTCGGCATCGCCTTCGGCGAGCTGTCCGCCGACCGGCCAGTCGCGCACGGCCAGCGGGCGCTGTGGGTCACCGCGGCGCGGGGCGCGTACGGCCCGGCCGGCAAGATCTTCGTACTCCGCAAGCTCGACGCCGTCGATCTCCCCGACCAGACCGACGTGGACGGCTGGCTCGCCGCCCTCATACCGGGCAACCCCGCCGTTGTCATACCGCACTCGCTGGTGGACTATCCCGAGCTCGCCGAGATCCCCGCCCTGGCCGACCCCACCCAGGCCGCCGCCAAGCTGGCCCGGCTGCGCGGCAGGTGCGTTGAGATCACCTCGTCCAAGCGGCCCGAGGAAAGCGCCTCGCCTCCGCCGCGCAACGGCTCGGGCCGGCCGGTGTCCGCCTGGGCCCATGACGAGCCGCTGGCGGTACTGCGCAGCCTGATCGGTTCGGGCGGCCCGGAGGGCCCGATGGGTTCGCTGGTCGGCCACCTGCGCGACGATCTCAGCCCCGGCGCGGACCCCGACCTGGCCGCCGCCGCCCTGCATGTGGTCGCGCCCATCGTGCGGTCGGTGGCCGAGGAGCTGTCCGCGGCGACCCGCAGCGCGCCGCCGACGCGGATCACCGTGCCGATTCTCGGGCACGACATCCTGTTGCTGCCCGAAGGGCCCGACCCGCGCTCGCTGGCCGAGGCCGAGCGGCGCATCACCGAGTCGGGCGTGCCCAAGCGCCGGGGCCCCTGGCCGGGCTACGCCGTGGCGGCGCTGGGCATCGTTCTGGGCGTGGCGGCGTTCCTCGTGCCGATGATGCTCCTGCTGCTCCCGGGCGTGGCGCTCTGTGCGTTCGCGGGTCACCTGCTGTGGCGCGCGCACGGCCAGTCCCGTGCCGACGGCGACTACGTACGCGCCCGGACCACCGAGCTGCGCGAACTGGCCGACGGTGCGGTCTGGGCGATGCACGAGTACGCCCGCGAGGCCGACACCCGCGCCAAGCTGGCCGCCGACGACCTCACCGACCTGACCCGCCTCATCCGCCGCGGCCCTCGCGCCGCCTGACCATCACATCAGCGTCGCCCGCCGTATTCGGGCACGGCATGGTGTGTCCGCACATGCCGGCCGGGCCGGTCTCCCGGCGGCTCAGGCCCGCTGACGATCGTGGGACATGCCCGGCCCCCCGGCGAGCATGCCCCGCGGCCGTCCGTCAGACCGCGGAGATCTCGACGTCGGCCGGGGCGAGCAGAAAGACCTTCTCCGCGATGCGCTCGATCTTGCCCTCGCATCCGTACGCCAGCCCCGCCGCGAAGTCCACCATCCGGGTGGCCTCCGTCATGGACATGCCGGTCACGTCCATGATCACGGTCTGACCCTCGCGGAAGTGCTTTCCGATGGTGGGCGCGTCGTTGTACTTGAGCGGCTGCACCATCACTATGCGAGCGGGTTCCCCCGCCTGCTGCCACCGGCGCGCCGCGCGCTCCGCCGCGGGCATCCACTCCTCGTCCTCGGCGCCCTCGTACTCGTAGGGCTCGTCGTACTGATCAACACCGCCCAGGCCAAGGTAGGTCGCCACCTTGCGCACTGCCCCCATCGGCTCGTCCTTTCCTCGTCAGGCACTCACCGCATTCGGCTCGCCCTGACACATTGGACGCTAACCGATGCCTGGATGTTCGCCATGCGACACGCCCAACACTTTCCTATTTTGTACGGCTGGGTCCCTCAGGGCGATCGGTTATCCTCCCCCGATAACCTGACCCCATGCGGATGTTCACCGTAGACGCCTTCACCCGGCAACCGTTCCAGGGTAACCCCGCGGCCGTCTGCCTGCTCGACTTCCCTGCTGACGACACGTGGATGCAGTCGCTCGCCGCCGAGATGAACCTCTCGGAGACGGCGTTCGTGACCGGTCTCGACAGCGGGCTGCCGTATTCGCTGCGCTGGTTCACCCCGGCCGTCGAAGTGGCATTGTGCGGGCACGCGACCCTGGCCACGGCGCATGTGCTCTATTCCATCGGAGCGGTCTCGGGGGTGATCGAATTCTCCACCTTGAGTGGAATCCTGACAGTGAGTCAGGGGTCGGACAATATGATCACCATGGATTTCCCGGCCGCACCGCCCGTGTCGACCGCGCCGCCCGCGGGGCTCGCGGAGGCCCTGGGCGCGGCGCCCGTGTGGGCCGGGCGCACCCGGGACGACCTACTTGTCGAGTTGGAGTCGGCAAATGCCGTACAGACCCTCACTCCTGATATCGCGGCGCTGCGCGAGATCGACGCGAGAGGCGTCATCGTCACCGCGCGCGCGGCGAATGACGGTGCCGGCCGTGCTGGATTTAGCGGTTCCGCCGCAGGTCAGGGCGGGTCGGAGGGGCCACATTTCGTCTCACGGTTCTTCGCTCCGAGCATCGGTGTGAACGAGGACCCGGTGACGGGGGCGGCGCATTGCGCGCTGGCACCGTACTGGTCCGCCAAACTGGGTGAGAAGGACCTGATCGGCCGCCAGCTCTCCGCCCGGGGTGGTGTGGTGCATACCAGCCTCCGTGGCGACCGTGTCATACTCGGCGGCCATGCGGTCACGGTCATGACCGCCGAACTGCATTCGACATCGACCTAATTCGGCAGCAGCCAGATGATCCGGCCGAACGCCGCCATGTGATATGCCGCCAGCACGACCGCGAATCTTACCGCGATCCGCCGCAGACCCGCCCGGTAATAGGCGAATACGTACCAAAGAAGTCCGCGAGTTCCAGTAGCAGCCGGATCGGGCCGGGATGTCGAAGTCGGTTTCACCCGACCCGCCGAACCCGGCGACGGACGACACGCCCGAGCCCGAGACGACGGCCCTGGTCAACAAGGTGGTGCCGGGGGCTGGCACCGCGACTCGTCACCCGGCACGGCGAAGACGCTTCACACCCACTCGACCGCCACCGACAACACGACGGCGGCCAGGAGCGGTACCAACCCCCGGCATCCCGCGCCCGGCCCAGGCAGCGAAGCCGGCCAGCACGAGCAGCTCGGCACCGCTAGGTGCCCGCCCGCCGGATCGGGGGCGACAGTACCGAGTGGTAGGCGGGCGACCAGCTCGATCCGGCGGCCCGGGTAGGACTCGGCGAGCTCGGCGGCCAGCTCGATGCCGGTCAGCCCGCCACCGACCACCACGACCTTCTCGGCACCGCCCTCCAGCCGCTCCCGCAGCTCGGCGGCCCGCTCGACGGCGTAGGTGTGCTCGGCCGTACCAGGCAAGCTCAGGTCCGTGTGACTGCCCAGGGCGTAGACCAGCGTGTCATAGCCGAACTCGCGGCCGTCTGCCGTACGCACCTGCTTGGCGGCCAGGTCGATGCTCTCCACCCGGGCGGCGACGACGTCGATGCCGGTGCCCTGGGTCAGCTCCGCCAGCGGAATCGTCACACTCGACCGCCCCGCCACGAACTCGTGCAGCCTGATCCGCTGGGTGAACCGGTCCTTCTCACTGATGACGGTGATGTCATGCCGCCGGCCGAGCCGGAGCGCCGCCGTCATGCCTGCATATCCGCCACCGATCACCACGATCTTCATGCCAGCCTCCTGAGTCGCTGTTCACCAGGGGAGACCGGCGGCAGGCCGCAAACGTCTCAGTGAGCTGTGTCACACACTGAGGTGCCGCAGCTTCTCCGGATTGCGCACGACGTCCACCCGGGTGATGCCGCCCTCCGCCACGGTGAACGCCAGCACGGAGTCCACCGCCCCCGCCGCGTCCAGCACCACCACGCCCGGCGCGCCGTCCACCTCGCGGAACTCTGCGGACATGCCCGTGTACCAGCGCTCCACCATCCCCAGGACCAGCCTGGCGACCTTCTCCGCACCGGCGATCGGGGTGATCGCCGCGGTGACCCTGCCGCCGCCGTCCACACGACGTCGGGGTCCAGCGCGGCCACCAGGCCGGGCAGGTCTCCGCTGGTGGCCGCCGCCGCGAACGCGGCCACCATCTTGAGGTGCGCCGACCGCTCCGGCGTACGCCGCAGCCCGTACTCCCGCACCCGCACCCGCACCCGGGCCCTGGACGCGAGCTGCCTGACCGCCCCCGTACTGCGGCCGACGATGTCGGCGATCTCGTCGAACGGCACATCGAAGACATCGTGCAGCACGAACGACGTGCGCTCGGCCGGCGTGAGCCGTTCCAGTACGGCCAGCAACGCGAGGCTGATCGAATCGTCCATCGTGGCCCGGTCTTCCGGGCCCAGTTCCTCGACCACAGGCTCGGGCAACCACTGTCCGATGTACGACTCTCGCCGGGAACGGGCGGAGGTGAGCTGGTCGTAGCAGACCCGGCTGACCATCGTCGTCAGACAGGCCCGCGCGTCCTCGACGGCGTCCTGGTCTGCGCGCTGGGCCAGGTCTCCTGCATGGCGTCATCGGCGTCGGCCACGGTGCCGAGGATCCTGTACGCGACGCCCCACCGATGCCGGCGGTGGGTCTCGAAAAGCTCCACAATGCTGCAAACCTTAGGCGATGCCTCGTGAGGGTGGTAGGGGCGAGTCCGCGTCCGGGCACGCAAAAGAGGAGGCCCCTATCGCCCGGCACGGAGTCGAAAATCCGTGCCCAGCGACAAGGGCCTCCTCGTTATTCAATGATTGTGCGGCAGCGACCTACTCTCCCACACCGTCCCCAGTGCAGTACCATCAGCGCAGGCAGGCTTAACTTCCGGGTTCGGAATGTAACCGGGTGTCTCCCCACCGCCATAACCACCGCAACCCCACGAAACCACCAACCCGACAACACCCCCAAAAAAAGGGGCATCAACCCGGTTGCAGTCTCAGAATCACACAGTGAACGCGAGCACCACACACAACAGAAAACAAAGCATGTTTATCGTGGTCAAGTCCTCGGCCTATTAGTACCGGTCAGCTCCACGCCTCACAACGCTTCCACCACCAGCCTATCAACCCGGTCATCCACCGGGAGCCTTACCCCACCTTCATGGGAGGGAGACCTCATCTCAAGGCAGGCTTCCCGCTTAGATGCCTTCAGCGGTTATCCTTCCCGAACGTAGCCAACCAGCCATGCACCTGGCGATACAACTGGCACACCAGAGGTTCGTCCGTCCCGGTCCTCTCGTACTAGGGACAGCCCCCTTCAAGTCTCCTACGCGCGCAGCGGATAGGGACCGAACTGTCTCGCGACGTTCTAAACCCAGCTCGCGTACCGCTTTAATGGGCGAACAGCCCAACCCTTGGGACCTACTCCAGCCCCAGGATGCGACGAGCCGACATCGAGGTGCCAAACCATCCCGTCGATATGGACTCTTGGGGAAGATCAGCCTGTTATCCCCGGGGTACCTTTTAGCCGTTGAGCGACACCCCAACCACACAGAGATGCCGGATCACTAGTCCCAGCTTTCGCTCCTGCTCGACCCGTCGGTCTCACAGTCAAGCCCCCTTGTGCACTTACACTCACCACCTGATGACCAACCAGGCTGAGGGAACCTTTGGGCGCCTCCGTTACCCTTTAGGAGGCAACCGCCCCAGTTAAACTACCCACCAGACACTGTCCCCCACCCGGATCCACGGGCGCGGGTTAGACATCCAAAACGACCAGAGTGGTATTTCACCAACGACTCCACGACCACTAGCGTGACCGCTTCACAGTCTCCCACCTATCCTACACAAGCCGCCCCAAACACCAATGTCAAGCTATAGTGAAGGTCCCGGGGTCTTTCCGTCCTGCTGCGCGTAACGAGCATCTTTACTCGTAATGCAATTTCGCCGGGCCTGTGGTTGAGACAGCGGGGAAGTCGTTACGCCATTCGTGCAGGTCGGAACTTACCCGACAAGGAATTTCGCTACCTTAGGATGGTTATAGTTACCACCGCCGTTTACCGGCGCTTAAGTTCTCACCTTCGCCACCCGAAGAGCGGCTAAGCGGTCCCCTTAACGTTCCGGCACCGGGCAGGCGTCAGTCCGTATACATCGTCTTACGACTTCGCACAGACCTGTGTTTTTAATAAACAGTCGCTTCCCCCTGGCCACTGCGACCCCCACCAGCACCCGGCCGCGCAGGCCGGTCACCAGCAAGGGCCCCCCTTCTCCCGAAGTTACGGGGGCAATTTGCCGAGTTCCTTAACCACAGTTCACCCGATCGCCTCGGTATTCTCTACCTGACCACCTGAGTCGGTTTAGGGTACGGGCCGCCGCCACACTCACTAGAGGCTTTTCTCGGCAGCATAGGATCATCCACTTCGCCACAATCGGCTCGGCATCACACCTCAGGGCTGTAACGAGAGACGGATTTACCTGCCTCTCCCCCTACATGCTTACCCCAGGACGACCACCGCCTGGGATGGACTACCTTCCTGCGTCACCCCATCGCTTACCTACTACCAGCTCAGGCCAGGCGTTCACCCTGCCGCCCATCCCGAAGGACGGACCGGGCTAAGGACCCTTAGTATCACCAGGTTCAGTATGGGCGCATGACAGCGGGTACGGGAATATCAACCCGTCATCCATCGACTACGCCTGTCGGCCTCGCCTTAGGCCCCGACTTACCCTGGGCGGATTAACCTAGCCCAGGAACCCTTGGTCATCCGGCGCGGGGGTTTCCCACCCCCGATTCGCTACTCATGCCTGCATTCTCACTCGCATCCCGTCCACGACAGGTCACCCCACCGCTTCACCCAGGACACGACGCTCCCCTACCCACCCACACGCTCTCGCGCACAAGTGCCACGTCTTCGGCGGTATGCTTGAGCCCCGCTACATTGTCGGCGCAGAATCACTTGACCAGTGAGCTATTACGCACTCTTTCAAGGATGGCTGCTTCTAAGCCAACCTCCTGGTTGTCACTGCGACTCCACATCCTTTCCCACTTAGCACACGCTTAGGGGCCTTAGACGATGATCTGGGCTGTTTCCCTCTCGACCACGGAGCTTATCCCCCGCAGTCTCACTGCCACGCTAACATTACCGGCATTCGGAGTTTGACTGACGTCAGTAACCTTGTCGGGCCCATCAGCCAACCAGTGCTCTACCTCCGGCAAGCAACACGCAACGCTGCACCTAAATGCATTTCGGGGAGAACCAGCTATCACGGAGTTTGATTGGCCTTTCACCCCTACACACAGGTCATCCCCCAGGTTTTCAACCCTGGTGGGTTCGGGCCTCCACCCAGTCTTACCTGAGCTTCACCCTGCCCATGCGTAGATCACCCCGCTTCGGGTCCACAGCATGCGACTAAAACGCCCTATTCAGACTCGCTTTCGCTACGGCTCCCCCACCCGGGTTAACCTCGCCACACACCACGACTCGCAGGCTCATTCTTCAAAAGGCACGCAGTCACACCCCCAAAAAAAAGGATGCCCCCACGGCTTGTAGGCACACGGTTTCAGGTACTCTTTCACGACCCCTCACCGGGGCACTTTTCACCTTTCCCTCACGGTACTCGTGCACTATCGGTCACCAGGGAGTATTCAGGCTTACCAGGTGGTCCTGGCAGATTCACACAGGATTCCTCGAGCCCCGTGCTACTCGGGAAACCACATAAGGAGTCCATCCGATTTCGCCTACCCGACTCTCACGGTCTACGGCGCCCCATCCCAAAGGCTTCGACTACCAGATGAATTTCTCACTCCCCGGAAGAACGGCGGTCCTCCCACAGCAGCTCCCACAACCCCGCACACGCAACACCCGCCGGCTATCACACGCATACGGTTTAGCCTCATCCGCGTTCGCTCACCACTACTAACGGAATCACTATTGTTTTCTCTTCCTACGGGTACTGAGATGTTTCACTTCCCCGCGTTACCACCAACCGCCCTATACATTCAGACGGAGGCGACACCACATGACCGGTGTCAGGTTTCCCCATTCGGACATCCCCGGATCAACGTCTGGCTGGCGACTCCCCGAGGCTTAACGCAGCCTCCCACGTCCTTCATCGGCTCCTGGTACCAAGGCATCCACCGTGCGCCCTAAACAACTTGGCCACAAAAGATGCTCGCGTCCACTATGCAAATCTCAAACAACAACCAGACAACCCACCCCGACCAGCACCAGACCACCAGCACAAACTGGCACGGTATACCGGCAGGACAAGCCCCGGAAGACGAAAACCCCGACCAGGGACCAAGGAAGACCCAGAGGCCACGCCCCAGAGCTTGCTTCCTTGACTCTCCGGCCCCGACACCCCAACCCTCATGAACAACAACAGGCGCGTTGTGACTGATGATGAAGATCCTTACGGCTCAGGCAAGCCTAAGGGCATCACCTCACCGAACGATCTCCGGCCCCATCCCGTGACCTGGTGAACTCCGAGCCCGTCACCCCTGCCCGCCGACCGTCCCTTCACAGAAGGAGCGACCTGAACAAAAGGTGCGCGATCCCGGCACCAGACCAGAAGACGAAACCCGCCACCACCACACCCCCACCAGCCAGGTGGGGGTCGCACCCGCCACCACAAGCGGCGAGATACCGGACGGTCCGTTTCCTCAGGACCCAACAGTGT
>NZ_POUA01000018.1 GCF_003236385.1 Spongiactinospora gelatinilytica
CCGAGGCGCTGATCCGCTGGGCCGCCATCGCGGGGATGGCCCGCCGCCTCACCCGGGGCGGACCCGCACGACGCCAACCCCGCTACATCTGCCCTTGAGCTCTAAACGATCTTCTCAAACACGCACTTAGGCGGGATCACCGCGCCCAATTGCATGAAGTCGCCGAACAGCACGGCCGCCGTCTGCGCGCGGGCGACGGCGAGCAGTACCTCCGGCAGGGTGGCGGCACTGGCCTCGTCGATCAGGACCACGTCGTAGGAACCCGCGAAGACCCGCCGGTTGCTGCGGAAACGCGCCAATGTGGTCGCGACCAGCAGCGCGCTATCGATAATCTCGCCCTGCGCGTCCCGCTCGAGCCGTTCGTACTCCTCCTGAACCTCCCGGTAGCGCTTCTCCAGCGTCTTGGCCTCGGCGGCGTCCCGGTCGGCGTGCGGGCGCAGCTTCTCGGCTTCAGCGTGCATCGCGGGCCAGCCGTGGCGCTGCGCCTCCGCGACCCTGGCCTGGGCCTGCCGTACGCGTTCTGCCAGCTCTTCGGCGCGGCGCAGGGCCGCGGTCTCGGTTCGGTGCATGTCCGTCAGGCGGCGCTCTTCACCGGAAGCAGTCGTGAAACGGTGCTCCGCCTCTTGGAGTTCGGCGCGGCTGTGCGTTGCGCTGTCGGCGAGGACTTCGGCCTGGCGGACCAGATCGGCGCGGCGCCGGTCGGCCACATCTCGGGCGGATGCCGCGCGTTCCGCAAGGTGGAGTTCCCGTTCCATGGCGGCGTCGTGACTCTGCCGCGCGGCGGCGAGAGGACGTTTGGCGCGTAGCCGGGCCAACCCGCTGCGCGCCTCCAGGTCGTTCATCAGGCGTTGCGCCTCGGCGGTCGCGAGCGCCGCCTCCAGGGCCGCCGCCTCGGCCTGGGTCGCGGCCTGATCGACGCGGGCGGCCTCCGCGCCCAGTTCGTCCACCTGAGCCCACAGGCGGCGGTCGGGATCCATGGCGGCGTGAGCGGCGCTCGCCTCGTCCCGTTTCCCCTTGGCCGCGGCGAGGGCATCGGTGAGCGAGTCGAGCCGCGTCCGGTGGAGGGCCACGGCTGCTTCACAGCGCTGCGGTCGATGCTGGGGCGCTCCCAAGAAGATCTCGTCCTGAGCGAAGCGAGCGGCGTCGAATCCCGCCAGCGCCGTGGCCAGCTCGCCAAGCCGGCGCAGCCGGTTCCGTATCACCACCAGCCGCGCCGACAGATCGCGGCGCTTGTCGTCGGTCGCCGTGAGCCGAGCGCGTACCAGGAGGGGCAGAGAGACGTCCGCGTTCTCGGCGACCTTGCGCAACTGCGGCGGGCCGACTCGTACGATCGCCCCATGCGGGTGGCGGCGCTCGTCCAGCACACCCAGCAGAGCGTTGTCCACTGCGATGTTGGTGGCCGAGACGAGCAGGACCCGCTTGCCCGCGGCGATCAGGTCGCCGATCGCCTTCTTCAGCACCATGGTCTTGCCCGTGCCCGGCGGGCCCCAGACCAGCCACACTCCGGTACCGAGACACGCTTGGTAGGCCGTCTCCTGCGGTGGGAACAACCCTGCCGGCGGCCGGGTCCGTGAGAGCTCGCCGCCGGGCTTCCGGTGGGCCAGCATGTCACCGAGCGGTGCGCTGCCGAGCGAGGCGAGGCCCTCCTTGAGCGCGTCCACCAGGAACGTGGGCGGCTGCTGCATCGACCACAGGTGCGGGTCGGCCGGGTCGGCGAACTCGGCCACTCGTACGGTGAGCGTGGATTCGCTCTGTGAGACGTCCATGACCGGAAAGCCCTGGCTGATGCTCCCCTGCTCCGCGCCCGCCAGCCGTAAAGCGTCAAGCCGATCGGGGTTCGGTTCCGTGCCCCGGACATCCACGATGTAGAGCCCGTCGCCGGTGCGGATCGCGCGACCGAGCCGCCGCCAGCGCGGCTTACCGCCCGTTCCTCCCTCAGCAGCGATCCATTCGTCCAGCGCTGTGGCTATTTCCTCACGCCAGCCCACGTTCCACCCTGCCCTCCCTGTTCCTTCACGATAGACAAATCTTCATTCCCGTTTCAGGAGCAGCGGCCGCAAATCGCACAGGTGGGTGAGTCGCGTGACAGGTTTCGCTACGAACGACCGGCACTGGCATCTCATTGCCAGCCGGATGATCAAGCCGCATGGTGCTCGTCGGCCGTCTCCACGCTCGCGCTGGGGGCGCAGCGGGGCAACGTCGAGCCCGGGCCCGATCGTCGGGGAGACCGCTCGCTCGTGTGCCTGTAACTTTCCGCGACGGATCGTGATAATAGGGAAGGCCGAGGGCCAGGAGCCGTTACTTTACGGCCCGATCGGCCGATAGGCTGCTCCTTCCACGAGCTTCGAAGATCGAAGAATACGGGCGGGATGGACGTCTTCAAGGTTCACGAGCAGTTGATCGCCGACTATGCTGCGTTCACATCTGGGTTCACCGAGATCGCGGATGAGCGAATCAGGGAGCATGTTCGAGATCGTCTCGCCGCCGGAGATCAGTGGCCCGACCCCTACCTCTCCCTGAACCCGAACTTCGAGTCAGGCGGTTCGATCAGCGAGCTGGTTCGACAGCGCCGTCTGCTACCCGAGTGTGAGCAGATCTTCTGCGTGGGCAAGACGGCTGAGTCCGATGGACAGGTGCTCAATCTTCACCGGCACCAGCGAGAGGCCGTTGAGATCGCCCAGAGCGGTGCAAGTTATGTGCTGACGACCGGCACAGGCTCGGGGAAGAGTCTGAGCTACATCGTCCCGATCGTGGACTGGGTGCTCCGACAGAAGGCGAGCGGGACCTATCAGCCCGGCGTGAAGGCCATCATCGTCTACCCGATGAACGCCCTGGCCAACAGTCAGGTGCATGAGCTCGGTAAATTTCTCCAGGAGGGATACCCGCCGGGGCATGAGCCGGTGACCTTCAACAGGTACACCGGTCAGGACAGAGGGCAGGATCGCCGGTCGATCTTGGCGGATCCACCGGACATTCTGCTCACCAACTACGTGATGCTCGACCTGGTCCTCACCCGCCCTGACGAGCGGGACAGCCTCATCACCGCTGCGCGCGGACTACACTGGCTCGTCCTCGACGAACTTCATACCTACCGCGGACGCCAGGGGGCGGACGTCGCGATGCTCGTCCGGCGGGTCCGTGACGCGTGTGAGGCAGATCAGATCCAGTGCGTCGGCACCTCCGCGACGATGACCACGGAGGGCAGCGAACGATCGCGGAAAGCGAAGGTCGCAGAAACCGCCAGCCGTCTCTTCGGGGTCCCGGTCTCTCGCGCACACGTCATTGGAGAAACGCTGGAGCGTGCCACGGCCGCCGACCCTGCGGCGGTGGCCGACCTCAACCTTCCCGCACGCTCATATGAAGCCTTCATCGCGAGCCCTCTCGCCGCCTGGGTAGAGTCCCAGTTCGGAATCGTGGCCGACCCGGAAACCGGGAAGCTGATCCGCCCACCGCGGCCACGCACGGTGCCGGAAGCCGCCAATGAGCTTTCCAAGCTCGTCGGCCGCAACTCAGACGATTGCACGACAGCGATCCAGGACATGCTCAAGCTGGGCGCATCGATCGCCCATCCCCGGACGCAGCGGCCGGTCTTCGCCTTCCGGCTGCACCAGTTCCTTTCCAAGGGAGACGACCTCTACCTCAGCATCGAATCTGAAGAAGATCGATACATCACCAGTCGCTACCAGACGGTCGTCCCCGAAACCGGAAGAGAGGATCACATCCTGATCCCGGCCTCGTTCTGTCGTGAGTGCGGTCAGGAGTATTTGACCGTCCGGAAAGTGGACGAGCGTTTCGCCTCGCGCCGGGACAGCGACGCGAGTGGCAAGGAGAGCGACGGTTACCTCTATATTTCGACGGACTTGCCCTGGCCGGACGGTGTCGAGACGGCGATCGAAGATCAGCGGGTTCCCGAGTCGTGGTTGGAGACGCGGAGCGACGGTTCTCCGGGCGTGACCGCGAACAAGCGGAAGTACCTTCCCAGTGTCGTGACCGTCGCGGCAAACGGTCACATCGCCGAGGAAGGCACACAGGCGGCCTACATCCCTGCCCCGTTCACCTTTTGCCTGGCCTGCCGTACGTCCTATGAGCAGGTTCGCGGCAGCGACTTCGCCAAGCTGGGGTCACTATCAGTCGAGGGCCGGAGCTCAGCAACCAGCGTGATCAGTTCCACGGTGGTCCGTAGCCTCCGCGAGGACACGGCGGTGAGCAAGCCCGAAACCAAGTTGCTGGCCTTCACTGACAATCGTCAAGACGCAAGCCTGCAAGCCGGGCATTTCAATGATTTCGTCCAGGTCGTTCAGCTCCGCGGCGCACTCTACCGAGCGCTCAGCGCTGCCCCGGACGGCCTGACCCATGAAGTCATCGCCCAGAAGGTAACGGACGCGCTCAACCTCCAACTGACCGACTTTGCGCAGAAGCCCGAGGCCAGATTCACCGCGGAGCGCAATACGTGGAAGGCGCTCCGGAATCTGATCAACTACCGGCTCTATCTCGACCTTGAGCGTGGCTGGCGCATCACCATGCCGAACCTGGAGCAGACCGGTCTGCTCAAAGTGGACTACCTGGACCTACCAGAGATAGCAGCTGCCCAGGATCTTTGGGACGGAACACACTACGCGCTCCGCGACGATCCGGCAAAGGCCCGCGAGGACCTGTTGCGGACCCTGCTGGACGAGTTGCGCAGGGTACTGGCGATCGACGCCGACTGCTTGACCGAGCCAGGCTTCGCCCAGCTCAAGGAGGAAAGTCGACACTACCTCAATCATCCATGGGCCATGGAACAAACGGAGAACGTCGTTTATGCAGCGGTCGCTTACCCGCGCGCCGGAGGTCATGGCGGGCTGCGCTCCACCAAAGACCTGCACCTGACCGGCTTCGGCGCCTACGGCAAGTACCTGCACCGGGAGCACCATGGGCTCACCAGGGACGATGCCCACGCCATGATCCGTGACATGCTGGCCGTCTCTGAACGGTGCGGCCTGCTCGCCGACGAGCGGGGCGGGTACCGGCTCAAGGCATCCGCGATCCTTTGGCGTCTGGGCGACGGCGAGTCCGGCGCTGAAGACCGGATCAGAAAACAGGTCGCTGTGGAGAGAAAGCCGCGGATCAATCCGTTCTTCCAGCGTTTGTACCGGGAGAAGGCCGCGAATCTGGCAGGACTCCAGGGACGTGAACACACGGCTCAAGTCCATAACGAGGTCCGTGCACAGCGCGAAGAGCAGTTCCGGAGCGGGGACCTACAGGTGTTGTACTGCTCTCCGACCATGGAACTGGGGATCGACATCGTCAGCCTCAACGCCGTGGCGATGCGCAACGTGCCGCCGACCCCAGCCAACTACGCACAGCGGGCCGGGCGCGCCGGCCGATCGGGACAGCCCGCCCTGGTAGTCACCTATTGCTCGTCCGGCTATGCGCACGACCAGTACTACTTCCGGAACAGGGATCAGATGGTGGCCGGTTCAGTAGCTGCCCCGCGGCTGGACCTCACCAATGAAGACCTGATCAGTTCCCACGTCAATGCGATCTGGCTCGCGGAGATTGGTCTGCCGCTCGACAGCTCGATCGCCGGGATCCTGGACATGGACCGGCCCGGCTTCCCACTGCGGGCCACGGTCGCCACAGCCGCTGCCGCTCGGCAAGCGCAGTTGCGCGCGGCCGAGCGGGCGCGCATGGTGTTGTCCGAGCTCAACAACGAGCTGAAGATCACATCATGGTGGCATGACGATTGGATCGACCGCGCGGCTCAGGATGCTCCCAAAGAGTTCGACAACGCCTTTGAGCGTTGGCGCGAGCTTTATCGAACGGCCCAGGCCGAACGGGAAGAGCAGCACCGAATCATCGGCGACCTCTCAACGAAGAAGAGCGTCCGCGAAGCGGCGATCAGCCGGCGCCGCGAGGCGGAGAATCAACTGAAGCTGCTCCGCAGTGAGGACTCCGAAGACTTCCAGACCGACTTCTACTCCTACCGCTATCTGGCGTCTGAAGGGTTTCTGCCCGGCTACTCCTTCCCGAGGCTGCCGCTGCGGGCCTACATCGCGGCACGCAATGGCAAGAGCACCGAGGTGGAGTTCATTCACCGGCCTCGGTTCATCGCCATACGCGAGTTCGGCCCCGACGCCCTCATCTACCACGAAGGGGCCCGGTACCAGGTCAAGGAGGTCCAACTCGCGCCCACCGAGCAGGGCGGCGGCGGCCTGGACACCCGGTCGGCCCGCCGCTGTGAGTACTGCGGCTATCTGCACGACGCAGTGGTCGGCATTGACATGTGCGAGTCGTGCGGGGGACGGCTCGGCAAGACGATGAACCGCCTGCTGCGACTGCAGACGGTCAAAACGGTCCGCCGAGACCGGATCTCCTCCGACGAGGAGGAGCGCCGCCGGGCCGGCTACGATCTGGTGACCTCCTACCGCTTCAACGACCACGGAGTGCGACCTGGTCGCCTAGATGCGGAAGCGGCGCGAAACGGCACAGCGGTCTTGGTGCTCTCCTACGGAGACTCGGCAACGGTGCGAGTCACCAATATGGGCCGCAGGCGCCACACCAGTGCCGGTTTCTGGATCAATACACAGACGGGTCGCTGGCTGTCGGAGAAGGACGCCCTCACACCGGAACTCAACCATCGTGACGACGCGTCGCTGGTGCAGACCAAGCAACAGGTCATCCCATACGTCGAGGACCGCAGAAACATCCTTGTCTCCAGGATGACCAGGGCGGCGAGCGACGAGGCCGCGATCAGCTTCATGTACGCCCTGGAGCGTGGTATTGAGGCCGAGTTCCAACTGGAGGACAGCGAGCTCGCCAGTGAACTCCTTCCCGATGAGGCGGATCACGGCCGGGCCTTGTTCATTGAGAGTTCCGAGGGCGGCGCGGGTGTGCTGCGCCGCCTGGTCATGGAGACCGATGCTCTCGCCCGGGCGGCACGGAAAGCCTTGGAGATCGCTCACTTCGATGTCGTCACCGGGGAGGACACCGGGGGCACCGTTAACGGCGAGCGGTGTGCTAAGGCATGCTACGACTGCCTGCTTTCGTTCAGTAATCAGCCCTACCATGAGATGATCGATCGGCATCTCGCCCGAGACCTGCTTCTAAAACTGTCCATGGCCGACGTGCCGGAGCCGCCCGCTTCCTCGCCGCAGGACATCTGGGAGCCGGTGCGCTTTGACGCGGAGCCCAACGACCCGGTTCACGCCTTCGTGTGCTGGCTGGAGGAGTGGGAATATCGCGCACCTGAGCAACTGTCAGCCGACCTCGGTGTGGCCACCCCGGACATGGTCTACCCGGGACAGGTCGCCGTCTTCATTGACGGACCGGACAACGGCAGCGTCCCCGGCCGAGATGAGGACGCTGAAGAGGAACTCCGGGATCGTGGCTGGAGCGTCGTACGTGTTCCGTACCGTGGGGACTACTCGCAGATCGTCAAAAAGTATCCGAGCGTGTTCGGGAACAGCCGTAGGGAGCCGCATTGACCGCTGTCTTCACCCCCGGTTCGCTAGTCAGCGCTCGCAATCGTGACTGGGTGGTCCTTTCCGGCTCCACTGACGACTTTCTCATCGTCCGGCCGCTCGGTGGCGGGGATGACGAGATAGCGGCGATCCTGACCGGGATCGAACCCGTCGAACAGGCGGCCTTTGCCTCGCCGCGGCCGGATGATGCGGGTAACTCCGCCAGGGCGGGGCTGCTGCGCACCGCTCTGCGCATCGGCTTCCGGGCAACGGCCGGGCCGTTCCGGTCCATGGCGGGGCTCGCCGTCGAACCTCGGCCCTACCAGCTTGTGCCGTTGCTGATGGCACTGCGCCAAGAGACCGTACGGCTTCTGATCGCCGACGACGTCGGCATCGGCAAGACCATCGAGGCGTCCCTGATCGCCGCCGAACTGCTCGCTCAGGGCAGCGCGACGGGCCTGACCGTGCTGTGCAGCCCGGCACTGGCCGAACAATGGCAAGACGAGTTGCGTAACAAGTTCCGGATCGACGCCGAGCTGGTGCTTCCGAGCACGGTCAAGCGGCTCCAGAAGAACCTGATCGGCGACGACCAGTCCATCTTCCACTACTACAAGCACACCGTGGTCTCCACCGACTTCATCAAGGCTCCCCACCGGATGAAGGAGTTCATCACCTCCTGCCGCGACCTGGTGATCGTGGACGAGGCGCACACCTGCGTCGCGGACGGCACGTCCACGGGCGGGCGGACCCAGCGCTACAACCTGATCCGTGAGCTCGCGAAGAAGCGGGAACAGCATCTGCTGCTGGTCACCGCGACCCCGCACAGCGGCAAGGAGGAAGGGTTCCGCAACCTCATCGGGCTGCTCGATCCCGACCTGGCCGGGCTTGATTTCGACGACGTCAAGGACCGGGAACGCCTCGCCCGGCACATGGTTCAGCGCCGCCGCGGTGACATCAAGGGCTACCTGAACGAGGACACCAGATTCCCCTCCGCCCGGGAGACGCGCGAGGAGCGCTACTACCTGAGCGACGATTACCGCATGCTTCTCCGCCAGGTCCTGGCCTATGCGCGGGAGACCGTCCGGGATGCCTCGGATGGCCAACTGCGGCAGCGTGTCCGGTACTGGTCGATACTGGCGCTGATGCGGGCCCTCGCCTCCTCACCCAAGGCGGCCTCCGCGACGCTGCGGACCCGGGCCAAGGGCATGGAGAGCGAAACCCCGGAGGAAGCAGACCGGATCGGCCGATCCACCGTGCTCGATACCGACGATGACGAGGCGGCCGAGTCGATCGACGTGGTCCCCGGTGCCGATGACCTTGACAAATCCGACCAGAGCGAGCGGGCCCGGCTGCTCCGCTTCGCCAAGGCCGCCGACGCCCTCGCGGGCATGCGAGACGCCAAACTCGCCAAGATCGGTGACGTCGTGGAAAGTCTGCTCGCCGACGGCTTCGACCCGATCGTCTTCTGCCGGTTCATCGACACCGCCGAATACGTCGCCGCTCACCTGCGCGAGCGGCTCGGGGCGACAGCGACGGTCGGCTGCGTCACCGGTACTCTTCCGCCGAGCGAGCGTGAAGACCGGATCGACGAACTGCGCGGCGTCGAGGGCCGGCACGTTCTCGTGGCCACCGACTGCCTGTCCGAAGGCGTCAATCTGCAGGACGCCTTCCAAGCGGTGGTCCACTACGACCTGGCCTGGAACCCGACCCGTCACGAGCAGCGCGAAGGCCGGGTCGACCGGTTCGGGCAGCCCGCCGACAAGGTCCGCGCGGTGACCATTCTCGGTGCGGACAACCTGATCGACGAGATCGTGATGAGAGTTCTCATTCGCAAGCACGAAG
>NZ_POUA01000190.1 GCF_003236385.1 Spongiactinospora gelatinilytica
GCCTATCGCCCCGGACCGAGCGCCCCGCCCACTCGTAGCCGATCCTGACGAACGACGGCCAGGCGTACCGAACGCCCCCGGCCGGCGGGGAAGCCCTCCAAGGCGTCGAGGATGGCCTTCTCGGCGGCGTCCGCATCGTCGGTGACGCCGCAGGCGCCGCACCCGCGTGCCACGACATCCCAGACGAGCAGTGGATTCAAGGGCGACCTGAGGAGGTCGCCGAGCTGGGTCATGATGACGAGTAGACCCGCGGGAGGCTGGTTCCAGGAAGATGACATCCGATGACAGGGCGGGACGGCATGCCGGGCGCGATAACGATCACGGGGGCAAGGGCGACCGATCATCGGAGGTCGGACGAGTATTGGGCGATCTTCAACGCCTACCCCGCCCCCTTCGCACGCGCCGATGTGGCGATCTACCTCGGCGGAGCCTCCGCAATCGACGCCCTCGCCCTGCTGTGGCTGTCATCCGAGGCACAGGCGTCGCTGATCGTGGCGACCTCGGGTACCCTCGCCGACCAACCCTCCGACGCTCGCCGTGCCGTGGCCTCGGCGCGGAAGCATGATCGTTTGTCCGAACTGGTCGAGTTGCGGCACCCGCGGCATCCGTCCACCAAGAGCTACCACGCCCGGAATCGGTGGATGGTCGATCGAAGCGACCTTGTCATCGGTTTCCCGAAAGGCGCATCGAGTGGGACCTGGTACACGCTCAACTACGCGGCGGAGCAGGGCAAGCCTCGGCTGATTCATCCCATCTAGCTCCGGGCGGCGTGCTGTAGTTCGCCCATGACACCGAGTGAGCGGCGTACGGCGGCGCGTACCCTGCGACTCCTTCGTGAAGGCCGCGGCTGGTCATGGTCCGATCTGGCGCGCGCGATCAAGTCCGCCGCCGGCTAACTCGCCACCACACCGGTCGATCGCCTCACCGTCCCCAGCCTCATACGGACGATCGCTCGATGGGAACGCGAAGAACAGCCGACATCCCCCGGCGAGCGCTACCAACTGCTGCTGGCATACGTCTTCGCCCGCCGTGGCGAAGAAGTACGCGTCGGTCAGGGGTCCGACCTTGATCAGTTCATGGCCCTGATCGCGACATGGGGCGCCCTCGGTGGAGCGTGTGGCCGAGATTCGCGACCTGGCCACGCGTGCGGCGACATCTGGTCGCGGCTTGCTGGCATTCGTCCCACCTGGCCTGGAGCCGCTCGTCTCGGCGGTCAACGGGAAAGGCCACTTGACCGCAGAAGGCATCGACGCTCTGGAGGCGCTCGTGGCGCATGTCAACGGCCGGGTCGGCGGTGCTCCGTTCGCTCGCCTGCATCTCGCCATGGCTCCTGCCGTGGAGATCTCTCGCCGCCTCATGGCCGCACCGAGATCCGAGCATTTACGGCAGCCGCTCGCGCAGGCGGCGGCGGGCGCCTTCATGGTCGCCGCGCGTATCGCTTTCGAGGCACATGACGATGACACCTCGCTGCGCCTTTATCAGGAAGCCGTCCGCGCAGCCGTTGACGCGCCCGCGTGGCAGCGCACGGCCATGAACACCAGCCGGCCCTGGTCGTCCTCTACTCGGGTCGTGATGTCGCAGCCGCCCGAGTTGTCGCCGACCCAGTACGGACTGGGTCGTACTGGCCGACCACGAAGGGCATCTCTTCGATGTCTGTCCCGAGCGAAACGCCTGATTTTCGGTGCTGTTGGGGCGCACGTAAGACGGATGTGGGAATGAGCGCGTTCAAGAGTCCCTAAGCTTGGGGAATGCTCTTGCGACGCCATGCCTTTCCCATGCCCGCGCCCGCCGCCCCCGCGGGCGGGAGCCGATGACGTGGGCAGGCGTGTCGATCGCACTGGTCGGGGCGCTCGGATACGCGCTGGGCGCGGCGATTCAGCAGTTCGAGGCGGTACGTGACGGCGCGACGCTGAAGCTGGTCAAGAGCGTCCGCTGGTGGGTCGGCGGAGTGATCGGCTTCACCGGGGCCTGCCTGCACGCGGTGGCCCTTTCGCTGGCGCCGCTGGTCGCGGTGCAGCCGGTCAGTGTGGCGACGCTGGTCTTCGCGGTCCCGCTGGCCGCCATGATGTACGGCAGGCGGCCGCACCGGGCCGAGATCCTCGGTTCCATCGCGGTCGCGGGCGGGCTGCTCGGCCTGATGCTGCTGGTCCCGCACGAGGCGTCCAGGCCGGTGCTGAGCGACCGGGGCGCGTTCGGGTTCCTGGCCTGCGTGGGCGTGATCGTGCTGGTCTGCCTGGTGGCGGCGCGCCGGGCCGCCGGACCGGCGAAGGCGCTGCTGCACGCGGTCGGGGCGGGCGCGGTGACGGCGAGCGTGTCCACGTTCGTGCGGGTCGTGGGCGGGGGCCTGGAAGGCGACCTCGCCAACCTGCTGACGTGGTACTCGATCGCCATCCCGGTGCTGCTCTGCTGCGCCGTGGTGCTGTTGCAGAAGTCCTACGCGGTGGGCTATTTCGGGGTCGCCTACGCCGGGGTCCAGGTGGTGGACCCGATCACGTCGGTGCTGGCGGGGGCGGTGCTGCTCGGTGAGCCGCTGCCGACCGAGGCGGGCACCGCCGTACCCGCCCTGATCGCCGCCGCCGTGCTGGTGGCGGGCACGGTCACGCTCAGCCGGTTGTCCCCGGACCACCATCATGCGCCTGCGGCGCGCGCTCCGGCTCCGGTGGGGTAGGCGGGCGCCAGCCCAGCACGTCGTCGAGCTGCCGGAGCATGAACGACCGGGTGAACCGGTCGCCCAAGAGCATCGCGGTGTCGCGCAGCGCCACGGCGAGCGGGTTGCGCAGCCGGGTCAGCCGCCCGATCGCCCGGGAGCGGGCCACGATCTTGGTGGTCCTGGGCCGCCGGGCGGCGGTGTAGGCGGCGAGGCCGCCGGGCCGGTCGGCCAGCCCGGCGAGCACGATCGCGTCCTCCATGGCCTGGCAGCCGCCCTGGCCGAGGTTGGGCGTCATGGCGTGCGCCGCGTCGCCGAGCAGCGCCACCTTGCCGTGATGGAAGGCGGGCAGCGGCTCGTCCAGCGAGTAGAGGTCGTGCCGCAGGATCGCGGCGGGCTCGACGTTGCGCAGGATCTGCGGGATCGGGTCGTGCCAGTCGCCGAACAACCGCTTCAGCTCGGCCTTCTCGCCGTCGGCCGAGGCGCCGCCCGCGGGCACGGTGTCGCTGGCGTAGCAGTACACCAGGTCGCCGGCCAGCGGCGTCACGCCGAACGCGAGCCCCGCCCCCCATGACTCGGTGGCCCCGAACTCGATCTCGGGACGCCGGGCGACCAGCCGCCAGGCCGTCACGCCCGCGTAGGCCGGGCCGGGGTGGGCGGGGAAGAGCGTCCGCCTGGTGAGGGAGTGGATGCCGTCGGCGGCGACGACCAGGTCGGCGGACAGCTCGCCCGCGTCGGTGGTGACCGTGCCGGTGCCGGCGTCGACGGCGGTGACGGCCGTACCCAGCCGGAGCGCGCCCTCGGGCAGCAGGTCGACCAGGATGCCGACCAGCGTGGCGCGCAGCAGGACCACGATCGAGGCGCCGTAGCGCTCCCTGGCCATGGCCTCGCTCGTGCGGGTCAGCCATCTGCCGTCGCGCCGGCGGATGCCCGCGTCGCCCTGGATGGACGCCGGCCGCCGTACGGCCGCGCCCGCCTCGATGGAGTCGAGCGCGTAGAGCGCGTTGGCCGAGACCGCGATCCCCGCGCCCACCGGCTCCAGCACGGGGGCCTGTTCCAGCACCGTCACCGACCAGCCCCGCCGGGTCAGTGCGACCGCCGCGGTCAGCCCGCCGATCCCGCCGCCGATCACTATCGCACGCATGACGCCTCCTCAACTACACCTGTAGTGCAGGCTACTACACCTGTAGTATGGGGTCGTGACCGACTCCAGGAACGCGATCGGCCTCAGCAGCCCGCGCGCCACGCGCGTCGCCGACACGGCCATCGCGCTCTTGGTCGAGCGCGGCATGCGCGGCCTCACCCACCGGGCGGTGGACGAGGCCGCGGGCCTCCCGCCCGGATCGACCTCCAACCTGGCCCGCACCCGCGCCGCCCTGCTGGAGCTGACCCTGGCACGCCTCACCGAGCTCGAGGCCGCCGTCTACGCTAGGCGGCTGAGCGAGCCGCCCACCGACCCGCGCGGGCTCGCCGACATGGTGGCGCGCATCGTGTACGCGCAGCTCAGCGACGGCCACGAGCGCACCCTGGCCCGCTACGAACTCGCCCTGGAGGCCACCCGCAGGCCGGAGCTACGGGTCATCTACGACCGGATCGGCGGGCGGCTGCGGGAGACCGCGGCCGGTCTGCTCGCCGCCGTCGGCGCGGCCGATCCGGTACGCCAGGGCGCCCGGCTCGTGGCGTTCACGGACGGCCTGCTCTTCGACGCCGTGGCCGGGGCCGGCGGGAAGTACACGGTGGAGGACCTGCGCGCGGCGCTGTACGAACTGCTGTCAGGGATGCTCGGCGGGCACTTGGCCGAGGACGAGGCCGGCGCGCGCCGGCCTGGGCAGGCCGCGGGTGGCCGGAGGGGGCCCTGACCCTGGCGCGGCCGGTCGATTACCATCACCCCTAGGATTCCGGGACTTCCACAGGGGAATCCAACCTTTTGGCGAGGGTCTTCAATGTGGCAGATCACTCGTCCATGCCCAAATGCAGGTGGTTTCAACGATTCACTGAGTCGGGAAGCGGCGAGGGACATGCCAGGCGGATCGATCTACGTGCCACAGGACGACAAGTTCACCGGCGCGTCACCGCAGCAGATGTACGAGAAGTTCTGGGTCGAGGGGATCGGCGAGCGCAGGAAGATGCGCGGGGTCAAGGCCGCGATCGGCCTGGCCGCCGGGATGGCGCTCGCCGCCCGCTTCTCGATCCCCCAGCCCGTCCTGTTCGGCATCGCGGTAGCGGCGATCGTCGCGGTGGCCGACGCGGTGGTGGCGTGGTACGCGCACGAGCGCACCGCCGTGTGGCGCGGCAAGCGCAGGGGCGAGGTGCTCACCGGGCGCATCCTGCGCCGCCGCCTCACCAAGGAGGGCTACAAGGTGCTGAACGGCCGCGCCGTGCGCGGCGAGGCGTCCATCGACCACCTGCTGATCGGGCCCGGCGGCGTGTGGATCGTGGACAACGAGGCCTTCGGCCCCGAGACCGAGCTTGCCCAGTACGGCGGGCGGCTGTTCTTCGGCGAGAAGTACGGCACCAAGATGGCCGACGGGCTGAACCAGGCGGCCGAGCGGCTGGCCACCGTGCTCACCGAGAAGTCCGGCATCCCGGTCACCATCGAGGCGCTGCTGGCCGTCTACGGCGGCGGCATGCCGCGCGGCGGCATCGTGTCGGCCGAGCGGCTGACGCTGCTGCGGCCCCGGCGCATCCCGCGGTTCATCCGTTCGCGGGCGACCGGCGCGCTGTCCGACGAGCAGGTGGAGACCCTGGCCCGGACGGCTGCCAGGGAGCTGCACAAGATCACATGATTCGGCCGGGGCCCACGGTGGCCCCGGTGTTCATGCGACGCCTGGTGGCCTGCCGGACAGTGCCAGCGCCGCCTGCCGTGCCCGCCGGGCCGGCGCCGCCCTGCCGGGCGTCACCACCACGACCGGGCACGCCGCCCGCGGCAGGCAGGCGGCCAGCACCGCCCCCATCGGGGCGGGGGAGTCCGGGTCGTAGGGCCGGCTGCCGAGGACGAGCAGGTCGGCCGCCTCGGCGTGCCGCAGCAGCACCTGTACGGCGGGCCCCTGGTCGATGACCGGGGCCGGTGGCGTCAGCGGCCTGGGGGTCAGTTCGGCGACCGCCCGGACGACCTCCCGCCGCACGGCGGCGAGTTCGTCGTCGCGACATCGCCAGGTGCCCATCGGCGCGTAAGACGCCCGGGACTCCCCGGACCACTGCCATGCGTGTACGGGGGAGACCACGGCCTCGCGCAGCGCCGCCTCGCCTAGCGCCCAGAGCAGGGCCGCGACCGAGGCCGACGAACGGCTGAAGCCCACGACGATGCGCGGCTGGGATGTCTTCTGGCTCACTGTTCGAGCATTAGCGGACGCGGGTGAGGAGTGGTCAAAGCGCTGGGAAACCTGGTGCTAAATCCCTAAATGATCAGATCTGGGGACAGAACCACCTGTTCAGTGGTGAAGGTAGATCTTCTGACTGAATCATGGTGATTTGTTTGCTTTGCCCCAGGATGGATACTAGAGTCCAGTTTTGTTATCAACCTAGTGGTGCTCTTCAGAGTTGAGGAGCACGAACAGACGCCGAGTCCCGCAGCGGCCGACAGGCCCTCCGGGAGCCGGGGACCCATCAGCGGGGCCGCCACGCGGCCCTTGGGGTGAATCCGCCCGCGCGGCGGTAGGGCATCTCCACGTCCGAACCCGACAGCTAACCCGGTAGGCGAGATGGAGAGGAGAAGACGTGGGTCACCCCCACCCCGACACGCCTTCTATGAGGTTGGCTTTCCCGAGGTCCACGAGACCGCTTTCGGTTCAGACGCCCGTACGCACGGGTGTTCCCCCACTGGGGGCCACCGCCTGAGCCGGACCAGGCCGAGCATCGCATCGATGACCTGGCGTCTCGCATTGATGACCCGGCCGGCAAGAGTTCGCTGACGATCGACGCCACCTATGCCGTGGCGGACTTTGCCGAACGCGCGTCCCCGCGTGGCGATCTGCCCGCGCGACCCTTTCCCCTTACCTCTTCCTGGACGTGCGTGGCCGCGACGTTGCCGAGTGAGGCACGCGGCCTCCCCCTTGTCGTCTCACGAAAGAGCCCCATTTCTTGATGAACGTTTCCTTTGGCCTGCGCCCGAACCGCCTTCTGGCCTCCACTCTCCTAGGATTCGTACTCACCGCCGGCGCCGCCATCGGCGCGGGCGCCCCCGCCGCCCACGCGGAGGACTCCCCCGAAAAGGTCCTGCTGCAGGGCTCCACCAAAGCGTCCTACTTCTGGGACGACGCCTCCGGCCGCGCCGGGGACACCGGGCTGCCCGCCATCGGCAAGCCCATGACGAAGGGCATGTTCGCCAGCCCGAGCTGGCCGCTCGGCACCGAGGGGTACGTCACCTTCGGCGGTAAGAAGGCCGAGTTCTTCATTGGCGACCGCGGGCCCGGCGTTCCGTCCAACAACGGGATCATGCTCGACATCGACGCCAAGACCTTCGCCGACCTCACCGGCGGCACGTTCAACCCGAACACGCTGATGGTCGTCGGCAACGGCGGGCGCGGGCACATCAACGTCGAGTACACGATCACCAAGTGGGGCAAGGGCCCTGGAAAGAAGAACTACCCGGTCGCCTTCTCCACGGGCGCGTGGAGCAAGCACGACCGCAACCCGGCCGATCCGCCGGAGCAGGAGGAGACCCGCGAGCTGAAGGTGGTCCCGCCCAAGCCCGCCCGCAAGCCCGAGGGCCCGGCCGTCACCGGCTCGCCCCTCTCGGTGGCCGGCACCGCGCCGTACCACCGGCTCCCGGCCGCGGACGCCGCCCAGGCGAACCGGGACGCGGCCGTCCGGCAGGCGGCGGCCAAGTCCGGCCAGACCGTGGCCGCCGCGGACACCGTCGCCCCGGCCCCGGCCAACCTCGCCCTCCTGGCCGGTCTCGGCGCCGCCGGTGCCGGTCTCCTCGTCGGTCGCAACCGCGTCCGCCGGCTGCTCTCCGACGACTCCGCCTGATCCCTTGGTGGAGCCAAAGGTCCCCCTGGTGGCCGCTGCCCCCGTGCGGCCGCTGCGGTGGTCGCCGAATTCACCCGCGGTGACCGTGCGGTCACGTCGCCTCTCCCTTGCGACAGCGTGACCGGGTAAAGGCGGGCGTCCTCGTACCCCCTCTGAGGACGCCCGCCCTTGCCATGCTCGCGAACCGAATGCGATTCTGCTCCGCATGAGCCAGCGCGCCTCAGCCAACGGCATCGAGATCGCCTACGAGAGCTTCGGGTCTCCGCGCGGCCGTCCGGTGCTGCTTATCATGGGGCTGGCCACCCAGATGATCTTCTGGGACGACGACTTCTGCGCGATGCTCGCCGCACGCGGCCACCACGTCGTGCGGTTCGACAACCGCGATGTAGGACTTTCCACACATCTGACCGGAGCCGGGGCCCCCGAACTCGGCGACGTGCTGGCGGGCAGGGCCGCCGCGCCGTACCTGATCGAGGACATGGCCGCCGACGCCGCCGGGCTGATGGACGCGCTGGGCCGGCGGAGCTGTCATGTGGTCGGCGCGTCGATGGGCGGCATGATCGCCCAGGCGCTGGCCATCGGGTATCCCTCCCGGGTGCGCAGCCTCACCTCGATCATGTCCACCCCCGCGGCCGGTGTCGGCCCGCCCACGGACGCCGCCATCAGCGCCCTGCTGGCCCCGCCCGCGACCGACCGGGACGACGCCGTGGCGCGCGCCCTTGAGGTGTGGAGCGTGATCGGCTCTCCCGGCTACCCCCTGGACCGGGAGCGCATCCGCCGCCTGGCCGGGATCGCCTACGACCGTTCCGGCGATCCGGCGGGCTCGACCCGGCAGTTCGCGGCGATCCTCGCCTCGCCGGACCGCAGGCCGGGCCTGGCCCGGCTGGCGTTGCCCGCGCTGGTCGTACACGGCCGCGACGACCAGCTCATCCAGTTGCCCGGCGGCCTCGCCACCGCCGAGGCGATCCCGGGCGCACGGCTACGCGTCTTCCCCGGGATGGGCCACGACCTGCCGTACCCGCTGTGGGACACGATCATCTCGGCGATCACCCGGCTGACCGAGGCGGCGGAGACCGAACGCGCGGCCTGACCCCGTCCGCCCGCCGCGCTCACGGGGTCTCCTGGATGACCGCCTTCTCGTCGGGCTTGAACACCAGCACGTTGTGCACGTAGGAACTCACCGCCGCGGGCAGGCCGACGTCGTGCCCGGCCGCCTCCGAGCGGAACCACCGGTGGTCCAGCACCTCGTGGAACAACTGGGCGGGCTCCAGCTTGCCACGCAGCTCGCGCGGGATCGCCTCGATCGTGGGCTGGAACACCTCGGCCAGCCAGCGGTGCGCGACGATCGCCTCCTCCTCGTGCCGCAGGCCGTTCTGCACCCGGAAGGCGTCGAGGTCGTTGAGCAGCCGCCTGGCCTGGTTCTCCTCGACGTCCAGGCCGGTCAGCCGGATCAGCCGGCGCTGGTGGTGCCCGGCGTCCACGACCTTGGGCCGCACGATCAGCCGGCCGGTGCCGGACTTGCGGCGCACCATCATCTCGGCCACGTCGAAGCCGAGCGAGTTGAGCCGGCGGATGCGGTGCTCCACCCGGTGCCAGTCGACCTCCTCGATGATCTCGTCCTGGGTCAGTTCGTCCCACAGGCGCGTGTAGCGGTCACAGATCTGCCCGGCGGTCTCCTCGGGGTCGATCGACGCGTGCAGCAGCCCGCCCGCCTCAAGGTCCAGCAGCTCGCCGTAGATGTTCGTGTGCGCGATGTCGATGTCGTGTGCGCGTTGCCCGTTGCTGAGCATCGGGTGCAGCTCGCCGGTCTCGGCGTCGACCAGGTAGGCGGCGAAGGCCCCGGCGTCCCTACGGAACAGCGTGTTCGACAACGAGCAGTCGCCCCAGTAGAAGCCCGTGAGGTGCAGCCGTACCAGCAGTACGGCCAGCGCGTCCAACAGCCGGATCAGGGTCTCCGGGCGCAGCGTGCCCGACATGACCGCCCGGTAGGGCAGGGAGAACTGAAGGTGCTTGGTGACCAGCGCGGAGTCCAACGGCTCGCCGTCGTGGCCGGTGCGGCCGGTGACCACGGCGACGGGCACCACCGAGGGCGTGTCCAGCCGGGCGAGGTCCCACAGCAGGCGGTACTCCGCCTTGGCGTAGCGCTCGCTGATCTCCTTGACCGCGTACACGTTGCCGGACAGCCGGACGAACCGTACGACGTGCCGGGAGATGCCGCGCGGCAGCGCGACCAGGTGTTGCTCGGGCCACTGCGCGAGGGGGAGGTCCCACGGCAGGCGGATGAGGTCGGGGTCGCTCGGCGCGCCCGTCATCTGCAGGGGCAACCCATCGCTCCTTGGGGGAGATGTCCGCTTCTTCCTCGGAGGAGGGTAGTCCCCCGTATGTCACGATCACCCGGCGGCATGGTGGCGATGCCGCGAAGGACAAGCAACACTCACCTCCGGTTGTCATGGTTGGCACCTTGCCGGGTGTTCTTATCGCTGGTCACCGGTTATGGCTACGTTCGGTTAACAGGAATCGCTCTTCGTAATCGAACGGGAAGGAGCGTCCCCGATGCCCGGGTACGAGCCCTGCGCCACGATGCCGGTACACCACCGGATGCTGGCGAGCAGGCCCGGCTACGCCGTCGCGCTGGCCGCCATCGAGAACGACACGCTCGCCAGGAAGACCGGCCGCGCGCCCGCGCGGCGGGAGGTGGTGACGATTCCGGTCGTCGTCCACGTCGTTCACCGTACGGCAGAGCAGAACATCGGCCAGGAGCAGATCGACAGCCAGATCGAGATCCTCAACCAGGACTTCCGCAAGGCCAACGCGGACGTCGCCAAGGTCCCCGCCGTGTGGCAGGACCTCGTGGCCGACCCGCTGATCGAGTTCAAGCCCGCCGACAAGGACCCGCAGGGCAAGCCGACCACGGGGGTCGTCCGCAAGAAGACCACCCGCGACTCCTTCGGCGCGGACGACATCATCAAGTCCGCCGCCCAGGGCGGCGCGGACCCCTGGCCGGCCGACCGCTACCTCAACGTGTGGGTGTGCGAGCTGGCCGGGTTCCTCGGTTACGCGCAGTTCCCCGGCGGGCCGCCGGAGACCGACGGGGTGGTGATCCTGCACAGCGCGTTCGGGTCCACCGGCACCGCGGCGGCGCCGTACGACCTGGGCCGGACCGCCACCCACGAGATCGGCCACTGGCTCAACCTGCGCCACATCTGGGGCGACGACGAGACCGGCTGCTCGGGCACCGACTTCGTGGACGACACCCCCAACCAGGGCGGGCACAACCGCGGCCTGCCCACCTTCCCCACGGTGAGCTGCGACAACGGCCCCAACGGCGACATGTTCATGAACTACATGGACTACACCGAGGACGCCGGGTGTCACATGTTCACCAAGGGTCAGGCCGCGCGGATGGACGCCTGCCTGGCAGGCCCGCGGGCGTCCTTCCTGCCCGCCGCCGTACGCGAGAAGCTGCGGATCGACGGCCGGGCGAAAGGTACGAAGAAGGTGTGACGGGGCGGTTCACAGTACGCGATCGGCGCGCGGCAGGGACCTGCATAGGAGCCGAAGACGGCCAGCGGGCGCAGCGCCACCAGGTACACCAGCGACGGAACGCCGAGCCGGATCAGGCGGTCCGCAGGAAGCCCCTGCCGCCCTTGCGGTCGTGGGCGCCGGGGGTGGACATTCCGGCGATCAGGAAGAAGAACCCCATGAAGAACGCCTGGTTCACGGCCACGAAGACGTCCAGCGCCAGGCCGGAGGCGTCCCGCGCCCGCTCGAAGTGATACCAGGCGGGGATGGTGCCGTAGGTGACCGCGACGTGGTGCAGCACCACCAGGACGGTCAGCGCGGTGCGCAGGTTGTCGATGTAGTGGAGCCGGGTCCTGGGAAGCCGGAGCACGGTCATGCGGAGGGCTCCTCACGGGTGGCCCGCACGAAGACATCGGCCAGTTCGGCGGCGTGCGCGTCGAGGTCGTGGCCGGGGTGGGTGGCCCAGTAGGCGAACATGTCGTTCACCGCGGCGTTGTGCGTGACGGCCATCACCCGGCAGTCGAAGGCGCGGAACTCGCCGGTGCGCTGTCCCATCTCGTATATCCCCTCCAGCAGTCGCAGGATCTCCTCGCTGGCCTCGATGCCGGAACGGAGGGAGCCGTCGGGAGCGCGCATGTTGGCGGCGATCTCGTGCAGCGCCATGATCGCCGCGGGCCGCTCCCGCATGTGCTCGGCCACGGCGAGGATCTGCCCGCGCAGCACCTCGGTGGCCGACTCCCGGTCCTTGACGGACTCCACCACGAACTCCACCACCTCCGCCAGGATGCGCCGCACCACTTCTTCCATCAGCTCGCTCTTGGAGGTGAAGTGGTAGGAGATGACCCCCTTGCTGATCCCCGCGTCCTCGGCGATCAGCGCCAGCGACGCGCCCGCGTATCTGGTCTCGGCGATGACCTTGGTCGCCGAGGCGACGATCTGGGCCCGCCGGGCCTGCTCGATGAACGACTGCTTGTCGCCTCCGGCCGTCCTGGCGCTCATCTGACCCCCCGTACTAAATTTTGGCCGCTCGGTCAGAATCTAGCACGCACGGCTAGACACTGCGCAGGAAATCGGGATGGCGGCGGGGAGGTCACGGGTCGGTTGAGACGCTAGGGGCGGTCTTGACGCTGGGACGGGGGGATACGTACCTTCCATAAAACGGTTAGGAAACTTTCCTATTCCTCACCCCCCCAACACGGGAGCACGGATGTCCTCTTCCGCTGACTTCAGCCGTCGCCAGGTGCTGCGCCGTATCGGACTCACCGCGTTCGTCGCCGGCCCCGGCGCCGGACTGCTCGCCGGCTGCGCCACCGCCGGCAGCGGCTCCGGCGCCTCGTCGGCGCCCTCCCCGGTGGCCTCAGGGGGAGCCAGTACGGCGGCCAACCCCTTCTCGGTGAAGGCCGACGCGCCCCTGGAAGTGGTGATCTTCAGCGGTGGCTACACCGACGCCTACGCGACCAAGATCCACGAGCCGCTGTACAAGAAGACGTACGCGCAGGCCGCCATCAAGCACACCGCCACCCAGCGGATCGGCACCCAGCTCCGGCCCAGGTTCGTCAGCGGCGACGCCCCCGACGTGGTCAACAACTCCGGGTCCGACCCGCTGGACCTGGTCGCCCTCCAGGCGGAAGGCCACCTGGCCGACCTGACCGCGCTGTTCGACGCCCCGTCGGTCGACGACCCGTCCAAGAAGGTCAAGGACACCATCACTCCCGCCGTGCTGACCAACGCGCTGGTGGCGGGCAAGCCGCACGTGCTCAACTACACCGTGTCGCACCGGGGGCTCTGGTACAACGCCGAGCTGTTCGCCGAGAAGGGCTGGAAGCCGCCCACCACCTGGGACGCCTTCCTGGCACTGTGCGAGCAGATCAAGGGCGCGGGGATCACCCCGTTCGCCTATCCGGGCCAGGTCGGGCCGTTCTACCAGACCTGGAACATCCTCTACACCGCCGCCAAGATCGGCGGCAACCAGGTGATCATCGACATCGACAACCTGGTCGACGGGGCCTGGACCAAGGACGCCGTGATCAAGGCCGTGACCGTCTGGGCCGACCTGCAAAAGCAGTTCGGCGACAAGGCGTACTTCGGCCTGGACCACACCCAGACCCAGCTCAAGCAGCTCCAGAACAAGGTCGCCCTCTACCCCACCGGCTCCTGGGTGGAGAACGAGATGGCCAAGGAGATCCCGGACGACTTCGAGTACGCCGTCATGGCGCTGCCCGACATCACCGGCGGCGACGTCATGCCGACCGGGGCGTTCTTCGTCGGCGTGGGCGAGAACTTCTTCGTCTCGGCCAAGGGCAAGAACCCGCTGGGCGGCATGGAGTACCTGCGGGTGATGCTCTCCCGGGAGGGGGCGCGCGGCTTCACCCAGGAGACCAAGAACCTCACCGTGGTCAACGGCGCCGCCGACGGCGTGGACCTCCCGCCCGGCCTGAAGAGCGCCGCGGCCGTGCAGAGCGCGGCGGGCCAGAACGTCATCACCGACGCCCGCTACGAGGGCTGGTACAAGAAGCTCTACGACTACTCCCAGGCGCAGACCAACTCGGTGATGGCCGGGCGGATCACCCCGCAGCAGTTCGCCGAGAACATGCAGAAAGAGGCCGACAAGACCAAGAAGGACAAGAGGATCACCAAGCAGACGCGGACCAGCTAGGAATGTCGCGGCTACGTGCCCACCTGTTCGTCGCCGGGTTCCTCATCGCGCCGGTGGCCCTGTACGTCGTCTTCGTGATCAGCCCGTACATCCAGGCGTTCCAGATCGCCCTGACGGACTGGCGCGGGGTGGCGGCGAGCCCGAACTACGTGGGCTTCGAGAACTTCCTGACGATGTTCGGCGACGAGGTCTTCTGGGCCGCGCTGCGGCACCACGGGGTCCTGCTGGTCGCCCTGCCGGTGCTCACCATCGGCATCTCCCTCGTCTTCGCGTTCCTGCTCAATCTGGGCGGCGGACAGCGCGGGGGGAACATGACGGGGGTCTGGG
>NZ_POUA01000191.1 GCF_003236385.1 Spongiactinospora gelatinilytica
GGCCAGTGCGGGGGTGTCCGGGGCGCCTGCGGCCTCGGCCACCAGGGTGTGCAGCCGGCGGTCGGTGGTCTGGACGCCGGTGCCCAGGTTGAACCGCCGCCCGCCGCCCGCCTCGCCGCAGGCCCGGGCGAAGCCGTCCACGATGTCCTCCACGTAGACGTAGTCGCGGGTCTGCGTGCCGTCGCCGTACAGGACGGTCGGCGACCCGCTCAGCAGGGCGTCGGTGAAGATGGCGACGACGCCTGCCTCGCCGTCGGGCGACTGGCGCGGGCCGTAGACGTTGGACAGCACGAGGGTCGTGTGGTCGATGCCGTGCAGCGCGCGGTAGGTCGCCAGGTAGGTCTCCGCGCCGAGCTTGGAGGCCGCGTACGGCGAGCGCGGGTCGGCCGGGGCGTCACCGGGCACCGGGAGCACGGCGGGCCTGCCGTACACCGCCACGGACGACGCGAACACCACCTTGCGCGCACCGCAGCCCCGCGCCGCCTCCAGGACCGCGACCGTGCCCTCCACATTGAGCCGCGCGTCGTGGATCGGGTCGGCCACGCTCTTGCGCACGCTGATCTGGGCGGCGAGATGGCACACGACCTCCGGCCGCAGCCGCTCGGCCAGCGCGGCGAGCCCCGGGTCGCGGATGTCGCACTCGTGCAGGGCGAACCTCGGGTCGCGGCCCGCCGCGGCGAGGTTGGCCGGGTCGCCGCCCGACAGGTCGTCCACCGCCGCGACCTCGTGCCCCTCACCGAGAAGCCGGTCGACCAGATGGGAGCCGATGAACCCTGCTCCCCCGGTGACGAGTATCCGCATCCGAGTGCCCCTTCTACGTTGCCGCCTGGCGACGATCGTAGAAGGTCACTCCGCGAGGTCGGCGCGGACCTGCTGAATCCGGGTGAGGACCTTGGCCCGCAGGTCGGCCGGCACCGGGTCGCAGCCGCAGTGGCGGGCGATCAGGCGCTTGACCGCCTCCTCCAGGCCGTACTCGGCCAGGCAGGGCCCGCACTCGTCGAGATGGTCGCGGATGTCCGTGCAGTTCGAGTCGTCCAGCTCCCCGTCGAGGTAGCTGTAGACCTTCTCCAGTACGTCACGACAGTCGGTGTCGTGCGGGTCGCCGCAGCTCATTTGGATCCCTCCGCCGGGACCAGACCGCGCTCGCGCGCGTAGTCCTCAAGAAGCCCACGGAGCTGGCGTCGGCCGCGATGGAGGCGCGACATCACAGTCCCGATCGGGGTGCCCATGATGTCGGCGATCTCCTTGTAGGGGAAGCCCTCCACATCGGCCAGATAGACGGCGATACGGAACTCCTCCGGCAGCGCGGCCAGCGCCTGCTTGACGTCGGTGTCCGGCAGGTGGTCCAGGGCCTCGATCTCCGCGGACTTCAGGCCCGCGGAGGTGTGCGACTCGGCCCGGTGCAACTGCCAGTCCTCGATCTCCTCCGTGCCCGCCTGCTTCGGCTCCCGCTGCTTCTTGCGGTAGCTGTTGATGAAGGTGTTGGTCAGGATCCGGTACAGCCAGGCCTTGAGGTTGGTCCCCTCCTGGAACTGGTGGAAGGACGCGAAGGCCTTGGCGAACGTCTCCTGCAGGAGGTCTTCCGCGTCCGCCGGGTTCCGGGTCATCCGGAGCGCGGCGGAGTAGAGCTGGTCGAGGTACGGCATGACGTCGCGCTCGAACCGCTCGCCCCGCTGTTCCAGAGTCTCCGCGTCTGTCGCAGGGACCGGACCCACCCCCTTAAGATCACCGGTGCCCGGCCGAAGCGGGATACCGTACTCAGCGGAGGATACCCGCTTCTCAGGGTCCGGCCGCTGACCGGGGCGGGAGCGGGTGTCTGGTTCGAGCAGCGCCTGCATGCGCGGACAACCTCTCGGGAGAAGATCGTGCGTCACCAGCGAGCAACACCGGCGTGCGATCGTCTGTTCCCGCAAGATAGAAGGTGACGAGAGTCCCGGTACGGGGAAAAAGAATACGTACCGGCTGGTAGCCCCAATCCCCGGAAACCCCGAACGCCCAGGAGCCGCGTGTGCTGCCCATTCCGGCCGAAGAACTGAACGGCTCAGGGACCCTGGGGCCGTACTGGACGTTTTACCGCGCGGTCGCCGCCGAGCAGCTCGGCCGGTGGCTGCCCGAGCGACCATCGGTGCTGCTGGACATGTCCGGAGGCGGCGGGCAGTGGGCCGCCCAGGCCGCGCGGTCGGGTCACCGCGTGATCGAGGTCATCGACTTCCGCATCGACGGCGTGGCCGCGCAGGGCAAGCTGCGCGACGCCGACCGGGTGCGTCAGATACGGGCCGACGATCTCGGGTTCCTGCCCGACGAGAGCATCGACGCGGTGGTCGCCGAGGAGCGGGCCATGTCGGTGGAGCTGATGGCCGAGTCGGCGATGGGCGACGTGGCCAGGGTGCTGCGGCCCGGCGGGCGGGCGCTGGTGTGCGTCGACTCGCTGGTGCTCGGCATGGCGATCCTCGCCGAACAGAACTACTGGGCCCACCTGCGCCAGAAGGGCGAGGTCATGCTGGTGCCCTGGCCCGACGGCAGCATCACCCGGTGCTTTTCCAGCGCCCAGCTCCGCGAGCTGCTGACCGGGGCGGGCCTGGAGGTGGAGTGGGTGCGTCCGCGTACGGTGCTGTCGCCCTCGACCGTCGATCACGTGCTGGCCTCCGACTCGCGGGCGCTGGCCTATCTGGTGCGCAGCGAACTGGAGGCCAACCCCGAAGACGACGACACGGTCGGCATCCACCTGGTGGCGAGCGCCCGCAAGAGCGGTTAGCGGCGGCGCTCCCGCTTGGCCTGGCACTGCACGCAGCGCGACGCCTCGGGCCGCGCCTCCAGGCGGCCTTCCGGCACCGTCCGGCCGCAGTCCAGGCAGCGGCCGTAGCTGCCCTCGTCGAGCCGCTTGAGCGCGCTGAGCACGGCGTTGCGCTGGCGGGTCGCCACGTCCAGCATGGCGCGGGCGCGGTCGGCGTCGGTGAGGTCGGCCCCCGCGTCGGCCGCCGAACGCTCGCGTACGGCGACCGGGTCGCCCCGTAACACCGCGATGGACCGCTCAAGATCGCCGAGCATGTTCTGCAGGCGTGTGCGCGCGGTCGCGTCGTCCACGAGTGGCCACCTCCGGGACGGATGGGCGCATCGCGGCGGAACTCCCCCGAGTTTCCCGCCCGGCGCTGGGGGTCGCTCTGTCCGGGGGGCGCGCTACGGAAGGTGTATGGCCGAGCCTCCCCTTACCTGATCGAATGCCCACTTCACCGGCCGTTTACACCGCTGTGAACCGGCCTTTTCGCTCTTGCGCCGAAGTAACGGATCGTGTCCGCCGCTCAGACGATCGCCTTGTCGTCGTCGGGCTCGATGCGCTCGACCAGCTCCGGCCCGTTGTTGCGCACGCTGTTGACCGCCGTGGAGACCGGGTACGCCTCCAGCCGGTCGGGCGAGGCGGGGACCAGCAGCGCCCGGGCGTCATCGGTGGCGGTCAGCTTGGGATCGAGCCACTCCGACCACCGCTCGCGCTCGATCAGCATCGGCATCCGGTCGTGGATCCGGCCGAGCTCGTCCTTCGCCGTGGTGGTGATCACCGTGCATGTCACCAGCCAGGCCGTGGGGTCGTCGTCGGGCTTGTTGCGGTCGCGCCAGAACTCGTACAGCCCTGCCATCGCCATCACCCCGCCGTCGGCCGGGTGTATGAAATAGGGCTGCTTGTGCTTCTCGTCGAACTTGTACCACTCGAAATAGCCGTCGGCAGGCAGCAGGCACCGCCGCTGCGCGAACGCCTTGCGGTAGGACGGCTTCTCGGCCACCGTCTCGACCCTGGCGTTGATCATGCGCGACCCGATCGAGGGGTCCTTCGCCCAGGACGGCACCAGCCCCCACTTGACCACGCGCAACTGCCGCACGGCCCGCTCCTCGCCCTTCGGCACCCGGCTCAGCACCGCGTATACCTCTTTGGTGGGCGCGACGTTGTAGTCGGGCCGCAGCTCCTTCTCGGGCTCGCCGTCCAGTTCCACCCGGAACTCTTCCAGCAGCTCGTGCTTCTTCCGCGCCGATGCGTATCTCCCGCACATAAGACCAGAGTGCCACTTGGACTCGCTCGCATGTGCGATTCCCGGAACCGCCGATCCGGCAGGACACGGCGATCTTTCGTCTGCGGGCTCGGCGGCGGCCCGCCCGGTAGAGTTGGCCCATGCCTGCGCATCCCGATCCGTGGCCCGCGCCCACCGTGCGCGAGCCCGTGGTGGCGACGGTCCCGCTGCCCGGTTCCAAGTCGGTGACCAACCGCGCGCTGCTGCTGGCCGCGCTGGCCGACGGCCCGGGCATCGTGCGGGGCGCGCTGCGCAGCCGCGACGCCGATCTGATGGCGGCGGCGCTGCGCGCGCTCGGCGCGACGATGGAGCCGACCGGCGAGACCTCCGCCGACGGCGTCGACTGGGCCATCACGCCGGGGCCGGTGCGCGGCGGGGCGCGGATCGACGTGGGGCTGGCCGGCACGGTGATGCGGTTCGTGCCGCCGATGGCCGCGCTGGCCGGCGGCGAGGTGTTCTTCGACGGCGATCCGCACGCCCGCAAGCGGCCGATGGGGCCGATCCTCGGGGCGCTGCGGGCGCTCGGGGCGCAGGTGGACGGCGACGCGCTGCCGTTCACGATCCGCGGCCCGGTGCGCGGCGGGGAGGTGACGCTCGACGCGTCGGCCTCCTCCCAGCTCGTCTCGGGGCTGCTGCTGTGCGCGCCGCGCTTCGACAAGGGCCTCACGGTGCGCCACGACGGGCCGCCGGTGCCGTCCGCGCCGCACATCCGGATGACGGTGGAGATGCTGCGCGCGGTGGGCGTGCGGGTCGATGACACCGAGCGCGACGTGTGGCGGGTGGAGCCCGGCCCGATCGCGGCCCGCGAGCTGACCGTCGAGCCCGACCTCTCCAACGCCGCGCCGTTCCTGGCGGCGGCCCTGGTGACGGGCGGCACGGTGACGATCCCCGGCTGGCCGGAGCACACCACCCAGCCGGGTGACGTGCTGCGCGACCTGCTGACGCGGATGGGCGGGGAGGTCCGGCGCACGCCGGGCGGGCTCGCCGTCACCGGCACCGGCCGGGTGCGCGGCATCGACGCCGACCTGCGCGACGTGGGCGAGCTGACCCCGGCCATCGCCGCGCTGGCCGCGCTGGCCGACGGCCCGAGCACCCTGCGCGGCATCGCCCACCTGCGCGGCCACGAGACCGACCGGCTGGCCGCGCTGGCCGCCGAGATCAACCGGCTGGGCGGCGACGCGGAGGAGACCCCCGACGGCATCACCGTACGACCCAGGCCGCTGCGCGGCGGGCTCTTCCACTCCTACGACGACCACCGGATGGCCACGGCGGGAGCGGTGATCGGCCTGGCCGTCCCCGGCGTGCGGGTGGAGAACATCGCGACCACCGCCAAGACCCTTCCCCGGTTCCCCGGGATGTGGGCCGAGATGCTGGAGGGTGGCCGCTGAGGAAGCGGGAATACGACGAAGACGACGTCCGCGTACGACCGGGCAAGGGCTCCCGGCCACGGACGCGGATCCGCCCTGCGCACGAGGACGCGGTGCCCGCCTTCGTGATGGCCGTCGATCGCGGCCGGTTCACCTGCCTGGTGGAGGCGGGCGAGCGCACGACCGTCACCGCGATGAAGGCCCGTGAGCTGGGCCGCAAGGGCATCGTGGTGGGCGACCGGGTGCGCCTGGTGGGCGATGCCAGCGGGCGGCCCGACACGCTGGCCAGGATCGTCCGGGTAGAGCCGCGCCGGTCGATGCTCCGCCGTTCCGCCGACGACACCGAGGCCACCGACGGCATCGAGCGGCCGGTCGTCGCCAACGCCGACCAACTGGTGATCGTGACCGCGCTGGCCGACCCGCCGCCCCGGCCACGGATGATCGACCGCATCCTGGTGGCGGCCTACGACGCCGAGATCGAGCCGCTGCTCTGCCTGACCAAGTCCGACCTCGCCCCGCCCGACGAGCTGGTCGCGCTGTACGACCCGCTGGGCGTGCCGTACATCGTGGTCCACAAGGGCGGGGAGCTGGAGGAACTGCGCGAGCGGCTGGCCGACCGGCTCAGCGTGCTGGTCGGGCATTCGGGGGTCGGCAAGTCGACGCTGGTCAACGCCCTGGTGCCGGACGCGGAGCGGGCCGTCTCGCAGGTCAACCCGGTGACCGGGCGGGGCCGGCACACCTCCACCTCGGCGGTGGCGCTGGAGCTGCCCGGCGGCGGCTGGATCATCGACACGCCCGGGGTGCGCAGCTTCGGGCTGGCCCACGTCTCGCCGGACAACGTGCTGCACGCCTTCCCCGACCTGGTCGAGGGCACCGTCCACTGCCCCAAGGGCTGCACCCACTTCGGTGACGGCTGCGCGCTGGACGACTGGGTGCGCCAGGGCCATGCCGATCCGGCGCGGCTGGCCTCGCTGCGCCGGCTGCTCGCCAGCCGCGAGGGCGATCCCGACCCCGAGGCGAGCCACGCCGATTGACCACGCTATGTCCCCAGAAAGCGGCGATCGGGCCTTGACGCGATACCGTGTCCCATCGTGACGGACTACAGCGACGATCTGCGGCTCGCCCACGTCATGGCGGACGCGGCCGACGATCTCACCATGCGCCGCTTCAAGGCGGTCGATCTGAGGGTCGAGACCAAACCCGACCTGACGCCGGTGAGCGACGCCGACCGCGCGGTGGAGGAGGCGATCCGCGGCACGCTGCGCCGGGCCCGCCCGCGTGACGCGGTGGTCGGCGAGGAGTTCGGCACCACCGGGTACGGCGCGCGGTCGTGGATCGTCGATCCCATCGACGGCACGAAGAACTACGTGCGCGGGGTTCCGGTGTGGGCCACGCTGATCGCGCTGCTGGACCGGGATCAGGTGGTCGTCGGCCTGGTGTCGGCCCCGGCGCTGGGCCGCCGCTGGTGGGCGGCCAGGGGTGGCGGCGCATGGACCGGCCGCGGGCTGACCAAGGCCGGCCGCTGCCGCGTGTCGTCGGTGGCCCGGCTGGCGGACGCCTCGCTGTCCTACTCCGATCTTGAGGAATGGGAGAAGGCCGGGCGCCTGTCGGCGTTCATCGAACTGACCCGTTCGTGCTGGCGCACCCGCGCCTACGGCGATTTCTGGTCGCACGTGCTGGTGGCCGAGGGCGCGGTGGACGTGTCGGCCGAGCCCGAGCTGTCGCCGTGGGACATGGCGGCGCTGACGGTGATCGTGGAAGAGGCCGGCGGCATCTGGACGGATCTGTCCGGTGTGCCGGGCCTGGACGGCGGCAGCCTGGTGTGCTCTAACGGCCCGCTGCACGGAGACGTGCTGAAGCGGCTCGGCGGCGGGCCGCTCACCCTGCCCGTTTAGCCGTCACGACCCAGCCGTCACAGCGCGAGGGTGCGGGCGGCGGCGTCGAGCAGGCTGCCACGGTACGCCTCGCCGAACAGGCAGACGTGCACCAGCAGGGGGTGGAGCTGGTGCAGCGGCACCCGGTCGCGCCAGCCGTCGGCCAGCGGGGCCTCCTCGTCGTAGGCGGCCAGGATCGTGGCCAGGTGCGGCGCGCCGAACAGGGCGAGCATGGCGAGGTCGGTCTCGCGGTGCCCGCCGTGCGCGGCCGGGTCGATCAGCATGGCCCGCTCGCCCGTCCACAGCACGTTTCCGCCCCACAGGTCGCCGTGGATGCGGGCGGGCGGCTCGGCCGGGCCCGCGAGCCGCGGCAGCCGCTCGGCGACCTGCTCGATCAGCCCGGCGTCGCCCGCGGACAGCTGCCCCGCGTCGCGCGCCCTGCGCACGAACGGCAGCAGCCGCCGGGTGGCGTAGAACTCCGGCCAATCGGCCACCGGCTCGTTGTCCATCGGCAGCTCGGCGATGAAGCCGGGCCAGGACGCGCCGAACCCGGCGGCCCCGGCCGCGTGCGTACGGGCGAGTTCACGGCCGAGCCGCGCGGCGGCCTGCGCCGTGGCGTCGCCCGGCTCGACCCATGCCAGCACCAGCCGTTCGTCACCGGTTTCGATCACCTCGGGCACGGCGATCGCGCCGGGCTCGGCCAGCCAGGCGAGCCCGGCCGCCTCGGAGGTGAACAGATGGGGAACGCCACCTGACACGAGGGCCGACTTCACGAAGACGGCGCGGCCGTCGGGAAGCTCGCCTCGGCTCAGCTTCCAGGCGTGTGAGGAGCCCAGCTCCCGCACGATCTTCACCGGAGGGTCGCCGCGAGGTGCTTGGCCAGCCCTTCGGACGCGGCGCGGACCATGTCCAGCACCTGGACGAACCCCTCGTCGCCGCCGTCGTAGGGGTCGGGGACCTCGGCGTTCTCCGGCGCGGTGGGGTCGAACGAGCGGAACAGGCGCACCTCGGCGCCGGCCGGGGCCAGGGCGCGCAGGGCCCGGAGATTGGTCGCGTCCATGGCCAGTACCAGGTCCGCCTGGCCGAACCAGGCCGCCTGGAACCGCCTCGCCCGATGCGCGGAGCCGTCATAACCGTGCGCGGCGAGGGTCCGCCCGGCCCGCTCGTCGATGGGGCCGCCCTCGTGCCAGCCGTCGGTCCCGGCACTGTCCACGGTGACCAGCCGGTCAAGCCCGTGTTCCGCCAGGGTACGGCGGAGCACGATCTCCGCCATCGGGGACCGGCAGATATTGCCCATGCAGACCAGACACACGTGGTAGCTCATGGCCTCCAGCATGCCAGCCGCAGGTGACGGCCCGGTCTTCCGCCCGCCGTACGTTGACCCGGCCCCATCTGCGCTTCCCGAACTGACTCCTGCGCTTTACCAGGTTCAAGCCCTTTGACGGCGTATTCACACGCCGCCGCACACCTCTTCCAACGTCGGTCACGGCTCGTTTCACTGTCGTTCACTTTGCGCCAGTTGGATCGGAGGTGCATCGAAAAGAGTTAACGACCAAAGGACGACTGACCGTGACAAGTGGACAGCGCCGCCTGAGCGCGGTGGCAGCATCGGCGGCCTTCATCGCTCTCGTCGCGGCCTGCGGCGGCGGTGGTGGGAATAACGAGGCATCCGCCAGCCCCGGCAGCACGGGGGGCGGCGAGCAGCAGGCCGGGCAGCAGCTCAGCGGCGACATCAAGTCCGACGGCTCCAGCACCGTCGGGCCGCTGACCACCGCCGCATCCGAGTTCTTCGCCGAGGAGCAGCCCAAGGTACGGGTGTCCGTGGGCACCTCCGGCACCGGCGGCGGCTTCGAGAAGTTCTGCAACGGTGAGACCGACATCTCCAACGCCTCGCGTCCGATCAAGGACGAGGAGAAGGCGATCTGCGACTCCAAGGGCGTCGCGTTCACCGAGCTGACCGTCGCCACCGACGCGCTGACCGTCGTGGTGAACAAGGAGAACGACTGGGCCAAGTGCCTGACCACCGACCAGCTCAAGAAGATCTGGGAGCCGGCCGCCCAGGGCAAGGTGAAGACCTGGAAGGACGTCGACGCCAAGTTCCCGGCGGAGCCGCTGGCCCTGGCCGGTCCGGGCACCGACTCCGGCACCTTCGACTACTTCACCGACGAGATCAACGGTGAGGAGGGCGCGAGCCGCAAGGACTACAGCGCGTCGGAGAACGACAACGACGTCGTCCAGGCGGTGTCCGGCGCCAAGGGCGGCCTCGGCTACTTCGGGTTCACCTACTTCGAGGAGAACGCCGACAAGCTCAACGCGGTCCAGGTCGACTCCGGCAAGGGTTGTGTGACCCCCAGCGTGGAGACCTCCCAGGACGGCACCTACACCCCGCTGGCCCGCCCGCTGTTCGTCTACGTCAAGAACGAGTCGGCCAAGCGCCCCGAGGTGAAGGCGTTCATCGACTTCTACTCCGCCAACATCAACAAGATCGCGACGGACGCGAAGTACATCCCGCTCAACACCGAGCAGGAGGGCAAGCTCAAGGCCGCCGTCCAGTCCCTGTCCGGTAGCTGACACACCATGGCATCAACCAGCAAGGCGACCGTCCCGGGGGGACCCTCCCTGGGGCGGTCGCGCCCGCGCTACGGCGAGTTGATCATCAAGGTGATCCTGGTCCTCGCCGCCGCCGTCTCCGTGGCGACCACGATCGGAATCGTGGCGGCGCTGCTGGAGCCGACCATCGAGTTCTTCGGCACGGTCAGCGTGGTGGAGTTCTTCACCTCGATCGAGTGGGGCCCGCTGTTCAGCCCGCCCAGCTTCGGGGTGCTGCCCATCGTGGTGGCGACACTGCTGGTCACGATCATCGCGATGATCGTCGCGATCCCGCTCGGCCTGGCCGCCGCGATCTACCTGTCGGAGTACGCGAAGCCGCGTGTCCGCAAGATCATCAAGCCGGTACTGGAGGTGCTGGCGGGCATCCCCACGGTGGTCTTCGGGTTCTTCGCGCTCACCTTCGTCACGCCGCTGCTGCGCGACTTCCTGCCGTTCACCCTCGACTACCGCAACGCGCTGAGCGGCGGCCTGGTGGTCGGCGTGATGATCATTCCGACGGTCGCCTCGCTGGCCGAGGACGCCATGTCGGCGGTGCCCAACTCGCTGCGCGAGGGGGCCTACGCGCTGGCGTCCTCACGGATGATCGTGTCGCTGCGGGTCGTGCTGCCCGCGGCGCTGTCCGGGATCATCGCGGCGATCATCCTGGCGTTCTCCCGGGCCATCGGCGAAACGATGATCGTGGTGATCGCCACCGGCGGCCGGTCGATCTTCACCATGAACCCGGCCAGGGAGATGGACACCATGGCCTCGTTCATCGCCCGCGCGGGGTCGGGTGACGTCCCGGTCGGGTCCATCGAGTACAAGACCATCTTCGCGGTGGGCGCGCTGCTGTTCATCATGACCTTCCTGATGAACTACGTCAGCGCCAAGGTCGTGCGCCGTTACCGGGAGGCCTACGAATGACCGTCCTCACCTCCATCGGCAAGGCCGCGAGCCCCGGCCCGCGGCAGCTCGCCGGGCGGCGCCGTCCGGTACGCGAAACGGTGTTCCTGATCGCGCTGCAGTTCAGCCTGGTCATCGCGATCGCGTTCCTGGCGGTTCTGCTCGCGTACGTGATCAGCAAGGGCTGGGCCAGGCTGGACCCCCGGCTGTGGGAGAACATGCCCTCCATCCGGCGTCCGGAGAACGCCGGGGCCCAGTCGGCGATCGTCGGCACCATCTACCTGATGGGGCTCACCGCCCTGTTCGTCATCCCCACGGGCGTGCTGGCGGCGATCTACCTGGAGGAGTACGCCGACCGCGACAAGTGGTACAACCGGCTGCTGGAACTCAACATCCAGAACCTCGCCGGCATCCCCTCGATCGTCTACGGCATCCTCGGGCTCGGCATCATCGCCCGGGTCATCGGCCTCGGCTTCGGGCTGATCACCGGGGCGCTCACGCTGGCCCTGCTGGTGCTGCCGGTGGTGATCATCTCCGCCCGGGAGGCGATCCGCGCGGTACCGCCGTCGATCAGGGAGGGATCGCTGGCGCTGGGCGCGACCCAGTGGCAGACGATCTACCGGCAGGTGCTGCCCTCCTCCATCCCCGGCATCGCGACCGGCTCGATCCTGGCCCTGTCCCGGGCCATCGGCGAGGCCGCTCCGCTGGTCATGCTGGGCGCGGCGACGTTCGTGGCGTTCAACCCCGAATCGCTCACCGACGGCTTCACCGCCCTGCCGCTACAGATCTACAACTGGATCGGCCAGTCCCGGCCGGAGTTCGGGGTGCTGGCCTCGTCCGCCATCGTGGTCCTGCTCGCTCTGTTGCTGGTGATGAACTCGGTGGCCATTCTGCTCCGCAACCGCTACCAGAAGCGCTGGTGAGAAGGAATGTCTGAGATAGGAACCTCCATCCCGAACGTGACGGTCCGAGGCCCCGAGGTCCCCCGCAACATCCAAGCCCTCGACCCCGTCTTCAACGTTTCCGGCCTCAGCGTCTTCTACGGCGACTACGCGGCGGTGCGCGGCGTCGACATGGTCATCGGCAACCGCGAGATCACCGCCATGATCGGCCCGTCCGGCTGCGGCAAGAGCACCGTGCTGCGCTGCTTCAACCGGATGAACGACCTCATCCCCGGTGCCCGCGCGGCCGGCAAGATCACCTACCACGGCGAGGACCTGTACGGCGACCACGTCGACCCCATCGAGGTCCGCCGCCGCATCGGCATGGTGTTCCAGAAGCCCAATCCGTTCCCCAAGTCGATTTACGACAACATCGCCTACGGCCCCCGGGTCAACGGCAGGAAAAAGGGGATGGACGGCATCGTGGAGGAGGCGCTGACCAAGGCGGCGCTGTGGGACGAGGTCAAGGACAAGCTCAAGCAGAACGCGCTGTCCCTGTCCGGCGGCCAGCAGCAACGCCTGTGCATCGCCCGCGCCATCGCGGTCAGACCCGAGGTGATCCTGATGGACGAGCCGTGCTCCGCGCTCGACCCCATCGCGACCACCAAGATCGAAGACCTGATGCAGGAACTGTCGCGCGACTACACGATCGTGATCGTCACGCACAACATGCAGCAGGCCGCCCGGGTCTCTGACCGCACCGCATTCTTCACCGCCGAGGTGGACGACTCAGGAGTACGGCACGGACGCCTCGTCGAGTACGACGAAACCAGTCGCATCTTCACCAACCCGAGCGACAAGCGCACCGAGGACTACATCACCGGACGCTTCGGCTAGCTCGGCCGACCAATTGGAGGACCCGGGTGATCCAGCCGCAGACGGCACCCGAGGTGGACGGGGACACCCGGACGGCGCCCATGCTGCTGGTGGCCGATCCGGACTCGGCGCTGATCCGGGAACTTGCGTCGGCACTGGAACGCGAAGGCGTCGAGGTGGCCGGGGCTCCGGACGGCGCGCAGGCGCTGATCCAGGCGGGTGCGCTCCGGCCCGACGTGGTCCTGGTCAGCGCGACGTTGACGGTCATCGGGGCGGTGGACTTCGTCCGGGCGGTGCGCCGCTCGCGTACCGTCCCGGTGCTGCTCGGTGTGGGCGAGGGACACGCCGAGCAGGCCGTGCAGGCACTGGCGGCGGGGGCCACGGCGTGCGTGGCCCGGCCGTACCGGGTGCCCGAACTGCTGCCGATGGTGCAGGCCGCGTTCAGCGGTGGCGACTCGGGGGGTCGCCGGCTGCTGACGGTGGGCAGCGTGGAGCTCGACGTACACGCCTATCAGGTACGCGTCTCGGGCAAGGCGGTGCACCTGCCGCTGCGCGAGTTCGAGCTGTTGCACTACCTGATGCGCAACGCCGATCGCACGGTGACCCGTGAGCAGATCATGCGGCACGTCTGGAACTCCGCGGACAGCACGTCCACCAACACGATCGCGGTCCACGTCAAACGCCTCCGCGCTCGCCTGGGCGACCACGAGGACCGCCTGATCCAGACCGTCCGCGGGGTCGGCTACCGCCTGGTCACACCCCAGCCCCCCGAGCAGTAGCCGCGCCGCCGAAGGTGGCCGCCGGCCGGGCCCACAAGGCGCGCCGACGCGGCCACCCGATCTCGCGCTGCCTCAGTCGCGGCACTCCACCGCGCACGGACGGCGGGTGACGGCGTCACGGACGGCCTGGCGTGCCCGTGACACGGTCCCGGCGAGATACGCCCTGCCCCCGGTGGCGGCGGCGATCCGGGTGAGCTCCGCCCGGTCGGCGTCCGGGCCGAAGCCGACCGCGGCGACGGCCACCGGCCGCTTGCGATCGAACTCCTCCTCCAGCGCGGCGACCAGCCCGTCCAGGCCGAGCGAGCCGCTGTCGGCACCGCCGTCGGTGATCAGCACCACCAGGCCGGGCTCCGCCGCCGACGCGTGCGAGGCCGCCGCGCGATAGGCGGCCAGCACCGACTCGCGCAGCCGAGTCCGCCCGCCGACGTCGATGGCCAGGTCGCCGGACGCCGCACGGATCTTCGCGGACCTGCCCGTGATCGGGCCGATCTCCAGCACCTCCCGGTAGGGACGCTCGCCGTCCAGCCCGTCGGCGAACCGCCAGATGCCCGCGGAACTGCCCCCCGGCAGCGCGCCGATCCCCTCCCTGACCAGCCGCCCGACCAGCGCGGCGCGCGAGCCCGACGTACCGGGCACCCGCCTGCGCATCGACCAGGACGTGTCCACCAGCATCAGCGCGCGCACCGGGGCGGTCACCTCGCCGATCGCGTCGAGCGCGCGGACGGCCCTGGCCACCGGCGGCGGCGCGAGCCTGGGCGGCTCCTGCGCGCGCAGGCCGCGCTCCTCGCC
>NZ_POUA01000192.1 GCF_003236385.1 Spongiactinospora gelatinilytica
GGTCTCACCCATGCTGGTGAACCTGGCCGGCCACATCGACGAGGTCGGCGACTCCCATCCGATGCGGCTCGCGGACAACGTCGTCGATCTGATCGGCACCCTGTACGCCTCACTGCTGGGCGAGCACGCCGACGCCTCCGACTCGATGCGCATGCTGCTCACCCGGGCCAAGATGTTCATCGCGCGGCACCTCGACGAGCCCGACCTCGGGCCTGAGGCGATCGCCGCGGCCTGCTACGTGTCCACCGGCTACCTGCACAAGCTGTTCCGCGCCGAGGGCATGTCGGTGGGACGGTACATCCGCGAGCGTCGCCTGGAGCAGTGCCGCCGCGACCTGCTCGACCCCGGCTCGCGCGAGGTCGCCGTCAGCGCCATCGGCGCGCGCTGGGGCTTCGCCGACGCCGCGCACTTCAGCAGGGTGTTCAAGACGAGCTACGGCCTCGCCCCTCGCGAGTACCGGCTCAGCCGCGACGTCATCCCCTGCGCTCTCTCCGACGTTTCCTAGGGCCCGGCGCGACGGCGTTCATCATCGAGCCGGGCCGACTCCGGCGGCTCCGCGACGTCGTCCGCCGGGGCCTGGCGGCGGCGGCCGGGGAGCGCGACGAACCGGTACGCGGCCCAGGCCGCCGCGCGGGCGGCCGCCATCCCGCAGGTCATGGCGAGGGCGCTCGCGCCGCCGATCGAGGCGGCCGGGGCGAGCAGCGCCCCGAGCAGGAAGCCGCTGCTGCCGAGCAGCGCCGCTGCCGTCCCCGCGTTGGCGGAGTGACGGGCGAGCGCCAGCGCCGTCGCGTTGGGCGAGGCCAGCCCGCCCGTCGCGACCGTCAGGAACAGGGCGGGCAGGAACACCGCCAAAGGCGCCTGCAGCACCGCGGCGGCCAGGCAGAACACGCTCGCGCCGACGGCCACCAGCGCGCCGCCGACCAGCAGCGGTTCCGGCTTCAGCCGGCGCAGCAGCACCGCGTTCACGTACCCGCTCAGCACCAGGCCCACCGAGTTGACGCCGAAGATGAACGAGAACGCCTGCGCGCTCACGCCGTAGCCGCCTTCGAGCACGAACGCGCTGACCGAGATGTAGATGAACAGCGCCGCCCCGCCGACGCTCGATCCGAGCGCGCAGCCGACGAACACCCGGTCGCGCGCCACGGAGGTGAAGCCCACCCGTACCCGCCGCAGCCCGCCGACGTGCCGCAGCTCCGGCCGGAGCGTCTCCGGCAGCGCGGTCACCGCGACCAGCAGCAGCACCGAGATCGCGCCGAGCGTGACGAAGATCCCGCGCCAGTCCGTCACGTACAGCAGTTGCCCGCCCAGCACCGGCGCCACGATGGGCGCGACCCCGCCGACGAGCATCAGCAGGGACAGGATGCGCGCCATCCGCTGCCCCTCGTACATGTCACGGACCATCGCCGCGACGATCACCATGCCGGCCGACCCGGCCAGCCCCTGCACGAGGCGCAGGAGGTTCAGCGCCGCTATCGAGGGGGCGGCGGCGCACAGCAGCGACACGACCGCGTACGTCGCCACGCCGACGACCAGCGGGCGCTTGCGTCCGATCCTGTCGCTGAGCGGCCCGATGAAGAGCTGCCCGGCCGCCAGGCCGATCAGGCACGTCGAGATGCTCCACTGCGCGGCGCTGTCGGAGGCGTCGAGCTGACGGGCCAGCTCGGGCAGCGCGGGCAGGTACAGGTCGATCGACAGCGGGCCGAACGTCGACAGGGCGCCCATGAGGAGCAGCCGGCGGCGGCGATGCCGCGCCGGGACCGGCCCGGTGGACTGGTGGTCGCTCACTCGGGCGTGCGCCCTCCCGCGACCGGGCCGCCCGCCTCGGGGAGCGGCCGTCGTGGGAGCCTCACTCGGCTCATGGAAAGCCCCTTTCCCTTGCTGTGCCGGGGAAGAGGGTGGGACGCCGTCCAACCCATGCCGGCAGGCCCCAGGTGGGGGAGTGCCCAAAAGACAGCGCAATCGTATACGTCATCAATGTCGGTCAGGGTGTCAATCAGTGCGGCCCAAATGTCATTCCCGACGGAGTGCCCTGAATATCGGGCACCATTCCCGATTGAATTCCGGTCGCCGGTGCGGCGGACGGATCTCAGTGACACATCGGGTGACGTCGGTGCCTTGCCTGCGGACATGACTCCAGACCAAATTGCATAACGATTTGTGATGCTTTCCGCGCGGCGGCGATCCGCTCGCCGTCCGCCCGCCGCGATTTCGCCGAGGAGTCCCCGATGTCCTCCCACACGACGGCGACCGCCGCCGATCCCAGCCCCATCGTCAACGTCGCCACCGGCTTCATGGCGGCCAAACAGCTCTTCGCCGCCGGCGAGGTCGGCGTCTTCACCGCCCTGGCCGACGGTCCCCTGACCCCGGCCGAGCTCGCCGGCCGGACCGGGATACCGGAGCGGTCCGCCCGGATCCTCGCCGACGCCATGGCCGGTCTGGGCCTGCTGGCCTTCGACGGAGCCCGGTACCGGAACGAGGCGGCGGCCGACGCCTACCTGGCGGGCCGGAAGGGCGCCCTGGACCTGCGGGCCTTCCTCACCTTCTGGGATCAGGTCAGCTACCCGCACTGGCGTTCGTACACGAACTCCGTGCGCGCGGCGGCGCCCTCGCCGTTCGACACGTCCGCCTCCGTGGGGGCGGATGTCTTCCGCAGCGGGGTCACGGCCTACAACGCGCTGCACGCGCTGATGCTGGCCGAGCACTACGACTTCGGCGCGCACACGCGCGTCGTCGATCTCGCGGGCCTGTCCGTGGAGTTCGTCGTCCAGGCGGCGGCCCGCAACCCCCGCCTCCACGCGGTCTTCGTGGCGCCGGAGCCGCCCGGCCCGGACGCCGTGGACGAGCGCTACCGCGACCGCGTCGCGTTCCACACCGCCGACCCGCTCACCGACCCGGTTCCCGGCCGGTACGACCTGGTGCTGCTGGAGCACGTCGCCCACCGGTTCGACGCCGACGACAACCGCGCCTTCCTGCGCCGCGCGCGTGAGATCGTGGAGCCCGGCGGCAGGCTCCTGCTCGTCGACTTCTTCTTGGACGCCGCGGGCGGGCGCAGACTCGACCCCCTGCTGGCCGGGGAGTACCTGGTCGTGGACGGGACCGTCGTCTATCCCGAGGACGAGGTGCGCGGCTGGCTGGCCGAGACCGGCTGGCGATGGCTGGAGACGCGCGAACTGCCGGGCAGCCCGCGCGCCCTGATCGCGGAAGCGATCTGACCGGTGATCCTCCCCGACGCGTAGCGGTCCGCGCGCCCCGCTGGAAGCGGGGCGCGCGGCCGTCTCGTCAGTCCGCCGGAGCCGCGCCCGCGCCCTGCTCGGTGCCGGGCGTGCTGTCGGCGCGGACCCAGCGGACGACCAGCTCGTCCTTCGCGCCGAAGCGGACCAGGTGCCGTCCCACGACATCCTCCAGCCCGGCCATCTCGTCGGCGTCGCCGTCCAGCCGCAGCTCAAGGGCCCCCTCGGCGCAGGTGACCTCGGTACGGCCCGCGCCGAACACGATCCAGCCAGAGCCCGACTCCTCCGACCACCCCCCGCCCTGGTGGCGGCCCAGGTGGTTCACCAGTTGCTTGCCGTACCGGGCCGGTCGGTCGGTCGCGACCGTCGCCGTGCTCGTCGTGCGTGTCACTCATTCGACCTTTCTCATATCAGTGGCGCCGGGCGTTGCCGCGCCGCCGTAGCTGGGCGGAGAGCAGCTTGGCCCGCGGGTCCACGAACGTGCGCAGGCTCGCTCCCGCGATGTTCAACAGGAAGACGAACAGGGCGATGGCCAGCCCGGGAAAGAGCACCATGGTGGGGTGTTCCTGGAGGTACACCCGCCCGTCCGCGACCATGTTGCCCCACGTCGCCGTGGGCGGTGAGATGCCGAGTCCGAGGAAGCTCAGCGACCCGTCGATCAGCATCGCCCCCGCCGACAGCAGCACGCACTGCACCACCGCGAGCGGCAGCGTGCTCGGCAGGATGTGCACGGCCAGCGTCTGCCACGGCCCCAGCCCCGAGACCCGCGCCGCCTTGACGTACGTGCGGGTCGCGAGCCCCAGCACGCGGCTGCGGATGATCCGCGCGGTGTACGGCGTGAAGATGATCGTCACCGCGATCAGCTCGCTCGTCATGCCCGGGCCGATGACGACGCCGAACACGATCGCCAGGATGATCGACGGGAACGCCATCCACGCGTCCACCACGCGCATGATCACCCGGCCGACGCGGGCGAAGTAACCCGCCACCAGGCCGATGAACGTGCCGAGGGAGACCGAGCAGACCGTGATCAGCAAGGTCATCCCGATGGACACGCGCCCGGCGGACGCCCAGCGGCTGAACAGGTCGCGGCCGTACCGGTCGGTCCCCATCGGGTGATCCACGGACGGCGGCAGCAACCGCTGTACCGGGTCGATCGCCTCCGGGTCCGGCAGGAAGAACGGCAGCACCACGACCAGCGCGATGATCACGCCGATCAGCCCGCCGGACACCACCAGCGTCGGGTTGCGGCGCGCGAACGACGGCCGCCGCGCCGCCGCGGCCGTCTCGCCGGTCACCGCCGTCACGAGACACGCACCTTGGGATCGATCAGGGAGTAGGCGAGGTCCACCAGCAGGTTCACCACCACGAAGAGGAACGCGACGAACATGACCCCGCCCTGGATGAGCGGGAAGTCACGCGCGTACACGGCCCCGAGCAGCATCGTGCCGAGCCCGGGGATGACGAAGATGCTCTCGATGACGACGACCCCGCCGATCAGCGACGCGAAGTTCAGTCCGATGGTGGTCAGCACCGGCAGCATCGAGTTCGGCAGCACGTGCCGCAGCGCGATGCGCCGCTCGGTGACCCCCTTGGCCCGCGCGGTGCGCAGGTAGAGCTGGGTCAGCTCGCCGAGCACGCTCTCCTCCATGGTGATGGTGAAGAACGCCGTCTGCCCCACCACGAGCACCGCGACCGGCAGGACGAGTTGCGGGACCGCCGTCACCGGGTCGGCGAACAGCGGGGTGTGGCCGCTGGTGGGGAACCAGCCCAGTACCAGCGCGAACACGTAGACGGCCAGGAGCGCCAGCCAGAACTCCGGCAGCGCGAGGCCGAACTGCGCGACCCGGTTGACGCCCCGCGCCACCCAACTGTGCGGCGACACGGTGACCCAGCCGATGACCAGCACGGTCAGCAGGAAGCTGATGACCGTGCTGGCGATCGCGAGGGTGAGCGTCGGCGCGATATGGCCCGCGATCATGTCGAGCACCGGGGCCTGATACTTGATGGACGTGCCGAAGTCGCCGGTCAGCACGTTGCCGACCCAGTGGAGGTACTGCTCATACAGCGGCCCGGTCAGGCCCAGTTCCTCGTGCAGCCGGGCGAGCTGTTCCGGTGAGGCCTTCAGGCCCAGCAGGACCTGGGCCGGGTCGCCGGGGATCGATCGCAGCAGGAAGAACAGGAACGTGCCGACGACGGCCAGCACGACGACCAGGTCGCGGAGCCGCCGCAGGACGACGAGCAGCATGGGCCTCTACTTCCTCAGCCAGACATCGGTGAACTCCATCCCCCAGCCGCTGTAACCCTGGATCTTCGGGTTGTAGGCGACGTAGTTCTTGGCGGCGTACAGCGTGATGGTCGGCAGGTTGTCAGAGGTGAACTTCTGGACCGCGTCGATCGCCGCGCGCTGCTCCTCGGGCGTCTTCGCCCGGTTGTAGGTGTCCAGCAGGGGATCGAGCCGGTCGCGGGGGTATCCGGAATTATCCAGATTCTTCACGTTGTCGGTGTAGGACGGCACCGGCGGGTTGGCGTCGTCCATCAGGGCGAGGACGTCCCAGCCGCCGGGCTCGTTGTTCTTCTTGCCGATCAAGGTGGCGAAGTCGTAGCTCTCGATGCTCGACTTGATGCCGATCTTCTTGAGGTCGTTCTGGATGACGATCAGCGCGTCCTTGAACTGCGGGAACTCGTCAGTCGTGATCATGCGGATGGTCTGGCCCGGCTCGAGGCCGGCCTGGACGAACAGCCGCTTGGCCTGCTCCGGGTCGTGCTGCTCCCACTTCGCCTTGCCCGCCTCGGAGTACATCGCCTTGTTGGTCGAGGTGGCGAAGGCGCCGTTGCTGGGCGAGACCAGGTCGGGAACACCCTGCGACGCCATGATCGCCTTCTTGTCGGTGACCAGGTTCAGGGCGTCACGCGCCTCGGCCTTGGCGAAGATCGAGCCGGAGTTGTGGTTCAGCGACACGAACTGGATCGTGCCACCGCCCTCGACCGCGACCGCAAGGCTCGGGTCCTGCTTGATCTGGTCGTACTGCGGGTTCGACGGCTCCGCGACGTCCAGGATGCCGGTCTTCAGCCCGTTCAGCACGGCATCCTGGTCGGCGACGACCTTGTAGGTGATCGTGTCCAGGAACGCCCGCTTGGCGCCCGCGTACCCGCTGGAGGTGCCCTTCGGCGGCTTGTACTCGCCGTTGCGTTCGAGCACGATCTGCTCGCCCTGCGTCCAGGACTTGACCTTGTACGGGCCGGTGCCGACGACCTTGTCGCTGGGGATGCCGGTGGGCCCCTTGGCCTTGATGTCGGCCGCGCGGCGGATGAACGAGCCGTGGCTCGCGGCCATCAGCGCGACGAGGTCGAACGGCGACTTCAACGTGACGACGACGGTCGTGTCGTCGGGGGCGGTGACGTCCTTGAGCACCGGCTTCAGCGCCGCCGCGTAGCTGCCGTCCTTCACCCAGTAGTTCAACGAGGCCACCGCGTCGGAGGCCGCGAGCGGCGATCCGTCGGAGAACCGCACACCTTCGCGCAGCTTGAACGTGTACGTGAGCCCGTCGTCGCTCTTCTCGTACGACTCGGCGAGAACCGGCTGCGGCCGGTAGTTCGCGTCGATGGTCACAAGCTGCTCGAAGATCTGGTGGCTGACGTAGGTGGTGCCCACGTTGCCGTTCACGACCGAGTCCAGCGACCCGGGGTCCTGCGCCAGGCGCACGGTGATGTTGCCGCCCTTGGCAGGGGGGCCGGCGTCCGCGCTCTGGGTGCTCGCAGCCGGTCCGCCCGCGCGGGAGGCGCATGCCGACAGCACTAAGCTCAACAGGGCGACGGCGACGACGGCCTTCGGGTGGCGGGACTTGTGGAGGTTCATCGTGGCTCCTCGCGCCTTTTGGTCGGCGGATTTGGCCGCTCAAGCTAGCCGCCGTGCGAAGGGCCCGAGTAGGCGTCGATGTCGGCAGTTCTGTCACTCACGCGAACCTCACCTCGGCGTTCATTGCCAGTTCGCGTCGTCGCTTGACCGAGACTGAACAGTTGGGCCGGATCCGGGGTGACCTCTTGTCCTGCGGAGATCCTTGACGGAAGATCGTCCGGCGATGTGTCACACCGGGCGCCTGAAGGGATGACGCACGTGTCACTACTGGAGATCGATCGCCTCTCGGTCGGTGTGCTCAATGGCGAGGACGGCGTGCGGCTCGTTCATGAGCTCTCGCTCACCCTTCCGGCCGGGCAGACGCTCTGCGTCGTGGGGGAGTCCGGCAGCGGCAAGACGGTGACGGCCCTGTCGATCATCCGGCTGCTGGAGTTCGTCGCGCCGGTCCGCACCACCGGCGAGGTCCGCCTGGACGACGTCGACCTCGTCGCGCTGACCCGCGAGCAGATGCGGTCCTTCCGCGGACGCCGGATCGGCATCGTCTTCCAGGAGGCGCTGGACTCGCTCAACCCGACACAGCGCATCGGCGTCCAGCTCGTCGAGGCGTACCATCCCGCCGGCATCGGCCTGCGGGAGGAGGCCCGCACCCGGGCGTACGAGCTGCTGCGCGAGATGGGCTTCGACGACCCCGAGCGGATCGCCGACCTCTACCCGCACCAGCTCTCCGGCGGCATGCAGCAGCGCGTGATGATCGCCATGGCGCTGATCTCCGGCCCCGACCTGCTGCTCGCCGACGAGCCCACCACGGCCCTCGACGTCACCACCCAGGCCGAGATCCTGCGCCTGTTCCGCACCGTGCAGCGCGAACACCAGATGTCCTGCGTCTTCATCACGCATGACATGGGCGTCGCCGCCGAGATCGCCGACCGGATCGCGGTGATGTACGCCGGGCGTCTGGTCGAGGTCGGCCCGGCGGCGGAGGTGCTCGGTTCCCCCCGGCACCGCTACACCCGCGCGCTGGTCGAGTGCGTCCCGAGGGTCGGCGTGCGCCGCCCGGGCGGCCTGCCGACGATCACCGGTTCGGTGCCCGGCCCGTCCGAGGAGCTTTCCGGCTGCCGGTTCGTCCCCCGCTGCCATCACTCCGTCGACGACTGCCGCAAGGACGAGCCGCCGCTCGCCGTCGTGCCGGGGGAGGGACAGGTCGCCTGCTGGAACCCCGGGAGCGGACCGGTGTCGCTGCCGTTCCCCTCGGTCCCGCAGCCCGCCAAGGCCGTCGCCGAGGTCGCCGAGGTCGCCGAGGTTGATGCCGAGGTCGATGCCGCCGCGCCGCTGCTGGTGATCGAGAACGTGCGCCGCACGTACACCGCCCGCGGACGCCGCCGCGGCGCCCTGCTCGGCCTCCGCCGCCGCGAGCGGCACGCCGCTGTCGACGGCGTGAGCCTGTCGATCAGGCCGGGCGAGTTCTTCGGCCTGGTCGGCGAGTCCGGCAGCGGCAAGACCACACTGGGGCAGCTCGTCGCCGCGCTGGACGATCCCACCGAGGGCGTCATCACGTTCGCGGGCCGCCGACACACCGCACACGGCCTCGCGGGCGACGCACGCGCCTTCCGCCGCGACGTCCAACTGATCTTCCAAGATCCGCAGGGCTCACTCGACCCCCGGCACACCGTCGGCCGGATCATCGCCGAGCCACTGCGCGCACTGACCGACCTGCGCGGGCCCGAGCTGCGGCGGCGCGTGGAGCGGCTTCTGGAAGAGGTCGGGCTGCCCGCGTCGATCATCGACAGGATCCCGGCCCAGATCTCCGGCGGCCAGCGGCAGCGGGTCGCCATCGCCCGCGCGATCGCCCCCGAGCCGAAGCTCATCGTGGCCGACGAGCCCACCTCGGCCCTGGACGTCTCGGTGCAGGGTCAGGTCATGAACCTGCTGCTGGAACTGCGCAGGCAACGCGACCTCGCCTACCTGTTCATCACCCACAACCTGAGCCTGGTCCTGTCGATCGCCGACCGCGTCGGCGTCATGAAGGACGGCAGGCTGATCGAGGTCGCGCCGCCGGACACGATCACCAGCGCGCCCGCGCACGAGTACACGCGCACCCTGCTGGCCGCCAATCCCGGCCTCGCCCCCGCGGGCGCGCCGGAGAACGGGAACCCATGGGATTCGCCTGAGTGACAGACGCCGTACCGCGACAGGAGCAGACACCGTGCATCCCGAGCGAGCATTCCTGCCGACGCACCGTTTCGACGACCCCATGATCGCTTCCGGGCCCCGGGGGTTCGCGATCGGCTCCTTCGACGAGCTCGCGCCCTGGTCGTACGCGTCGTTCCCGCACCGCCACGAGTTCTACGAGATGGTCTGCGTGACCAGCGGGTCCGGCACCCAGGTGATCGACTTCGTCCCGTACGAGCTGAACCCGGTGACCTTGTACTTCGTGGCGCCGGGCCAGGTGCAGTTCTGGGAGCGCCGTACGCCGATCGAGGGGTACGTCGTCGTCTTCCTCGAAGAGTTCCTGGCGGCCCAGTACGGCGACCGGGTCTCGCCCCGTCAGTCGTTGACGCTCGACCCGCTCGGCATCGGGCGGGCCCTGCACCTCCACGACGACCAGATCGAGCCGATCATGGGGCTGTTCGCCGCCCTGTACCGCGAGTACCGGCGGCCCGGCGGCGCGGACGCCTCGGTGCTCCAGGCGTACCTGCACGTCCTGCTGGTCGAGATGCGGCGGCTGCACAGCGACGTCGGCACCAGCATGGTCGAGGACCGCAGCACCGCGCTGGCCAGGCGTTATCTGCGCCTGGTGAGCGATGAGCTGCTCAATGAGCAGACCGTGCGCGGGTACGCCGACCGCATCGGCATCACGCCCAAACACCTGGCGGACGTGGTGCGGCGCACGACCGGCAAGACCCCGGCCGAGATCATCCGCACCGCGCTGACGGTCGAGGCGAAACGGCTGCTCACGCACACCGACCTGACCATCGCCCAGGTCTCCCAGCGGCTGTCGTTCGACAATCCCTCGTACTTCGGGCGGTTCTTCAAGCGCGAGGTCGGCATGAGCCCGGGCGAGTTCCGCCGTGGCGGCATGGCCGGCCCCGCGCCGAAGCGGGGCGCGGCACGGACGCGGGTGCGGCGGCGCGGTGACCGCCTCCCTTCAGTGACACAGCTACCGACCTGAGTCGCTCCCCGTACCACGGCGCACTGCCTAACTTCGCGATATGGACTCCTCTACCGCAAAGATCCAGGCACGGTTCGACGAGCGCCGTGCCGGGCGGCTCCGCTCCCTGATCACCGAAGAACTGATCAAGGCCTGGACGAGTGACCCCGACGTCGGCCATCGCGAGCCGTTCTGCTGGGTGCTGCGGTTCCTCGGCCGAAGACCACCGGAAGAACGCGTCACCGTGTACGAATCCGTGCCCGGCGAGGAGTGGTGCCTGGCCAGGCCGCCCGCCCGCCGCGGCGCGCCGTACCGGCTCGCCGACCGGCGCCGTTTCACCACCCTCGCCGAGGCGCGCGAGGCGTGCCTGCGCCGTGAGCTGCACGAGGTGTTCGGGTGGGGCGAGCGGCCCGCCGACGCGGCCGACGGCCCGGACCTGCGCGTCGACGGCCCGACCCTGCTCGGGTACGCCGACCGGGTCAGCGCCGCTCCCGGCGACCCCGTCGCGTTCATGGTCAGCGCGGAAGGCGTCGAACGGTACACGACCGAGTTGGTGCGGCTGCGGCACGTCGATGACAACCCGGCCGGGCCCGGCGTCCGCGTCGAGACGGTTCCAGACGCGTGGCAGGGCGATCATCGCGGGCGGGCGCAGACCACCCGGCTCGGCTCGCACATCGCCGTCCCCGACCCGGGGGGCGCCACCACGGGCCTCGACGGGTTCGCCGTCGTCGCGTACGTCCACCCGACCTGTGTCACCGGCGTCCGGCAGGCGATCGTGGCCCGCTGGAGCGACGGTGACGGCGACGGCCCGCGCGGCTACGCCCTCGGCCTGGACGAGGAGGGGCGGCTGACGCTCTGGCTCGGTGACGGCGCGGGGGAGACCGCGACACGGATCGAGACCCCGCTCGCGCTCCGCCTCTGGCACGGCGTGGGCGCGAGCTACGACCCGGAGACCGGGCGGGTCGTGCTGGCCGCCCGCCCGCTGGTCAACAGCGTCAACGGCCTGCTGAGCCCGGCGGTCGTCGACGACCGCCCGCAGGTCGCCGAGGGACGCGCCGAGGCCCCGCTCGCGCCCGCCGACGGCGGCGAACTGCTGTTCGCGGCGCTCACAGCCGCCTCGGGGCACTACAACGGCAAGATCGAAAGCCCTGGCCTGTGGCAGCGCCCGCTCGGCCGCGACGCGCTGGTCGCCGCCGTGTCCGACGCGCCGGACGCGCCGGAGGCCCCGCTGCGGTGGCGGTTCGGGACGCCCGAGGGCGCCCGCACCGCCGCCTCCCTGAGCGTGCCCTGCGCCGGCCGGCCCGAGATGGACGGCCGCCTGGTCAACATGCCGGTGCGCGGCGTGACCGGGCGGCACTACACCGGCGAGGCCGACCACTACGCCTACGACCCGCGCGGCTACGGGGCCATCCACTTCCACGACGACGAACTCGCCGACAGCGGCTGGGAGCCCAGCCACGAGCTCACCGTCCCCGACGGCCTGCCGAGCGGCGTGTACGCGCTGCGGGTGACGGCCACCGACGGCTCGTGCGAGCGGGCGATCCCGTTCGTGGTCCGCGCCCCGGCCGGGACCGCGACCGGCGACCTCGCGCTGCTACTGCCCACCGCCACGTACCTGGCGTACGCGAACGAGCGCCGCCTCGGCTACGTGGGGGTCGTCCCGCCGGGCACCGCCGTCCTCGAACAGCGCTACGACCTCGGCCTCTCCCTCTACGCCGGCCACACCGACGGCAGCGGGGTGTGCTACTCGTCCTGGCGGCGGCCCATCCTCACCCTCGCGCCCGGCTTCCGCGTCCACCTGTCGCCGTTCATGCTCGCCGCCGACCTCTACATCCTCGACTGGCTCACCGAGCTGGGCTACTCGTTCGACGTGATCACCGACCACGATCTGCACGCGGAGGGAGCCGACCTGCTGCGGCGCTACCGCGGGGTGATCACCGGGTCGCACCCGGAGTACGCCTCGGCGCGGATGCTCGACGCCATCGAGTCCTACGTGGACGGCGGCGGCAACCTGGCCTACATCGGCGGCAACGGCTACTACTGGGTGGTCTCCTTCCATCCCGAGCTGCCGCACGTGATGGAGCTGCGGCGCGGCCTGACCGGCACCCGTAGCTGGCAGGTACGGCCCGGCGAGGAACACCACGCGACCACCGGCGAGCGCGGCGGGCTGTGGGCGGGCCGCAACCGCCCGCCCCAGAAGCTGTTCGGGGTCGGGTTCAGCGCGCAGGGCGGCGGCCCGTCCGGGTGGTACCGCGCCGGCCCCGACCACGACGGCGAGGTGGCACGGACGCTGCTCGACGGCGTGCCGGAGGTGTTCGGCGATCTCGCCCTGGTCGACGGCGGCGCCGTGGGCAACGAGATCGACCGCTACGACCCCGCGCTCGGCAGCCCACCGGACGCGCTGGTCATCGCCACCTCGGAAGGACTCGGCGACGGCTACCAGTTCGTGATCGAGGAACTCGAGGGCACCAACCCCGGCCAGGGCGCCGCGGAGAACCCCCGCGTCCGCTCCGACATGGTCTACTTCCGCACCCGCGGCGGCGGCTCGGTCTTCTCCACCGGCTCCATCTCCTACAGCAGCGGCCTTTCGGCGAACGGCTACGACAACGGGGTGTCCCGCGTGACCCGCAACGTCATCGACCGCTGGCTGGCCGCCGATGTCTGAGTCGATCACCGTGGACCGCATGCTCGCGGTCCCCATGCGCGACGGCGCGATCCTGCGCGCGGACGTGTACCGCCCGGCCGGGCAACGATGCCCCGCCCTGGTCTTCCGTACCCCCTACGACCGCACGAGCCTCGGCATGTACGGCACGTTCGCGCTGCGCGCCGCCTCGGCCGGATACGCCGTCGTCATGCAGGACGTCCGAGGGCGCGGCGCGTCCGTAGGCACGTTCACCCCCTTCCTCAACGAGCGCGAGGACGGCTACGACTCGATCGACTGGATCGTCGCCCAGCCCTGGTGCGACGGCAACGTCGGCATGTTCGGCGGCTCCTACGACGGTGTCACCCAGTGGCAGGCGGCGATGTCGGGGCACCCGGCGCTCAAGGCCATCGCGCCCAACGTCACCGCGTCGAGCTACCACCACGGCTGGGTGTACCGGGGCGGGGCCTTCCAGCTCAGCTTCAGCCTGGGCTGGACGCTCTCGCTCGCCGCCCACAACGCCGCCCGCGACCCGTCCGTCCCCGCCGAGATCCGCGGCGCGCTGACCGACGCCGCCGACCGGCTGCCCGGCACGGCGGCCGTCCTGCCCCTCGACGACCACCCGTACCTGGACGGCATCGCCCCGTACTACCGGGAATGGCTGCGCCACCCCCAATACGACGAGTACTGGGAACGGCTCGACGTCTCACGGGCCTACCCCGGGATCAACGTCGCCGCGTTCAACCTGGGCGGCTGGTACGACACCTTCCTCGGCGGCACGCTCGCCAACTTCGCCGGCATGCGCGCGCAGGGCCCCGCCTCCGTGCGCGACCGGCAGCGGCTGCTCATCGGGCCGTGGCCGCACGCCGGCCTCTTCAGCGGAAACCCCGTCGGCGAATGGAACTTCGGCGGCCGGGCCACCGGCCCCGCCATCGACGCCGACGGCATGCAACTCCGGTGGTTCGACACCTGGCTGCGCGACGGCGACGACGGCATCGCCGGCGAACCGTCCGTGCTGCTGTTCACCATGGGCGCCGACGAGTGGCGGGTGGCCGACTCCTGGCCGCTGCCCGGCACCGAGTACCAGGACTGGCACCTGCACAGCGGCGGTCGCGCGAACACCCTGCACGGCGACGGCGAACTGCGCCGCGAGCAGCCGGACTCCGGCCAGGCCCCCGACAGCTTCCTCTACGACCCGCGCGACCGCCGCTGTGC
>NZ_POUA01000193.1 GCF_003236385.1 Spongiactinospora gelatinilytica
TCCCCAGCCCCCGGACCCCTCGCACTCGAACCGAATCCGAATACCCGATGTGCGACTTCCCGGTAATGCTAGAGGTCCGCGATCCACCCGCCGGTGAACAGCGTCGGGGAAAGGTCGATCACAAAGCCCCTTCCCTCCTTAAATCCCTGCTTCACACGAAAAGTTCTAGATTTCATGAAATATCGCAATCAATACCGTGTGTCCGTTGCTACCTTCGGATTCTCGGTAGGCTGACCTGTCATGGCGGGATCACTCATACGCCGGGCGGCCGTCCGTACGACCTCCGGTCTGGCGGTCATGATCGCTTTCGGCACGGCGCTCTCCACGGCATTTCTCCTCGCGTTGCCCACCTCCACGGCCGCCGCGCGCAGCGCGGCCGGGGTGATCAAAACGGACGCCGTCGAGCTGACCCTCCGCCCTGGCGGGGTGGTCCACGTCAAGGAGACCGTCACCTACGAGGGCGGCGCGCCCGCCAGGACGTTCGTCACGCGGACCAGGTACGACGACGCGAACGACCGCCTCTACACGATCTCCGGCCTCAAGGGTGACGGCCGGCTGACCGGCGACACCATCACCGTCACCGGCGGCCCCAGCGGCACCGCCACGCTGGAGTACGACGTCAAGGGCGTGATCACCCCCATCGGCGGCGGCGAGGAGCTGCGCTGGCACGCGGCGGGCGGCTGGTCGGCGCGGGTCGAGCAGGCCACCGTCAAGGTCGCCGGCAGCGCGCAGATCCAGAACCTCTCCTGCGTGGCCGGCCCGCTCACCTCCGCCCTGCCCTGCACGGCGGCCTCGATGGACCACACCGGCGCGACCGGCGACTTCGAGCAGCAGGGCCTGGGCAGCGGCGAGACGCTCACCGTGATCATGGGCTACCCGAAGGGTACCAGCGGCGGCACGCCGATCCTTGAGCGCAGATTCGAGCTGTCCAACGCGTTCACGGTGAACGCGGTGACCGGCGGCGCGCTGGCCGGGCTGCTGGTGGTACTGCTCGGCGGCGTCGGCCTGCTGTACTGGACCAGGGGCCGCGACGCCCGCGTGGTCGGGCACGAGTCCGGCGCACTGGACCCGCTGCGCGACGGCCACTTCACCCCGCCGGACGGCGTGCGCCCCGGCCAGGTCGGCACGCTGCTCGACGAGCAGGCCGACGTGATCGACGTGACCGCCTCCATCGTGGATCTCGCCGTACGCGGCTACCTGCGGATCGACGAGCAGCCGCGGCAGACCTACGACGCGCCGGACTGGATGCTGGTCAAGCTCCCGGACGCCCCCGTGTCGTCGCTGCTGCCCTACGAGCGGGCGCTGTACGACGCGATCTTCGACGGCCGTGACGCCGTACGGCTGTCCGACCTGCACGGTTCGTTCGCCGCCGGGCTCGCGGGGGTGCGCGACGCGCTCTATTCCGACGTCGTCACGCAGGGCTGGTTCGCCCGCCGCCCGGACGGCGTGCGGACCCGCTGGACGATCGCCGGGGCCGCGCTCACCGTGGCGGGGGTGCTCGCGACCGTGGCGCTGGCCTGGTTCACCACGTACGGCCTGCTCGGGCTGGCCGTCATCATCGCGGGCGCGGCGCTGGCCATGGGCGGGCAGTACATGCCGGCCAAGACCGCCAAGGGCGCGGCGGCCCTCGCCCACACCCTCGGCTTCCGCGAGTATCTCGCCGCGGGCGACCTCGACCGGGTGCCACCCGACAAACGGGTCGAAGTGTTCTCCCGCTATCTGCCCTACGCGGTCGTCTTCGACAACGTGGATCGCTGGGCCCGGGTGGTGGCCTCGGTCAACGGCAACGGCCACCCGGCGGACAACCTGTACTGGTACCACGGGCCGGCCGAGTGGGACCTGTCGAAGTTCGCCGGGTCGATGCGGACCTTCACCACCACCACCTCGGGCGCGATCTCGGCCGCCCGGCAGTTCAGAAGCCTCTAACGGACCCGGATCTCGCCGACCGGATCACTGCCGCCGAGCACCGCCGGCGCGGCGAGCTCGTCGAGCGCAGGGGCGGTCACGCCGAGGGCCCGCAGCGCGGCGACGGTGGCGGGCACCCTGGCCCGCGCCCCGCCGTCCTCGATCTTGACGGCCGCGGCCCGGCCGTCGTCCAGGGCGAAGGCGTCGAAGCCCTCCGCGCCCGCCTTCAGCAGCAGCCCCGGTACGGCCCACATCAGCGCCGCCTCCGGCCGTTCGGTGCCGGAGGTCCAGTGCGGATGGGCGCGCATCGCGTCGGCGATCCGGCGCTCGGGCGTGCCCTCCGCCGCCGTGCCGAACGCCCGGAACGCCCGGACCACGCCGACCATCGACACGAAGAACAGCGGCGCGCCGCAGCCGTCCACCCCGGAAGCGGCAATGCGCTCGCCGGTGAGTTCGGTGACGGTCGCCCGGATCTCACGTTGCAGCGGGTGGGCCGGGTCGAGGTAGCCGGCCGTCGGCCAGCCGTTCAGCACGCAGGTGGCCAGCATGGCGGCGTGCTTGCCGGAGCAGTTCATGGTGATCCGGGCGGCCTCGCCGCCCGACCGCAGCACCTGCCGCCGCGACTCGGCGTGCTCGGGCAGGTCGGCCGGGCAGCCCAGGGCGTCTTCGCCGAGGCCCGCGCCGGCCAGGATCTTGCGTACGCCGTCGGTGTGGAACGTCTCCCCCGAGTGGCTGGCGCAGGCCAGCGCGAGGAGTTCGCCGTCGAGGTCGAGCCCGGCGCGCAGCATGCCGAGGGCCTGGAGCGGCTTCATCGACGATCGGGGGGACACCAGCGCGTCCACCGGCCCGTACGCCGCGACGACCGACCCGTCCGCCCCCGCCGCGAACACCCGCGCCCGGTGCACGGACTCCACGAAGCCGGAACGTACCACCTCGATGACCAATGTCTCCATGTCGCCCCTCTGTCGCCCGTCTCCCCGGACGAGTGTAAACAGCGGCCCGACTGGCAGAATTCGCAGGCATGCGAGCAGTGGTGCAGCGGGTGAGTTCCGCGTCGGTGTCGGTGGACGGTTCGGTCGTGGGCGCGATCGACGAGCCAGGGCTGCTGGTGCTCGTGGGCGTGACGCATGGCGACACGCCCGCCGAGGCGGGCCGGCTCGCCGCCAAGCTGTGGGGGCTGCGCATCCTGCACGGCGAGAAGTCGTGCTCGGACGTCGCGGCCCCGCTGCTGGTGATCAGTCAGTTCACGCTGTACGGCGACGCCCGCAAGGGCCGCCGCCCGACCTGGCAGGCGGCGGCCCCGGGGCCCGTCGCCGAGCCCCTGGTGGACGCCGTGGTCGCCGAGCTGCGCGCGCTCGGCGCCCACGTCGAGACCGGCGTCTTCGGCGCGGACATGCGGGTCGCGCTGGTGAACGACGGGCCGATCACCCTGATCGTGGACGTGTGAGCCTCAGCATCGTGGACGTGTGAGCCTCAGCATCGTGGACGTGTGAGCCTCAGCGCAACCGGCGGCGCAGCGCCGGGTCGACCGCCACGTTGCGGCCCGCGTCGGGCGGCACGATGACCTCCTGGGTGGCGGCCACGCCGTCGGCGAGCAGCGTCGCCTCCACCGGGACCGTGCGCTTGACCACGGCCAGCGCGACCGGCCCCAGCTCGTGGTGGCGCGCGGCGGTGCCGACGAAGCCGACCGTCTCGCCGTCATCGGCGGTGACGGGCGCGCCGTGCGCGGGCAGTTTGTCCACACTGCCGTCGAGGTGCAGGAACACCAGGCGGCGCGGCGGATGTCCGATGTTGTGGACCCGGGCCACGGTCTCCTGGCCCCGGTAGCAGCCCTTGGACAGGTGGACGGCCGGCCCGATCCAGCCCACCTCGTGTGGAATGGTCTTGTGGTCGGTCTCGAAACCGAGGCGCGGCCGGTGGTCGGCCACCCGCAGCGCCTCGTAGGCCCACAGCCCGGCCAGGCGCAGGCCGAGGTGCTTTTCCAGCTCGGCGCGCGGCAGCAGCACGTCGTGGCCCATCGCGATGGCGCCCTCGGGCAGCGGCAGGTCATCGGCCAGGTGCGAGACCACGGCATAGCGGGCGGTCTCATCGGCCACCTCGACGCGCAGCATGAACCGCATCCGCTCCAGCCAGTCGACCAGCGCGGCGCCCGCCCCGGGATCGACATGGCCCCACACGGTCTTTCCGTCGTCCACGAGCGTCAGGTGGTGCTCCACCCGGCCCTGCCCGTCGAGGAACAGCGTCTGCGCGGGCTCGCCGGGCTGGAGGATGTCGAGTTTCTGCGAGGTGAGGTCGTTGAGCCAGCGCAGCCGGTCGGGGCCGGTGATCGAGACGACCTCGCGATTGCTCCGGTCGACCACCGCCTCCCCGGCCGCCAGCGCACGCTGCTCGGCGTACGGCTCGCCGTAGTGGGCGGCCACTCCCGCGTCGGGGCCTTCGGCGGCCACCGCGCCTGGCGTCTTGAGCAAAGGGCTGGACATGGCATTCAGATTACTTGCACGCCCGGCAGCGGCCGAAGACGGTCAGGTGGTGAACGTCGGTGTCGAAGCCCAGCTCGGTGTCGAGCGTGGTGACCAGGCTCTGCACCAGCTCGGGACGGATCTCGGTCACCTCGCCGCAGCCCCGGCACACCAGGTGGACGTGATCGGCCTCGGCCGCCAGGTGGTAGGTCGGGGCGCCGTGCCCGAGGTGGGTGTGGGTGACCATGCCCAGCTCTTCGAGCAGCTCCAGGGTGCGGTAGACGGTCGAGATGTTGACCCCGCGGGCGGTCTCACGGACCCGGACGCAGATGTCTTCGGGGGTGGCGTGCTCCAGCTCCTTGACCGCCTCCAGGACGAGCTGACGTTGCGGCGTCACCCGATAGCCGCGGGAGCGAAGCTCCTCATGCCACGACGTCTCGGTCATGACTGAAGTCTAGGTCTTTCCCGGGGCGATGGGGGCCGGAGCCGCAGCGCTTCCGAACGCGCGTCCGCATAGCCTAATGGGGTGATCTATACCGAAACACCAGTTACCGATGCCATACGGCAGGCCCTTGTCACCACCTGGGGAGTGGACGGGCAGGAGGAGCGGCTGTTCGGCGGAGAGGAGTCCGCGGCCTACCGGATCGGCGACCACGTCGTCCGGATCGGCCCCACCTGGCGGGGCTCGGCCGAGATCGAGTGGTGCCACGCCGTCGCCCGGCACGCCGTCGCCCGGCTCCCCGAGGCGGTGACCCCGGTTCCCACCCCGGACGGGGCGACCGTGATCCGGGTGGAGGACCGTCCGGTGTCGCTGTGGCCGTACATCGAGGGGGCCTGGCCCGACGCGGAGGTGCCCGTCCAGCGCGAGCAGGCCGCGCGGCTGCTGGCCCGGCTGCACCGGGCGCTCGCCGACGCCCACCCCGGCCCGCGTCCCGTCCCCTCCTTCGCCGAGCACGGCCTGTACGGCCCGTCCGACGCGCGCGACCCCGCCGACGGCCTGCCCGATCCGGCGCTGGACCGGTGGCTGGCCGAGTTCCACCGCACGCACACCCGGCGCCACCCGCTGCACGGCGACTACTACGCCGGCAACACCCTCATCCACGACGGCGTCATCACCGCCGTACTGGACTGGGACGAGACGTTCGTCGGCGTGCCGGAGCTGGAACTGGCCTCCGCCGCGCTCGAATGGGGCGAAGACGACTTTCCGGCAAGCGGCAAGGAGTTCATCGCCTGCTATCTGGAGGCCGGGGGCACCGCGGAGGAGCTGGACGAGGAGAGCTTCGCACAGCTTCTGCGGCACCGGCTGCGCCGGGAGTACGCCTACTTCACCAAGGTGGCCGCCGAAGGCGTCGTCCACGACGAGGAAAACCTCGAATACCACCGCGCCCGCGTGGAGCTGTTCCACCGGCTGCGGCCCTGATCCACCTCGGGGGTCCCGCGCCGGGACTTGGTGATCATTATGACAATTCGTGGTCACTCTGTTACTCTCTGTCGTCTGCCCTTCGCGTGACGAACGGCGAAGGGGATCACCTCCCACACCAGAACAGGGACGGACCGATGCAAAGATTCCAGAAGTTCGCGGCGGTCGCGGCGGCCGTGGCCGCGATTGTGACCGCCTCGGCGGGCGCGGCCCTCGCCGGCACCGGCGACCACGACGGCGGCCCGGGCGGCCTGCTGTCCAACGTCTCCGGCCGTAACTCCTCCGGCCACGCCAACCTGTGCGGCACGGGCAAGATCGCCCTGGTCAAGGATCGCACCTGCGTGACCAAGGACCAGCACCACCACCACGGGGGCGACGTGACCGGCCCGAGCGGCGGCACGCTGTCCAACCTGCTGTTCGCCCGCAACGCCTCCGGACACAGCAACAACTGCGGCAACGAGACCATCGCCGTGGTCAGCCGGACGACCTGCGTCACCAAGTAGGGCCCACGGCACACCCACTGGGGGCACGCGATCGGGGCCGCACCGCCGGTGGCCCTCGATCCTGCCCCCGGTCCGCCCCTGGCAGTTCAGCGAGGTGTTGATGGAAACGACGGCGTCGTTGTGCATCGGCGCGGTGGTCCCACGGACCGGGCGACTGGCCCGGCTCGGCGATCCGCTGGCGTTCGTCCTCGGACGGCTGGCGCCCAGGCTGCCCGCGGTGGGCGGCCGGCCGGTGCGGGTCGCGGTGCGCGACAGCCGGTCCGACCCGGTCCGGGCCCGGCGGGCGGTGCGCGAGCTGGCCGCCGACGAGGGCGCGCACATCGTGCTCACCATGGCGGGCACCCAGGTGCTACCCGCGGTGGCCGACATCTGCGAGTCCCTCCGGGTGCCGTGCGTGTCCACCACGTTCCCCTGGCAGGCGTACGTCCACCGGCGCGACATCGACCGCCAGGACCACTTCCGCTGGACCTACCACTTCGCCTGGGGCCTCGACGACATCGCCACCGTGTTCGCCGAGATGTGGGACCTGCTGGCCCCCGGAGGGCCGGTCGGCTGCCTGTGGAACGACGGCCTGCACGGCCGGCTGATGCGGCACACCCGCCACGGGTTCACCGCCGCGGCGGTGGCGCGCGGCCACACCCTGGTCGACCTCGGCGGCTATTCCGAGCCCGCGGCGCGGTTCGACCCGCAGGTCGAGCGCCTGCGCCGGTACGACGCCGACATCGTCACCAGCGCCGCGACCGGCGCCGACCTCGCGACCTTCCACCGCCAGGCCCTCCAGGCGGGGCTGCGCCCCCGGCTGATCACCAGCTCGCGCTGGCTCGCCTACCCGCACCGGCGGCAGGCCGGCGAGGACCTGGCCAGAGCCCGCGTGGGCACCCTGGTCTACTGGACGCCCGCCCACCCCTACCGATCCTCACTGGACGGCACGACCGCCGCCGACCTGGCCTGGGCCTACCAGCACGGCACCGGCCACCCCTGGCTCCAGCCGCTCGGCCTCGCGCACGCCCTCGTCGAGGTCGCCTGGCACGCCCTGGCGGGCGCCGCCGACCCCACCGACCGGGCGGCCATCGCCCAGGCGCTCGCCCGCACCCGCCTGACGACCATCGCGGGCCCGCTCGACTGGACCGGCGGTCCCACGCCCAACATCGCGCTGGTGCCGCTGATCGGCGGCCAGTGGCGGCCGACCCGCGACGGCCACGAGTTGACCGTGGTCACCAACACGGCCGTGCCCGAGGTGCCGATCAGCGCCGATCTCGTCCCCGCCTGGTGACCTTTACCGTACGGCGGCGCGCCACGAACACCACCGCCGTACGGCTTGCCCCGCTCACCGCCGCGGCGCCCGCGCAGTCCGCCACGGTCTCGACGACCATGAGCTGCGCCACGGATACCCAGCAGTGCCGGTGGCGCTGGTGTAAGAAGCGGTGGTGCAAGTTCTGTAAGCGGCACGGCAAGTGGGTGCGGGTCGAGTGCAGGAGGCACCGCCAGGACACGGGCAGGACACGGCCCCTGGGCCGGGCGGCGCACCGCCCGGCCGTCCGCTCACCAGGTGACCCAAACGGCCGTCGCGTCGTCGTGCGCCTTGCCGTACCGGGGGCCGTGCTCGCGCTCGGCCGCCCGGACCTGCGTGATCAGCTCGTGCGGCCCGTCCGTCCCGGCGGTCGCGACCAGGTCCCGCCACGGCCTGCCGTACCAGTCCACCAGCCGGGATATCCCGTCGCTGACCAGCAGGGCGGCGGTCACCGACGCCCGGTCCACCGTGCCGGTGACCGCCTCGTGGGCCGCCTCGGGCGCGGTCGAGGCGACCCAGAACCCGCCGGGCCGGTTGCGGTGCGCCCGCACCAGCGCGTTGCCGTACGGCCGGCCGCCGGGCAGCCGTTCGACCCGATCGTCGTGGACCACGGTCGGCTCGCCGCCGGACCGGCACAGCACGAGCGGCGAGTCGCACAGCACCAGGTAGTCCAGGGCGTCGCCCCGCTCGCGCAGCACCGTCACCGTGGACGACGGCGAGTCGGGATCGCCGAGGTCGCAGGTGCCGGCGTGCGCGGCCATGGTCTCCTCGATCGCCACGGCCACCAGGCCGGGCAGCGGCTCGTCGGGCCGGGTGCAGAGCCCACCGGCCAGGGCCGCGCCGAGCCGGGCGACCAGCCAGCGCACGTCGTGGACGCAGCCGGTGCGAACACCCGGCAGGACGGTGGCCCCGTCCAGTACGAACGCCCAGGTGGACGCGGCGACCACGAAATCTTCGTTGCGGTCGGCGCCCGGCGCGGTCGCGAAGGTGACCCGCATCGCGCTACGCCCCGCCCGGCCGGCGTGCCGTCTCGAACCCGGACAGCATGGCGTCGAGCGCGAACCCGAACCGCGTCACCAGCTCACGCCCGGCCGCGACCGCCACGCTGAGCAGCGGAAACTCTCCCGGTGTCAGCCCCGCCGACAGCAGCGACGGGTCGGGTTCCTGGCCCCGGCCCGAGGCCACCTGGATCGCCACATGGCCGACGACGAACCCGATCGCCGAGTAGAGGATGTCCGGTGCGGTGCCGGGCGGGAAGCCCGCCCGGCCGAGCGAGGTGAGCGCGTCCTCCATGGCACGCAGGTTACCGGGGGTGATCGCGGGGCGGGTCACCATCAGCGGGAACAGGTTGGGGTGCGCGAGCAGCGCGGCGGTGAGCGCGCCCGCGTACGTCGGCCCGGCCAGCGTGTTCGAGCTGACGGAGTTCTTCCTCGGACCGCAGCCGGAGGAGATCAGGCGCACCCGCCACCCCGACCTTGAGTCCGCCGACGCCCGCGCGGCCGGCCTGGAGGTCGTCGACACGCGCCCGGAGCGGCTGCGGATGGAGTTCACCGACATCGGCGCGGTCGTCTACTTCCTGCGCAAGGTGATCCGGATCGTCCCCGGCTTCACCGTCGAGCGCCACCGCGCCCGGCTGCGCGACCTGCCCGACCTGATCGAGCGGGAGGGCCCGTTCGTCGCCCATTCCACCAGGGGCCTGTTCGAGGCCGTGAAGCCGGCCTGGAGGGCCGTGGGACGGGTTTCCCGCCCCCAGGCGATCCGGCGATCCGGCGATCGCAGGTTTCCGTACCGGCAGGTCCAAGGCGGTGTCGTTCGGGGCGGATGGGTGTCCGTCAAAAAAGGTTTGCCGTGGTTTGCGGCCGGGACATATCGTGCAAGCACGCGGAAAGGAGGTGGTCCAGACAATGGTTGATCATTATTGGGCTAGCGAGGTGGGGGTCCGTTAGGACTCGCCGACTCCGGACCTAGGTCCGGGCGTCTGGCGACGTCCGGCGAGTACAAGGCAACCACCGGAACCCCGGGCAGCCGGAAGGCGCATCGCGCCTGTTGGTCCATCCGGCCCATCCGCATCAGGCGGGTGGAGCGCGCCCGGGGTTCTTTCATGCCCGCGCACCGGGCGCTCCGCTCAGGACTCCTCGCCGGTGAACTCCGCCACCTTCTTCAACTCGGCCGACATGTGCGGCTGGATCCCGTGCCCCATCGCCGCCATCTCATAGGCCCACATCAGGTTGCCGTTCACCAGCCCGTACAGCCGACGGCCCGCCGCGTACTCCTTGGCGGTGCCGGTACGCGCCACCACGTCCGTGGCCAGCTCGACCTTGTTGAACACCACCTCGCCGAGGTAGATCTCCACGATCCCGGTCGGGTGCGCGAGCATCACCTCCACCTGGCGCTCAGGCTGCGCCCGCCAGTAGCCGGTCTCGGTGGCCAGCGGGCGCACCCGCCCGCCGTCCTCGTCCAGCAGCCAGGTGCGGCTCACATAGCTCAGGAACGGCTTGCCGTTGTGCCCGAAGACGATCTCCTGGCCGAACCGGATGCTCTCCATCGTCGGGTATCCGCCGACTCCCGCGCCCTCCCACCGGCCGAGCAGGAAGGCGAGCGGTTCGAGGTCGGCATGCGTGTCAGGTAGGCCCATAGGACAGGAGCCTAGAGCCACGCGGGAGCGGGAGTGTGCCATCACGACCGGGCCGAAGCCTCTAAATTGGTCAGCCATGTCACCACATAGCGCCAATCTCCCCGGAAACCCCTGATGCTGATCTACCGCATCGCGTTCATCCTCGCCGGGCTCGCCCTGATCGGCTGGGCCCTGTACGAGCGGTACCGGCAGCAGGTGATGGCCAAGACCCCGACCATCGGGGCCGGAGATGTCGGCTCGAGGCCGAGCTGCGCACCCGCTCCAGGCTGACCGCGGCGTTGACCTCGGTGGGCGGGGCGCTGTTGCTGATCGGGACGGCCGTCTGGTGGATCATGGCGCCGTCGGAATAGGCTTTCCGGCATGGCACGTTCACTGGTGATCAAGGTGACCGCGGGAGCCGACGCCCCCGAGCGATGCAACCAGGCGTTCACGGTGGCGGCGGCGGCGCTGGCGAGCGGAATCTCGGTCTCGCTGTGGCTGACCGGCGAGGCGTCGTGGTTCGCGCTGCCCGGCCGGGCCGCGGAGTTCAGTCTGGCCCACGCCGCCCCGTTGCAAGACCTTCTGGACGCCGTCCTCGCGGCCGGGCGGGTGACCCTCTGCACGCAGTGCGCGGCCCGCCGCGACATCACCGTGGACGACCTGATCAAGGGCGTCCGCATCGCGGGGGCCCCGGCGTTCGTCGAGGAGGTCGTCACCGAGGGCGCGCAGGCCCTCGTCTACTGACGGGCTACTGACGGGTTACTGAGCGGGCAGCACGGCCGCCAGGCGCTCCTGGCGGAGCCGGTCGTACCAGGTGTCGTCGAGCGGGGCCAGCGGCCCGGTGGCCCAGCTCAGCAGCAGGTCGGCCAGCGCCGGGTTACGGGCCAGCGCCGGGCCGTGCAGGTAGGTGCCGACGACCCGGCCGGAGTAGCAGCCCTCGGTGCCGTCGCCGTTGCCGGTGCCGACGATCGTGCGCGACAGCGGTCGCACCGCCGACCCGAGCCAGGTCACCCCCATGTGGTTTTCAAAACCGGTCAGCGTCGGCAGGCCGCCCAGCTCCGGCGCGACCTCGGCGGCCAGTTCGCCGACCGCACGGGCCTTGCCGCGCCCGCTGGCGATGTCCAGCAGCTCGATGCCGGGCACCGGCTGCCCCTCCTCGCCGCCGAACGTGGTGCCGAGGATCTGGTAGCCCGCACACACGGCCAGCACCGTCGCGCCCCTGGCCACCGCCCGGTGCAGGCCGCCGTCGCGGCGCAGCCGCTCGGCCCCGAGGATCTGCGGGCGGTCCTCGCCGCCGCCGATCAGGTAGATGTCACCGGTCTCCGGGACGGGGTCGGCCGAACGCACGTGGACGGTCTCCACGGGGATGCCGCGGCGCAGCGCGCGCTGTTCGAGCACCAGCACGTTGCCCTGGTCGCCGTAGGTGCTCAGCAGGTCCGGGTAGATCCAGACGATGCGAAGGGCGCTCTCGGTGCGCCTGGGGTCATTCTGCACGGCCGAACTCCGTCCGGATGTGTTGGAACGCGGTGTAGTTGGCGATCACATCGACCCGGCCGGGCGGCTGCGCGGCCAGCGCCTCGGTGAAGTCACCGGCGAGCTGGAACGGCACGCCGGCCGTGTCCAGCCGCAGGGCGAGGTCGAGCTTCCGTTCGCCGGTCACGAACACCGGGCGGCCGCGCAGGATGCGGTAGTCGACGTCCCACAGCCAGGAGGTGTCGCGCCCGTCAGGGCCCTGCGCGTTGACCGCCAGGATGATCGGCAGCGCGGGGTCGGTGACGTCGAACGCCTCCAGCCAGCCCGCCGGGTTCTTGGCCAGCAGCAGCCGGGCGTGCCTGCCGTCGCGTTCCACGGTGGTGTAGCGGCCGGCCACCGAGCGGACCTCGGCCAGCTTGGGCAGCGCCCGCTGCACCGGTACGCCGAAGATCTCCACCACCGCCAGCGCCATCACCGCGTTGGCGCGGTTGGCCTGGCCGGGGAGCTGGATGTCGAGCCGCCAGCGTTGCCCGCGCGGGTCGATCGCCATGTCGTGGTCGAGCACCCAGTGCGGCTGCGGACGCCTGAAGGTGCACTCGCGGCAGGCCCAGTCGGAGTCTTTGCGGTCGAGCGGGCCGCCGCACTCGGGGCAGCACCAGGAGTCCTCCTTCCAGCGCTGCCCGGCGGCCACCCAGATGACCTGGCCCGCGGTGGACGCGGCCCAGGTGACCAGCGGGTCGTCGCAGTTGGCCACGACGTGGACGGGCTTGCCCGCGACCGCCCGCCGCCACTTCTGGGCCAGCAGCCAGATCTCGGCCGCGCGGTCCATCTGGTCGCGGCTGAGGTTCATCAGGCACAGCACGCTCGCGCCCGTCGTGTCGAGCACGTCGGGGAGGTACTTCTCGTCGACCTCCAGCACGCCGTACGGCGCGCGCTTGGCCTGCGACAGCGCCGACACGTGTCCGGCCGGCATGTTGGCGCCGAAGGCGTTGGTGGCGACCTCGCCGAGCTCCAGCAGCGCCGAGGTGATCAGCCGGGTCGTGGTGGTCTTGCCATTGGTGGCGCTGACCAGCACCAGCTTGCGGTCCTGCGCGAGCTTGCGCAGGAGGTCGGGCTCCAGCACCAGGCCGACCCGGCCGCCGATCACCGAACCGTCGCCACGCCCGGTCATGCGGGACAGCGTGGCGGCCGTCCGGCCGAGCGCGCTGGCGACCTGCGCCCTGAACGGAAGCTGACTCATGACGTCCGATCCTAGCCGCGGATCGGCCTCGTCGCCCCTCGCCGTGTAGATCATGGCGACACCCGCACGATCGGCGTGTACGGCGGAACGGACCTCGGCATGCACGCGGCCAGCACGACCGTCAGCGTGATGGCGCCCATCACGAACAGCGCCCCGGCGATCAGCACGGCCCCGAGAAAGAATGTCACCTTTCGTGGCATATCAGCCACTCTACGCTACTAGTCGGTAAACGAAATCTCCGCCTCCGCGTCGGAGTCGCCGTCGAACGGCATGACGAACCGGCGCGGCCACGACAGCACCGTCTCCAGCCAGCTCGCCGCCATCGTCTGGGCCACGTGGCCGACCCGCTGCGCGGGGTCCACGCCGATGGCGACCGTCATGATGTCGCGTCCCACCACCGCGTGCTCGTCGTCGCCCAGGATCGCCCGCCAGGCCAGCGCCCGGTTGCGGTCCACCTCCATGGACATCGGGTGGTGCCGCAGGGCCTTGGCCCGGTGGCCGAGCAGTTCGCCGCCCGCGGGCGTCTCGGGAGCGTGGATGTACTGCCTGCCGTGCGGGCCCGCGCCGAACAGCGCGTACTCCATCGGCGGCGCGGGGCTGCGCAGATCAGGCGCGGGATGCCCGTGGGGGAACAGCCGGTCCACCTCGTGCAGCCAGCGGACCTGCTGGATCACCCACTCCGGCCCCTGGCGTTCGGTGAGCCGCCGCGGACCGCTCCCGGCGGCGGGCCGCGGGGCGAGCAGTTCGAGCGCGACCTCCGCGGCCTTCTGGGTCAGCAGGTCGGGGTCGTACAGCGTGCGCAGCGACCAGGCCCGCCGGGCCACGCCGCGCTCCACCAGCGTGGCCAGCAGGCACTCGCGGCGGCGTTCGGGCAGCTCGGACCAGATGTCGGCGAGCACCCGCGGCACCCCGGGCAGCGGCCGGTTGGTGCAGAACGCCAGCACCAGCGTGTCGGTCCAGATCCGCAGCCAGGCCCACTCCGGCGCGTCGGCCAGCAGGTCGGCCTCGCGCAGCTCGAACAGCGTGCACGCCTTCCCGCTGCGGCAGGCCGCCCCGCAGGCGACCGAGCGCCGCCCGTCGATCGGCGGCGTCGGTCCGGGCATGGCCCGCTCCCGCCC
>NZ_POUA01000194.1 GCF_003236385.1 Spongiactinospora gelatinilytica
CACTCGGGTGCCCCGGTGATCGTCCGCAGCACCACGCCCGCGCTCTGGAACTGCGGCATCAGGTACAGCCAGCCGATGAGCACGACCAGCACGCTCGCCGTCCGGCGGACGGTCATCGACGACAGCCGCGCCTCGGCGAAGTCGGGCAGCGTGTAGGCCCCCGACCTGCGCAGCGGGGCCGACACCAGGACCAGCAGCACCAGGTAGCCGCCGGTCCAGCCGACCGGCAGCCACAGCATGTCGGCCCCGTAGGCGAGGATCAGCCCGGCCACGCCCAGGAAGGAGGCCGCCGAGAGGTACTCGCCGCCGATCGCGGAGGCGTTCCACAGCGGGGAGACCGTCCGCGAGGCCACGTAGAAGTCGGAGGTGGTGCGCGACAGGCGCAGCCCGAACGCGCCGATCAGCACCGCCGTCACCACGACCAGGACCACCGCGGTGACGCCGGAGGCGGTGCTCACTGGCGCTCGTCCATGATGTCGGCGAAGTGGCGTTCGTTGCGCTCGGCCTGCCGTACGTACAGCCAGGCCCCCGCGACGAAGGCCGGGAAGATCAGCCCGGCCAGCACCGCCCAGGGCAGCGGCAGCGGGCCCAGGTGCACCTCACGCAGCTCCGGCATCAGCAGGAACAGCAGCGGCAGCCCGCCGATCACGCACCCGAGCACGGTGCACACGAACAGGCCGAGCCGGAACTGGGTCCTGATCAGCGAGCGCATGTAGACCTCGCCGAGCCGGGTCTGCTCGTCCAGCTCCCGGGTCACCGGATGGCGCGGACGGCGTGCGGCCACCGTGCGCGGGCTGGTCACCACCACCCTGCGCTGCCGTTCGGTCATCGTCCCCCCTGTGGTGCGAGCTAGCTCTGGGCCTTGCGTGCCCTGCGCACGAGCAGATCACGAAGCTCCCTGGTGTGGCGGCGGCTTACCGGTATTTCCGTTTCGCCGACGCGCACCACACACCGGCCGGAGTCGATGTGCAGCTCGTCGATGTGCTTGACGGCGACCAGGTGGCTGCGGTGGACCCGGACGAACCCCACCGGGGCCCAGCGCTCCTCCAGCGTGGCCAGCGAGATCCGGACCAGGTGGCTGCCGCCCTCGGTGTGCAGCCGGGCGTAGTCGCCCTGCGCCTCGACGTACTTGACGTCGCTGCTGGACACGAACCGGGTGACCCCGCCCAGTTCGACCGGGATGGTGTCCGGTTCGCGGCCTCCCGTCTCCGGGTCGGGCAGCTCGGCGGCGACGCTCACTCGCCGGATCGCCTCGGCCAGCCGTTCCGGGCGTACCGGTTTGAGCAGGTAGTCCTCCGCCTTGATCTCGAACGCGTCCACCGCGTGGTCTTCGTAGGCGGTGACGAACACGACCCTCGGCGGGTTGGCGAACCGCGAGAGCAGCCGGCCCAGCACCACCCCGTCCAGGCCGCGCATGCGGATGTCGAGGAAGACCGCGTCGATGGGCCTGCCCTCGGCGATGCCACGGTCCAAAAGCCGCAGTGCGGCGGCGCCGTCCCTGGCCGTGGCCACTTCGGCGATCCTCGTGTCGGCCCGCAGGAGGTAGGCGAGGTCCTCCAGCGCGGGCAGCTCATCGTCAACAGCGAGGACGCGCAGGCCGACCACCAGGGCTCCCCTCCTTAATCGGCGAATGCACAAGAGCGTGATGAAACCGGCATCAGAAGTCAACGGGTACGCGAGTAGATCAGCGCGCGGACACGCCCGGGTGGTACTTGGGAACGCGTACGTTGATCTTGGTACCGGCGCCCGGAGCGGTCTCCACGACCAGGCCGTACTCGTCACCGTAGACCTGGCGCAGCCGTACGTCCACGTTCGCCAGCCCGACTCCCCCGGCCCCCGAGCGCTCCCCGGATTCGCCCGCCAGTATGCGGCGCAGCCGTTCGGGGTCCATGCCGATGCCGTCGTCCTCCACGCTGATCGAGCACTCCGCGCCGGCGTCCTCGGCGATGATCGAGATGCGGCCGGTGCCCGGCTTGCTCTCCAGTCCGTGCCGCACGGCGTTCTCCACCAGCGGCTGCAGGCACAGGAACGGCACCGCCACCGGCAGCACCTCCGGCGCTATGCGCAGCGTGACCTGGAGCTGGTCGCCGAACCTGGCGCGTTCCAGGGTGAGGTAGCGGTCGATGGAGCGCAGTTCTTCGGCGAGCGTGGTGAAGTCGCCGTGCCTGCGGAAGGAGTAGCGGGTGAAGTCGGCGAACTCCAGCAGCAGTTCCCTGGCCCGCTCGGGGTCGGTGCGGACGAAGGAGCCGATGGTGGTCAGGGAGTTGTAGATGAAGTGCGGGGAGATCTGCGCGCGCAGCGCGCGGACCTCGGCCTCCATCAGCAGGGTGCGGGATCGGTCGAGTTCGGCCAGTTCGAGCTGGGAGTCGACCCAGCGGGCGACCTCCTGGGCGGCGCGGACCAGGCCGGCCGAGGCGTGCCCGCCGTACGCGGTGAGCGTGCCGACCACCCGGTCGTCGGGGGTGAGCGGGACCACCACGGCGAACCTGATCGGGCACTCGGGCTGGTCGCAGGTGACCACGTCGGGGCCGAAGACGTGGGTCCTGCCGTCCTTGAAGGTCTGACCGGCCAGGTCGAAGGCGGCGGCGGCGTGGTGCTCGCCCACACCGTCGTAGACCAGCAGCCGCTCTCCGTCGGTGATCGCCAGGGCCGGTGAGCCGAGGAGTTCGCGCAGGTGGCGGGATGCCTTGGTGGCCCCGGTCTCGGTCAGCCCGGCGCGCAGCGGGGGCGCGGCCAGCGAGGCGGTGTGCAGGGTCTCGAAGGTGGCCCGCTCGGCGGGGCTGCTGCCCAGCTCCCTGCGCCCGCGGAGCACCCGCCACAGCACGAAGGTGGGCACGCTCACCAGAACGGCCACCACGACCACCGCGACGAGGGGTTCCACTGCCACAGCGGCAGGCTAGCCGGTCAGCCGCGCAGCGCGGAACGAATCTTGTCCGCGTAGGAGGCCGCCTCCGCCTCGTCGGCGTACTTGACCCGGGGCCAGAAGAACCCGCGCAGGCCGTCCTTGCGGTTGCGGGGCACGATGTGGACGTGCAGGTGGGCGACGCTCTGGCTGATCCGGTTGTTCATCGCCACGAACGTGCCCGCGGCCGACAGGCCCTCCTCCACGGCGGCGGCCATGGTCTGGACCCGCTGGAAGAACGGCCCGACGGCGGGGACCGGCAGGTCGGTCAGGGTCTCTGCGTGCTCGCGCGGGACGACCAGCACGTGCCCCTTGAACACCGGCCTGGCGTCCAGGAAGGCGACCGCGACCTCGTCGTCCAGCACGATCTGCGCGGGCTGCGCGCCCGCGGCGATGGCACAGAAAAGGCACTCCACGCCCATCAGTCTGTCAGCCCGGCGGCGCCCTCCGGACGGGGTCGCGGCCTATCCGCGGCGGCGGCGGAGCAGGCGGCGGGCGATCAGGGCGACGGCGGTGCCCGCCGCGAGCATCAGGAACTTGGTCGGCCTGCGCCGTTCGCGGATCTCGGCCGCGGCCTCGCCGATCCGGTCGGCGTCACTGGACGGCGGGGCCGCCGGGCGGGTGCGGTCCAGGCCCGCCGGGGCGGACGTCCCCGCTATCGGTTCGCCGCTCCCACGGCCGGATGCGGGGGTGGGCACGCCGGTGTCCTCACCGGTGCCCCGGTGGGCCTCCCGAGCGGCCTCCTCACCCGTCTCGCGCTGGGTGGGCGGGACGTTCAGCGAACCGCTCTCATCGGCCCGTACGGCCTCGCCCACGGGGTGTCTGCGGGCCCCCACCTCACCGGCGGTGTGCCGGGCCGACGGCCCTCCTGGGTCGGTCTCGCTCATCTCGCACCTCCACATGACTCGACCGTCGAATCTCGATAGTCGGGGAATGTGGGGATTCGTCTACCCGGGACAGCGCGGGCAAACCAGGCGGCCGCTCAGCGGTCCTCGAAGGCGGCCGGGACCATCACCCGCAGGCCGTTCGGCACCGTGCGCAGGGTCAGCGGGGTGCGCAGCCGTACCTCGCCGTCCACCTCGGCGGCCATCGGCGGGTCGGTCTCCAGCAGCATCTCGCCGCCGACGACGAACGGCCCGCCCGCCAGGCTGCGCCAGCGCCCGCTGACCGCCCTGACCATGGTCTCCAGCAGCAGCCGCAGCAGTTTGCCCGAGCCGAGCTGGTAGGCCACCAGCGTGCCGTCGTCGATGCTCATGTCCCTGGCCACCTTCCGGCCGCCGTGGAACCGGCCGTTGGCCACGTTGAGCTGGTGGGTCAGCAGTTCGTGGCGGCGGCCGTCCACAGTGATGTAGGCGCGGAAGGGCCGGTACCGCGGGAGCACGGCGAGCGCGGTCAGCGGATAGGCCGCGCGCCCGACCAGCCGCTTGAGCCACGGCCGTACCCTGCTCGCCACCTCGACCGACACCCCGAAGCTCGCCAGGTTGGCGAAGGGCCGGTCGCCCGCCATGCCGACGTCCACGTCGGCGACCTTGCCGGTGCGGAACACCTCGGCCGCGCCCGGCAGGTCGAGCGGCAGGCCCAGGCTGCGGGCGAAGTTGTTGGTGGTGCCGAGCGGCAGCACGCCGAGCGCGACATCACGCTGGGCCAGGTGCTTGACCGCGGTGCTCAGGGTGCCGTCGCCGCCACCGACGATGAGCAGGTCGGGGCCGAGGGCCAGGGCGCTCTCCAGCGTCTGGCGCAGCCGCTTGGGGTTGACCACCGCGTGGACCGCCATCGGTTCCAGGCCCTTGGCGTCCAGCAGGCGCAGCACCTCGGGGAAGCGGCGGCGGCCCCGGCGCGAGTGGGTGTTGACCACCACGGCGATCTTGCGGTCGGTCCTGATGGCCGCCGTGTGCTCGTCCTTGCTGCGCTGCTCGCTCACGCTTCCCCTCATCCGGTACGGCCGGGCGGGCCCGCCCGATTCCGAGCACATCGTACGGCCCTCATGCGAACGCGTCGCCGCGGCCGGGAGACCGGCCGCGGCGACGCGCCTTCGATCAGCGGAATCGATCCTCGCGACCTACTTCTTGGGCGGGGTCACCTGGATCAGGGCGGCGAGGTTGCCGGGCAGCGGGGCGAGCAGCCGGAGCTGGACGCCGAGCGCCTTGTTCTCGTCGCCGGGGTTGCCGGAGCCGAGCACGTGGTTGCCGGTGATGACCTGGCCGTACAGCTCCTTGGCGGGAGTGCCGTCCACGTTCACGACGCGCGTGGAGTAAGCCTGGTCGTTCTTGGAGGGCACGACCACCGAGGCGTCGCCGTCGCGGTAGTACAGCCCGTCCTCGCGCACCTCGATGCCCGGGTACCAGGTCTTGGCGTCGGTGAAGTGCGGGACCGCCGGGAGCGCGGAGAACTTGGTGCAGTACTCGCTGAACGGCTCGTCGGCCGCCTCCAGGCACTCGGTGAACGGGTAGGTCTTCTTGAACGAGAAGGCCGCGTTGGAGGTCTGGACCCGGCCCTGGAGGTTCTTGCTCAGGTTGGGGTCCTTCTCGGCGGCCTCGCCGGTGCGCCGCAGCGGCTCGTAGTGCGAGTCGACCAGCAGCAGGCTGCCCTTGGGGCCGATGCTCGGCGGGGCGCCGATGGTGTCGGCGATGTTGTTGGTGGTGTGGGTGGAGTCGCGGTACCAGACCAGCATGCCCGGGGCGTTGTACTTGACCTTCTCCACCTTCCACGCGCCGTCACGCAGGTAGGAGGTGTCGTAGGCGTACTGCAGGCCCTTGTCGAAGCCGTCCAGGTTGCGCCACTCGGCGAGGTAGAACCGGTCGATGGCGCGGAAGCCGTCGTTCTGGTTCCAGCCGGCACCGTGGGTGTTGGTGTGCGAGCCGCCCATGGTCAGCCAGCCGTTGGCGCCGTTCTCGACGTCGTCGCTCCACACGGTCTCGGTGCCGTTGGTGAGGGCGAAGTCGTCGGCGTGCCAGCCGCGCGGGGTGTAGGCGGCGTCGGAGTTGTAGGTCAGCCTGAGCTTGATCGTCTTACCGGCGAACGGGGTCAGGTTGACGTAGTCGTGCCGCCAGCCGTCGGTGTCGCCGGTCAGGCCGTACTTCTTGTTGCCGAAGGTGGCGAGGTTCTTGTTCGGGTCGGGGTAACCGTCGGGGGTGGTCACCTCGGCGCCGGCCTCGTTGTAGACCTTCTGCTGGGTCCAGGTGGCGCCGTTGTCGGTGGACACCTCGATGAAGCCGTAGTCCCAGTCGGCCTCGATCTCGTAGTTGTTCCACAGCCAGAACTTCACGTCCGTGCCGCTCGGCACCTGGATGTCGCGGGCGAGCTTGACGTCGGCCCACTCCTGGTCCAGGTTGGACCACCAGGTCTTGGATCCGCTGTGCGGCTTGACCATCGCCAGCGGCTCGCTCTTCAGGTTCACCCGCACACCGTCTTCGGTGTACTTCGGAGTGCGCGAGGTCTGGCCGACGGGCACCACCCGCGACTTGTCACCGGGGTTGAAGGTCTTCGGGTTGGCCCAGCCGAGCACCCACTTGTCCCACAGGCCCATGTGGGTCGGCATGGACTGGAAGATCGGGCCCGAGTGGGAGCCGCTGGACATCAGGTCCCAGAAGTCGACCGCGCTCTCGGCGTTGCCGGAGGTGTCGTACAGGTCGGGCAGGCCCAGGTCGTGACCGTACTCGTGGGCGAACACGCCGACGCCGGAGTCCTCCGGCTGCACGATGTAGTTGGAGATCTTCTTGTCGGTGCCGGGGATGACGTGGCCGCCCGCCACCGCGCTGGAGTGCGCCCAGATGGCGTAGGTGCCCTGCTCGCCGCCGTCACCGGACTTGTCCGCGCCGGCGTGGACCAGCACGAGGTGGTCGATCACGCCGTCGGGCTCGACGTAGTTGCCGTCGCCGTCGGCGTCGGAGACGTCCTCAAGGTCGTAGTCGGCCCAGGGGAAGTCCGGCTGCTGGGCCGCCAGGACGTTCACCGCGTCGATCGCGAGCTGGGCCGCGCCGACCTTGTTGTCCGGGTGGCCGGACATGTCCTGGGAGGCTCCGCCACAGGCGGCGGCGCCGTACCACGCCTCGGAGTGCGGGGCCTTGATCCAGCCGACCGCCTCGCCGGTGACCGAGTAGGCGCCCTTGGACATCTCCTCGTACATGTTCTTCATGGTGTAGCCGGAGATGTCGATGCCCGGCTTGCCATCCGGGCCCTTGAGGTCCTTTCGGACCCGCTCGGTGATGCCCGTCTTGGTGTACAGCATCTTGTTGAAGTGCGCGGGGCTGAAGTCCGGCACCCAGAAGCTGTTGTTGTCCTTCTTGGGCAGCGTGGCGGGGTCGGGGAGATCATTGTGGAGCGGGCCGTTCAGCAGCGTGCCGGGCGGCTCGGTGACACAGTCGCTGGCGGGGCTGCCGATGACGCGCGGACGCTTGAATCCGGAGAAGTCGTCATTGGCGTTCTCATTGAACTCCACGAGCAGCGTGAGCAGCTTGGCCGTCCGCGTCTGCTTGGACTTCTTGAAGATGAACTCCGCGGGGTTTTTCCCGGTCCTGATCGCCTCGCGCTCCCGCTGCGCGAGGATCCGGCCGGTGACCGGGTTACCGCTGGAGAATTTCCGGTCCACCTTCTCCGCCGGCGACAGCGAACGGGCCCGGTCGTCGACCGAGCGCTCGTCCTGCTCCCGCTGGACACGGGGAGCGGCGTAGTTGATGTAATGGTCGGCGGCGCTCGGCTGGTAACGGGCGACCGACGCGTCCGAAGGAGCGGCGGCCCCCACCACCGTCAATCCGGCGGCGGTTAACCCGATCGCAGGCACGATCGCGAGTAGGCGCCGCCCGGCGCCCCTGCCTCTGCTGGACAACAGACTGTTCCTCCCTCGCCCGGGTTTACCGGGCACAAGTCCTGGCATACCGGGTGTCAGCATGCCGTCACTGGATCTCTGCGACGCCTGTGACGCGGCACCTAGAAATCCGCAATCGGGACGTTAGAGGAGAAGGTAAACCAGGAGTAAACCGGATTCTGTATGTTGCGGAATTGTGATCAATTTGCAGTACAAAAAGGGCATATCAGGATAATTCCGGCAGCTATTCATAACGCTGAAGCGATTTCCATAGCACAGCCTCGGCGGTGCCCGGTCCGGCCTCCCCGTCGGCGGGCCGCCCGCCAGCCGGAAACGGAACGCCGTACCGCCACACGGAAGGCCGGGTGAAGGTCGCGAAAGGGCGCCGCGTAGAGTCGCAGACGTGACCGGCTCCACCATTGATGTCCTTGCCAAGGCCCTCCCCGATGGGCGGGTGCTCACCGACCCCGACGTGACCGACTCCTACTCCCGTGACCGGACCTTCCTGGCGCCCGGCGCGGCGCTCGGCGTGGTCCTCGCGCAGAGCCGCGACGACGTGATCGAGACGCTGCGGTGGGCGACCGCGCACCGGGTGCCCGTCGTACCGCGCGGCGCGGGCACCGGCCTGGCCGGCGGGGCCACGGCGAGCGAGGGCTGCGTGGTCCTCTCCGTGGCGAAGATGGCGCAGATCAAGGAACTGTCCGCCGCCGACGAGATCGCGGTCGTCGAGCCCGGCGTGATCACCGCCGACCTCGACGCGGCCGCCAGGGAGCACGGGCTGATGTACGCGCCCGACCCCTCCTCCTACGAGATCTCCACGGTCGGCGGCAACCTGGCCACCAACGCGGGGGGCCTGCGCTGCGTCAAGTACGGCGTGACCCGCGACTCGGCGCTCGGCCTGGAAGTCGTGCTCGCCGACGGCCAGGTGCTCAACACCGGCCGCCGTACCGTCAAGGGCGTCACCGGCTACGACCTGACCGGGCTGTTCGTCGGCTCCGAGGGCACGCTCGGGGTGATCACCGCGGCCACGGTACGGCTGCGCCGCGCCCCGCTCGGCCCGCCCGCCACGATCGCCGCCGAGTTCGCCTCGCTGCGCGACGCCGCCTCGGCGGTGTCGGCGATCATCGCCGCCGGCTGCCAGCCGTCCCTGCTCGAACTGCTCGACCGGGCCACGCTCAAGGCCATCGACGACTGGCGCAACATCGGCCTGGAGGCGGGCGTGGCGGGCATGCTGATCGCCCAGTCCGACGCCACCGACGGCCAGGCCGTGGCCCGGCGGATGCACGACCTCTGCATGGAGAACGGCGCGTCGTTCGTCGCCGTGTCGGACAGCCCGGCCGAGAGCGAGGAACTGATCGGCATTCGCCGGATGGCCTACACGGCCAAGGAGCGCCTGGGCAACTGCCTGGTCGAGGACGTCTGCGTGCCGCGTTCCGCGCTGCCGGACATGATGACCGCCATCGAGGGCGCCGCGGCCCGGCACGACGTGCTGATCTGCACGGTCGCGCACGCCGGCGACGGCAACCTGCACCCGGTGTTCGTCTTCGACCACGGCGTCCCCGAGCCGCCGCAGAACGTCTGGGACGCGGCCGACGAGGTCTTCCGGGCCGCCTTGGACCTCGGCGGCACGCTCACCGGCGAGCACGGCGTCGGCCTGCTCAAGCGGCGCTGGCTGGAACTGGAGACCGGCCCGCTGGCGAGCGGCATCAACGCCGGCATCAAGAAGGTCTTCGATCCGCTGGGCATCCTCAACCCCGGCAAGGCCATCTGAGCACCGGCCGGATCCACCCCTGGCAGGATCGCGATTCCCAGCCGCATCATGCCGCACACTGGTAGCGTGACACGCCAGAGTTAGGCTTTTTCAGGTGATTTGTCGGGGGTGGAGCAACCGGTGCAGGTCCGGCCGCTGAGCACAGAAGACCCGCGCCGCCTGGGTCCCTTCGAGCTGGTCGGCCGGCTCGGCGAAGGCGGCCAGGGGGTCGTTTATCTGGGCCGCGGTCCCGCGGGCGAGCAGGTCGCGGTCAAGCTCCTGCACAGCGGCCTGACCGCCGACGAGGAGGCGCGGACGCGCTTCCTGCGCGAGGTGGCGGTGGCCCAGCGGGTGGCGCGGTTCTGCACCGCCCCGGTACTGCACGCGGACCTCGCGGGCAACCGCCCCTACATCGTCAGCGAGTACGTCCCAGGCCCCTCGCTCCGCGAACTCGTGGACCGCGAGGGGCCGCGGCGGGGCGGGGCGCTGGAACGGCTGGCGATCGCCACCGCCACCGCGCTGGCCGCCATCCACCGGGCCGGAATCCTGCACCGCGACCTCAAGCCCGCCAACGTGCTGATGGGCCCGGAAGGGCCGGTGGTCATCGACTTCGGCATCGCCAGGGCACTGGACGCGCCGGGCACCACCGCGACCGGCATGGCCATCGGCACGCCGTCCTACCTCGCCCCGGAACAGCTCGCGGGCGACCCGGTCTCCCCCGCCTCCGACGTTTTCGCCTGGGGCGTCACGATGGTGTTCGCCGCCACCGGGAGGCCGGCCTTCGGCCAGGACTCCATTCCGGTGGTGATGAACCGGATTCTGCACAACGATCCGGAGCTGGGTGGCCTGGACGGGCCGATCCGCGAGGTCGTGGTGGCCTGCCTGTCCAAGGACCCGTCCCTGCGGCCGACGGCCGAGGATCTCGTCGGGCACCTGACCGGGCGGGCGGCGGGGCCGCTGCGCCGCCCGGCCGTACCGCACGGCGGGCGACCGAGCGCCGAAGCGCCCACCGGGCCGTTGAACACGCCCCGGCGCGGCGGCCGGTTCAAGCGGCCCGCGGTACTGGTCGCGGCCCTGGCGGCGGGCGCGGTGGTCCTGGGCGGCGGCTCGGTGGTGCTCGCCAGGACCGGGACGCTCACCCTGATGGCCGACAGCCTCACCCCGGGCACGCCGCAGGCGGCCGGGACCGCGCGGGAGCGGGTCGTCCCGCCGAGCCAGGCCGGACCGCCGCCGCGGACGCCCGAGACCAGTGCCTGGCAGTCGCCCGCGCCGCCGCGCAAGACCCGCGCGCGGCACGATCCGCCGCGCGACGACGCGGCCAGCCGTACCGGGGAGCAGGCGAACGAGCCCGGCCCCCGGCACACCAAGACCCACGAGCCGAAGCCTGAGCCGACGCGCAAGCCCACCGAGCCCGGCCCCGAGCCGAGCGCGACGGCCGGCCCGCCGGAGCCCACCGCCAAGCCGACGGTCAAGCCGACCAGCAGGCCGTCTCCGACGAAGACCACCACGACGCCCAGGCCGAGGCCGACCAGGACCACCGCGCCGTCCAAGCCGAATCCGCACACCCCCGCGGGCGTCTGCGGGCCCGGCTACAAGGTGATCAACTCCCATGGGCTCGGTGGCGGCGCCACCGTGTTCCTGCTCTTCAACGCCTCGGCGGGCCGCAACTGCGTCGTGACGATGTCGAAGTACGTGATACCGGCCAAGGTCGCGATGAGCGCCACGCTCAAGGTGAAGGGCGGGGCCTCCGGCGGCGACGGCGGCCGGTTCACCGCCTACGCCGGGCCGGTACGGCTGCCCGCCGTCAAGAAATGCGTCATCTGGGGCGGCTCCTTCAAGTCGGCCCGCTGGACCAGCGGCTGGAGCCACTGCGGCTGACGCCCGGCCATCGGGGAGGCCCATGATCGGGCGTGCGCCGCCGCATGCGAAAGTTGGAACCCCCGAGGCAGCGCACGATCGGATGGTGGGTTGACGTGGAAGAGCTGGTATACACGCGAGCGGCCGACGGCGTGGCGACGATCACGATGGACTCGCCGCGCAACCGCAACGCCCTGTCCGCACGGTTGCTCGACGAGCTGGCCGACCGGCTGCGCTGGGCGCTGGACGAGGACGGCGTGCGGGTCATCGTGCTCACCGCGACCGGCACGGTCTTCTGCTCGGGGGCCGACCTGAAGGAGCAGCGGGCCGCAGAGCCGGGCCGCCCCGCGTCCGCGCCGGTGACCGGGGCGCTGCCGGAGATCATGAGCCTGCTGTGGAACAGCCCCAAACCGGTCATCTGCCGGCTCAACGGCACCGCCCGGGCCGGGGGGCTCGGCCTGGTGGCGGCCTGCGACTTCGCCATCGCCCCGCGGTCGGCGTCGTTCGCGTTCAGCGAGGTACGACTGGGCGTGGTGCCGGCGATGATCTCGGTCACCGTGCTGCGGCGGGTGGAACCGCGCGCCGCAGCGGAGTACTTCCTGACCGGCGAGGTCTTCGATGCCGACCGGGCCGCGCAGATCGGGCTGCTGACCAGGGCGGTACCTGACGACGAGCTGGACGCCACGGTCGAGCACTACGCCGGCATGCTGCGCCTCGGCGGCCCGGAGGCGCTGGCGATCGCCAAGCGCCTGGTGCGCGAGGTGCCCGCCCTACCGCTTGAAGAGGGCATGCACCGCATGGCCGGACTCTCCGCCGAACGCTTCACCTCCGAAGAAGGCCAGGAGGGCATCCGCGCCTTCGCCGAGAAGCGCCGCCCGTCCTGGGCCCGCTGACCCTCGTGCGCGACTGCGCACTTGTGGCGTGGCGTGCACGGCGTTGCAGTTTTGTGACCGTAATTTATACCTTCTGGGTAGCTATAAAGATCCTATACCCATTGATCGCTACAATTGCGCGCAATTGCAAATGCGAGGTCCGCTCGGGGAAGGATCGATCATGCGCCTGCGATTCCTCGGTTCCACGTCCGAGGCGGGAGCCTGCCCATCGCTCTACGAGACCGATCGGGGCACCATCGTCGTCCAGGGCCTGCGGGTCACCGACGGCGAGGCGCTCGGTGACCTGCGCGACGTGCTCGAAGGCGAGACCGTCGTCGAGATCCCCCGGGAACTGCTCACGGAGGTGGCCAAGCGGGTCCTCGGCCGCTGAGGGCGCGGCGGGGCGCGGGGCGGCCGGGGAGCGTTGATCACGATTCGGGCGCGCCCACTGGATAGAACGGCGAGCGCGGTCTACTCTCGTCCGCATTCGTGACTCCTCGGACCGGAGCGACAGGGTCCTGGCGTCGCCGGCCGTCCGGCGCCCCACCCGGAGGTAGGTTTGAGCAGCTTCCAGCAGGCCCGGATCGATTTGGGCATGCACCTCCGGCAACTACGCGAGGCCGCCCATCTGTCGGGCAAGGAACTCGCCGAGCGCCTCGGCTGGCAGCCGTCGAAGGTCTCCAGGCTGGAGAACGCGCGACAGACGGCCTCCGAGGACGACGTGGTGGTGTGGGCTCAAGCGGTGGACGCCCCGCCCGAGGTCGTGGACAAGCTGATCGCCCAGGTGATCGGCCTGGTGGAGCGGCATGACTCCTGGCGGCAGCGGCACCGCAGCGGACTGGCCGCCATCCAGGAGGACATGCGCGACCTTGAGGCCCGGACGCAGTTGTTCCGGGTGTTCGAGCCGGGCCTGGTCATCGGGCTGTTGCAGACGGCAGAGTACGCGCGCAACGTGTTCGCGAAGGTCAAGCGCCTCTACAGCGCGGCCGAGGAGATCGACGCGGCGATCCGGGTGCGGATGCAACGGCAGGAGATCCTTTACGACGGCAGGCGGCGGTTCCGGTTTCTGATGCCGGAGGCGGCGTTGCGCTACCGGCTCGCGCCGCTCAACGTGATGCGCGGCCAGTTGGACCGGCTGCTCGCGGTGAGCACGCTGCCCAACGTGGAGTTCGGTGTGGTGCCGTTCGAGGCGCCGCTCCCCTCGGCCGTGCTGAACGGGTTCTGGATCTACAACGAGACGCTGGTCGGCGTCGCCACCCGGACCAAGGAGCTGATGCTCCGCGATCCGGAGGACATCGCCTTCTACGGACGTGTGTTCGAAGAGTTCTGCGAGATCGCGGCTTTCGACGACGAGGCCCGCGCGGTGATCGTGCGCGTGCTGGACGACTTCGATCGGCAGACCGAATCTCCCGCGAACTAAATGCCGCAATTGCTTGCTTGGCCGGATTGATCGTGCAATCCTGTCGCAAGAAAAAGTTGCGGAGGTGACTCACGATGATGGACACATTGTCCTGTCTTGAGCGCTTCGCCGGTGCGACCCGGCGGCATGCCGATCTTTCGGTGCAGAGCATCGCCCTGAACAGCGACCCGGCCTACGTGTGCGTCCGCAACCGGTTCAGTTCGACGCTGTTCGAAACGGTCACCTGCGCCGAAGGCGCCTTCGTGACCTCCTGGGGCTACCGCCTGGGCGACATGGACGACGTGGACGCCGCCGCCGCCCGCCTGGCCTTCCTACTGGCCGCCCTCCCCGCCTGAACC
>NZ_POUA01000195.1 GCF_003236385.1 Spongiactinospora gelatinilytica
CGCCCCCGGCGCACCACCTCCCGTCCGCCGTCCCCGCGGTTGGTCGCCGATCCCGCGCTCCGGCAGGGGTGCTTGTTCCGCCTGTGGGCGAATCGTTGGTACTCGTCCCCGCACACCGTGGCTGATCGTGCCGATCCGGTCCCATTAGCTGGGGGTGGTGGGCTAGGGTCGGCGGGTGCCGACCGGTCTGATCGTTGGTCTGATCGCTCTTGTGGCGGGGTTGGCCGGCCTGTGGCAGCGGGAGTCGGTACGGCGGCACGTCGGGGATGGGCCGGAAGGCCGGTACTCCGCTGGGGCGTACGCGGTCGTGACCGCGGTGGCGTTGGCCGGGCCGGCGGTACGGTTCGAGTCGCCCTGGGAGCTGGCCGCGTACGGCTGGCTCGTGGTCGCCGCCGTGCCGCTCGCCGTGATCGACGTCGCCGACTTCCGGCTGCCCGACGAGCTGACCATCACCGCGTACGCCGGGGTCACCGTCCTGCTGGCCGTCGAGGCCGTGACGGCCGGGCGGCCCGGTGACCTGCAGCGTGCGGGCGCGGGCGCGATCGCCCTGGCCGGCTTCTACGCGGTGCTGTTCATCCTCCGCCCGGCCGCGCTCGGCCTGGGCGACGTGAAGCTCGCCCTCGCCCTCGGCGCCGCGCTCGGCTGGACCGGCTGGGACTCGGTCATCGCGGCCGTCGTGCTCACCCACCTGTTCGCCGCCGTGTACGGCGTGGGGCTGCTCGCCGCCCGCCGCGCCCACCGCGCGACCGAAATCCCGTTCGGCCCCTTCATGATCTTGGGCGCGCTGGCCGTGCTGCACGCGTGGTGAGCGGGGTGTGACACCATAACGGTGCGGCGCATGGAAGACTTGTCCCCATGTTGCGCTGGTTGACCGCAGGCGAGTCGCATGGGCCCGAACTCGTCGCGATTCTGGAAGGTTTGCCCGCCGGGGTCGAGGTGACCACCCCCGAGATCGCCGAGGCGCTGCGCCGCCGCCGGCTCGGTCATGGCCGCGGTGCGCGGATGAAGTTCGAGCAGGATGTCGCCACCATCGTCGGCGGCGTGCGGCACGGCCGCACGCTCGGCAGTCCGGTGGCCGTCCGTGTGGGCAACAGCGAGTGGCCGAAGTGGGAGACCGTGATGGCCGCCGACCCGGTCGATCCGGACGTGCTGGCGGGGCAGGCGCGCAATGCGCCGCTGTCGCGGCCCCGGCCCGGCCACGCCGATCTGTCCGGCATGCAGAAGTACGGCTTCGACGACGCCCGCCCCGTCCTCGACCGGGCCAGCGCCCGCGAGACCGCGGCCAGGGTCGCGCTCGGCCAGGTCGCGGTGAACTTCCTGCGCCAGGCGCTGGGCGTGGAGATCGTCAGCCACGTCGTCGGCATCGGCACGGTCGCCGCGCCCGATGGCGTGCTCCCCGGCCCCGGCGACCTCGCCGCCGTCGATGACGACCCGGTGCGCTGCTTCGACCCGGAGACCAGCGCGGTCATGATCGAGGAGATCGAGACCGCCCGCAAGGAGGGCGACACGCTGGGCGGCGTGGTCGAGGTCGTCGCGTACGGCCTGCCGCCGGGCCTCGGCAGCTACGTCCACTGGGACCGCCGGCTCGACTCCCGGCTGGCCGGCGCGCTGATGGGCATCCAGGCCATCAAGGGCGTCGCGGTCGGCGACGGCTTCGAGACGGCCCGGCGCAGGGGCTCGCACGCGCACGACGAGATCGTGGGCGAGAGCGACGGCGTGCGCCGCGTCACCAACCGCGCGGGCGGCATCGAGGGCGGCATGACGAACGGCGAGCCGCTGCGCGTCCGCGCCGCGATGAAGCCGATCTCCACCGTCCCCCGCGCGCTCGCCACCGTCGACGTGCACACCGGAGAGCCCGCCAAGGCCATCAACCAGCGTTCCGACGTGTGCTCCGTCCCGGCCGCTGGGGTCGTCGCGGAGGCCATGGTCGCCCTGGTGCTGGCCGATGTGGCGCTGGAGAAGTTCGGCGGAGACTCCGTGGAGGAGGTCGCCCGCAACTGCGCCGGCTACCTGTCGGCCATGCTGAAGCCGCCTTACCACGAGGGCGCGCAGGAGGCCGCCGAATGACGGTCACCGTGCTCATCGGCCCGCCGGGCTCAGGCAAGACCACCGTGGGGCGGCTGCTCGCCGACCGGCTGGGCGTCGCCTTCCGCGACACCGACGCCGACGTGGAGGAGACCACCGGCAAATCGGTCAGCGACGTGTTCGTCGAAGACGGCGAGGAGCGGTTCCGTGAGCTGGAGGCCGCCGCCGTACGCGCGGCGCTGGCCGGGCACGACGGGGTGCTCTCGCTGGGCGGCGGGGCGGTGCTCGCCGAGGAGGTCCAGCGGCTACTGGCCGGCCACACCGTGGTCTACCTCGCGGTCGGCCTGACCCAGGCGGTCCAGCGGGTCGGGCTGGCGTCGGCCCGGCCGCTGCTCGTGCTCAACCCGCGCAGCCGGCTCAAGAAGCTGATGGAAGAACGCCGGCCGATCTACGAACGGCTGGCCACGATCACCGTGACGACCGACGAGCGGGAGCCGGACGACATCGTGGAAGAGATCGCGAAGGCGGTGGCGCGGTGAGCGCCACCCGCATCACCGTCAAGGGCGACAGCCCCTACGACGTGGTGATCGGCACCGGGGTGCTCGGCGAGGCGGCCGGGCTGCTCGGCGACGGCGTGCGCACGGTCGCCGTGATCCACCCCGCCACGCTCCCCGAGCTGGCCGGGCCCGTCGTCGAGGCCCTTGCCGCGGCCGGCTACGAGGTCGTGCCGCTGCCCGTACCGGACGGCGAGCGGGCCAAGACCCCGCAGGTCGCCGCCGAGCTGTGGTCGGCCTTCGGCCGGCACGGCATGACGCGCTCCGACGCGGTGGTGGGCGTGGGCGGCGGCGCCTGCACCGACCTCGCCGGGTTCGCGGCGGCCACCTGGCTGCGCGGAGTCAAGGTCGTACTGGTGCCGACCACGCTGCTGGCCATGGTCGACGCCGCGGTGGGCGGCAAGACCGGCATCAACACCCCCGAGGGGAAGAACCTCGTGGGCGCCTTCTACCCGCCCGCCGGGGTGCTGTGCGACCTCGCGACGCTGGTGTCGGTGCCGCGCGCCGACTACGTCGCCGGGCTCGCCGAAGTGATCAAGGGCGGGTTCATCGCCGACCCCGTGATCCTCTCGCTGATCGAGGAGGACCCGGCCGGGGCCGCCACCCCCGAGGGCCCGCACACCCGCGCGCTGATCGAGCGCAAGGTCCAGGTCAAGGCCGACGTGGTGGGCGCCGACCTGCGTGAGTCCGGGCTGCGCGAGATCCTCAACTACGGTCACACCCTGGCCCACGCGATCGAGCGCGCCGAAGACTACCGGATCAGGCACGGCGAGGCCGTCGCGGTCGGCATGGTCTACGCGGCCGAGTTGTCCCGCCTCGATGGGCGCATCGGCGCCGACCTCGTCGAGCGCACCCGCGCCATCCTCACCTCGGTCGGCCTGCCCACCTCCTACCGCCGCGACGCCTGGCCCGAGCTGAGCGACCACATGCGGCTGGACAAGAAGAACCGCGGCGCCAAACGGCGCTTCGTCGTCCTGGACGGCCTGGCCCGGGTCGGCAGGCTGGAAGACCCCTCGCCCGAGCTGCTGACCGCCGCGTACCAGGAGGTGGCGCGATGACCACCGTGTTCGTGCTGAACGGCCCCAACCTGGGCCGGCTCGGCCGCCGCGAGCCCGACGTCTACGGCGCGCAGACCTACGACGACCTGGTGGCGCTGTGCCAGAAGACCGGGCAGCGGCTCGGCCTGGACGTCGAGGTCAGGCAGACCGACGGCGAGGCCGAGCTGATCGGCTGGCTGCACGAGGCCGCCGACGGCCAGATCCCGGTGGTGCTCAACCCGGCCGCTTTCACCCACTACTCCTACGCCGTGCGCGACGCCGTGGCCCAGCGCACCGCGCCGCTGATCGAGGTGCACATCTCCAACCCGGCGGCGCGCGAGGAGTTCCGGCACACCTCGGTGGTCTCCGCGGTGGCCAGTGGCACGATCGCCGGTTTCGGGCTCACCTCCTACGTGCTCGCCCTGCACGCGCTCGCCGAGTCCGAACCGGTCTGACCGTGGCGTCCTATGGTTCGTTCGTCGCCATCGGCGACAGTTTCACCGAAGGGCTGAGCGACCCCGGGCCCGGCGGCGGTCTTCGCGGCTGGGCCGACCGGGTGGCCGAGCACCTGGCCCGGCTCGACCCCGGCTTCCGCTACGCCAACCTCGCGGTGCGCGGCAGGCTGCTCGACCAGGTGGTACGCGAGCAGGTGCCGAAGGCCATCGCGATGCGCCCGGAGCTGATCTCCTTCTGCGCGGGCGGCAACGACCTGCTGCGGCCGGGGTGCGACCCCGACGCGATGGCCAAGACCTTCGCGCGGGCCGTACGCGACCTTCGGGAGAGCGGGGCCGAGGTGGTCCTGTTCACCGGAGTCGATCCGCGTGACACGCCGCTGATGCGGCGGATGCGGGGCCGGTTCGCGATCTTCTACCTGCACGTGCGGTCCATCGCCGACCTGTACGGCTGCCACCTGGTCGACACCTGGTCGATGCAGGGCCTGCGCGACTGGCGGGCCTGGCACGAGGACCGGCTGCACATGAACGCCGACGGCCACCGCCTGGTCGCCGCCCGAGTGCTGGACGTGCTCGGCGTGCCCGGCGAGGAGCCCTGGCGCAAGCACTGGCCGGCCCGCAAGGTGACGGACCCGCGGGTCAGGCGCCGCGAGGATGCCGAGTGGCTGCGCCGGCACCTGCTGCCCTGGATCGGCCGCCGCCTGTCGGGCACCTCCTCCGGCGACGGCATCGCCGCCAAACGCCCCGACCTCACGCCCTACGCCTGAGATCCGGCCACGAGATCAGCCGGCGGCGAGGCGCTTGAGCGCGCCGCGCACGAGCGCCGGATCGTTGGTGCTCCAGAACGGCGGGAGCGAGGCCCGCAGGAAGCTTCCGTAGCGGGCCGTCTCCAGACGCGGGTCGAGGATCGCCACCACGCCCTTGTCGGTCTGCGACCGCAGCAGCCGCCCCGCGCCCTGGGCGAGCAGCAGCGCCGCATGCGTGGCCGCCACCGACATGAAGCCGTTGCCGCCCTTGGCCGCCACGTGCCGCTGCCTGGCGGAGGTGAGCGGGTCGTCGGGCCGGGGGAACGGAATGCGGTCGATGATCACCAGGCGCAGGGACGGCCCCGGCACGTCCACCCCCTGCCACAGCGACAGCGTGCCGAACAGGCAGGTCGGCTCGTCCTCGGCGAACTGCTTGACCAGCAGCATCGTGGAGTCGTCGCCCTGGCACAGCAGCGGGACGTCGAGCCGGTCGCGCAGCGCCTCGGTGGCGGCCTTGGCGGCGCGCATCGAGGAGAACAGCCCGAGGGTGCGCCCGCCCGCCGCCTCGATCAGCTCGGCGATCTCGTCCAGGTAGGGCTGCGGCAGGCCGTCCCTGCCCGGCTGGGGCAGGTGCTTGGCGACGTAGAGGATGCCGCTGCGCGGATGGTCGAACGGCGAGCCGACGTCGAGGCCGGTCCAGCCCGCGCCCTTGGCCTCGGCCCCGCCCTCCCCGGCGGCGGGCTCGCCGAGCCCCCACTGGCGGGCCAGCCCGTCGAAGGAGCCGCCGAGGGCGAGCGTCGCGGAGGTCAGCACCACCGTGCGGTCGCCGAACAGGTTGTCCCGCAGCATGCCGGCGACCGCCAGCGGCGCGACCCGCAGCGTGGCGGGGCGGCGGTCGGTGGCCTCCAGCAGCCAGACCACCTCGGCCCGGTCGATCTCCCGCTCGTGGCCGTAGGCGTCGAGCATCCGCTGCGCGGTGTCGTGGACCTCGTCCAGCACGGTGAACGCCGCCTTGCGCAGGCCCATGTCCTCGGCGTCCTTGCCCGCGTCACGGGCCGCGCCGCCGGAACGGTCGCCGCCGCGCGGCCCGAGGGCGGTGACGCACGCGGCGGCGGCGTCGCGTACCAGCGCGAGGGTCGTGCCGAGCACCGGCGGCAGGTCGTCCACCCGGCCGGCGGGCGCGGCGCCGAGCAGCGCCTCCAGCGTCTCGCCCGCCTCCTGGAGGCGGTCGGCGGTGGCCTGCTCGATGAGCTTGGCCACCCGGCGCACGGCCAGGCCGACGGCCGCGCCGGACAACTCGTCGGTCACCACCGAGGTGACCCGGTCGACCAGCTCGTGCGCCTCGTCCACCACCACGACGTCGTGTTCGGGGAGCACCTCGAACTCCTCCATGGCGTCGATGGCCAGCAGCGCGTGGTTGGTGACCACGACATCGACCTTGCCCGCGCGCTCCCTGGCCAGCTCGGCGAAGCACTCGGCCCCGCTCGGGCAGCGCTGCGCGCCCAGGCACTCCCTGGCGCTCACCGAGAACTGCCGCCACGCCTGCTCGTTGACCCCGGGCACCAGCTCGTCGCGGTCGCCGGTCTCGGTGGTCTCGGCCCACTCCTGGATGCGCTGCACCATGCGGCCGGTGGCGCTCACCTCGCGGGGGTCGAAGAGCTGGTCGGGCTCGTCTTCCGGCCAGCCCGCGGTGACCTTGTAACGGCACAGGTAGTTACGCCGGCCCTTGAGGATCGCGAAGTCGGGCTCGTGCGGCAGCTCGGGGGCCAGCGCCTCGGCCAGCCGGGGCAGGTCGCGATCGACGAGCTGGCGCTGTAGCGCGATGGTGGCGGTGGAGACCACGACGGCCGAGCCGGTGATCACCGCGTGCCGGATCGCGGGGACGAGGTAGGCCAGCGACTTGCCGGTGCCGGTGCCCGCCTGCACCGCGACGTGGTCGCCCGCGTCGATGGCCCGCTGGACCGACTGCGTCATCCGCACCTGGCCGGGGCGCTCGCTGCCGCCGAGCGCGCGCACGGCCACGGCGAGCAGATCGGTGGCGGACGGCAGCGCGGGGCCGTCGCCCTCGCCCCCCTTGCCCTTGGCAGACCTGCCTGGCTTGTCCGGCTTGCCGGACTTGCCTGGCTTGCCGCTCTTGGTGGGCTTGTCCGGCGTATTCGCCTGGTCGGGGTCGCGGTCGGGGTCGCGGTCGGCGGGCACGGCTCCGGCCTCGCCGGTCGCTACCGCTGCGAGGGCGTCACCTGGGGTCTGGTCGGGTGCGATCTGGTCGGGCACGGCAGTCAACGCTACCCGCTCGCCGGGCCGCCCGTGCCGCTCTGTGGATGAAGCCGGGCCGCCGCCACCGGCCTGTGGACAACCGCCGCAAGTCCCGCCCCGCCGTACGGACGGGGGTGCCATTGCGGCGTTCACCGGACGTGGACGGGAGGCGGCGTGGCACACTTGCGGCAAGTCCCGCATTGCGTCTCCACCGGGAAGGGGAAGGTATGTCTGATCTTCGTTCTGTATCCTGGTGGGGTCAGCGGGAGAGGCGAAAACGCCGGTTCGGTAGGGTTTTCCGGGGTCGAGTGGACGAATAAAGGCTGGTTAAAGCACTATGTCCTCCATGTCGGAAGTTGTCCCGTTGCCGTCGTTCGGTGAGGTCTTCTTTGATTCGCGTGGTCAGGAGCGGGTGCTCCGGGTCACGTGGCACGACGGAACCCTCGTACTGAGCCTCTGGCGGGGTGAGATGTGCACCGCCAGTTTCCGCATGCCGCTGGAAGACGTCGGCCGGCTGATCGACACCCTTGACGACGGGTACGTCGAGGCCGGGGGCGACCAGTTGGTCGAGTCCGGTCAGCACGCCGTCCAGCCCCAGGAAGGGGAGCACTACTCCGGCGACTATCCCGAGACGGGCCACTACGCCCGCCCCCGGCAGGACGACTATGCCGCCGACTACCAGGGTGGCGAGGACGACTACCAAGGCGGCCACTATCCGGAGCAGGAGACGCAGGTCGCGCCGCCGATCGCGGCCGAGGAGCGCCCGCAGCGCGGCGGCGGCCCGAGCGACGTGCTCGTCGCGCGCGGCACGCCCGGACCGGACAAACTGGTGGCGAGCTACAACACCACGTCTGATGCCGTCCCCAGGGAGAACCTCATCGTCGGCGACTCCCCCCCGTACGGCCGCCAGCCCGCGGGCACCGACCCGGCCTACCACCCCGACCCCGCTTACCAGGACTCCGGCTATCCGGACACCGGATATCCCGGGGGCTCCGACACGGGGTACCACTCCGGGCCGGACGCGGGCTACCCGTCCGACACCGGTTATCAGAACGCGCCCGATCTGGGGTATGCGGGCGGTTCCGACCTGGGCTACCAGTCCGACACCGGCTACCAGACGGCTCCTGACACGGGCTATGCCGGCGGTGGCGACACGGGCTACCGGACCGCCCCCGACGCGGGCTATGCCGGTGGCGGCGACACGGGCTACCAGCCCCTGCCCGATCCCGGTTACGCGGAGGGCCGGGAGACCGGCTACCAGCCCGCGCCGCCGGGCGGCGCCCGGCGCGGCCGGGGAACGGGAGGGCCCGCGACCGACCCCTACGGCTTCTCCGCCTCCGAGGTGGACGATCACGCGGCCTACGCCGAGTCGTCCCAGCCGCCCGCGGGACAGGGCGACTATGGCGACCGCTACGGCACCCAGCCCGACGCCTACAGCGCGGAACAGTACTCCACGTCGCCCGACCAGCACGGCAGGCAGATCCCTCATCCCGACCCGTACGGGACGTCCGGCTATGGCGACGACGACCCCGGCTACGGTGGCGGCGAGCGCGGCAGGCGCTACCAGGAGGAAGACCCCCAGGGCTACTCCGGCGTCGACCCGGACGATCCGCTGGGCATCGGCGCCCAGGGCCGCCCCGAAGGCGACGACTACTACCAGCCCGACGCCCAGCCCCCGCGCCAGTACCCCAACGACTCCCTCTTCGCCACCGGCGAGCGCCTGCGCCCCGAACAGGGCCACGACCCCCGCGACGACCGCCGCGACTGGTGACCTCGGCCCTCCCTGTCGCTCGGACGCCTTCCCTGTGTCGGGCTTCGCCCGACATCGGCGTTTGTCGTGTGCCGTGTGCCCCGGTTTTGGTCGGTGTACGGCGGGGCCGCCTGCTCGCCGTCCTGGGTGATGTCGTGCGCTCTTGTGCCCGGGTTCCCCAGGTCACCGTTGCGGCACCGGCTATGCGCCGCCAGGGTGGCCTGACCACCACAACGATGGCGTCCGTCGAAGCGGAGCAGGCTCATACCGGTGATGTACCTCCGTGCCCCGGCCGCGGCGGGACGCAGGGCGGCGGCCGGTGAGCCGGCGGACCCAGTGCGGCAGGCGATCAATGTGGAGCTGGATATACCGGAGTATCCGCTTTGGCCTCAAGCCGCGCTGGGGTGTCTGGTGTCCGGGGATGGGGCCGGGCGGGTCGTAATCTGATCTCCGACGAGGCGTTGGAGGTCATGTGGACGCTGCGACGGGGTTGCGCCTGCTCGCTCTCGCCGCCGGGGCGATAGCGCTCGCCGCCGTTGCCAGGCGCCGGGGCTGGCCGGCGCCGTTGGTCCTGGTGGCGGCGGGGCTGCTGGTGTCGTTCGTGCCCGGGGTGCCGGTGTACCGGCTGGATCCGGAGATCGTGCTGCTGGTCTTCCTGCCCCCACTGCTCTACTCCGCCGCTCTGGACAGCTCCTTCCTGCGCCTGCGTGACTTCAAGCGCGCCGTGGGCCTGCTGTCGGTCGGCCTGGTGCTGTTCACCACCCTGGTGATCGGCCTGGTCATGCACCTGCTGATCCCGCAGCTCGGCCTGGCCGCCGCCTTCGCGCTGGGCGCGATCGTCGCGCCGCCCGACGCCGTGGCCGCGGTGGCGGTGGCCAGACGGCTCGGGCTGCCCCGGCGCGTGATCACCATCCTGGTCGGCGAGAGCCTGTTCAACGACGCCACCGCCCTGACGGTCTACCGGGTGGCCATCGCCGCCGCGATGGGCCAGGGCATCACTCTGCTGGGCGGGGCCCTCGATTTCCTCATCGCGGCCGTCGGCGGCGTGCTGATCGGCCTGGCCGTCGCCTGGGCGCTGGGCCGGGTCCTGGAGCGCATCCAAGATCCGCTGGTCGAGAACACGATCATGCTGCTCATCCCGTTCGCCGCCTATCTGGCGGCCGAGGCGGTACACGCGTCCGGGGTGATCTCCGTCGTGATCGTCGGCCTCTACATCGGCCATCGGATGCACCGGGCCGGGTTCGGCACGCGGCTGCTGTCCGACGCCCTCTGGCGGGTGATCGCCTTCTTCCTGGAGACGATCGTGTTCGCGCTGATCGGGCTGCAACTGCACAGCATCGTCAGCGACGCGCTCAAGGTCCACGACCCGTGGACGCTCGCCGGCTACGCCCTGGCGATCTTCGGAACGGCGGTGGCGACCCGGTTCGTCTGGATGGTGCCCGCCGCGGCGCTGCCGCCCGTCCTGTCGAAGAAGATCCGTGAGCGTGAGGGGCCGCAGTCCTTCCCGAGGATCCTGGCGGTGTCCTGGGCGGGCATGCGCGGCGTGGTGTCGCTGGCCGCGGCGTTCACGCTGCCGGAGGACCTGGAGGGGCGCGCGCTGCTGCTCTTCCTCACGTTCGCGGTGGTGATCGGCACGCTGCTGGTACAGGGACTGACGTTCCCCGCACTGATCCGGCGACTCAAGATCACCAGCGACCGCGAGGTGTACGACGACAACCTGGCCGAGGCCGCCGCACAGCAGGCCGCCGCCACCGCCGCGCTGGCCACCCTGCCCGACCAGGCCACCGCGAGTCCCGTCCACGCCGAGGTGATCGGCCGGCTCCGGGCCAAGGAGGAACGCCGCACGCTGAACGCCTGGGAACGGCTCGGCGGCGGCACCGGCCAGGAGGGCGAGGAGACCCCGAGCGCGGCCTACCGGCGCATGCGGCGCGCGATGCTCACCGCCGAGCGCGAGGTGTTCGTGCGGCTGCGCGACGAGCGGCGCATCGACGACGAGGTACTCCGCCGCGTGATGCAGGAACTGGACTTCGAGGAGGCCATCCTGGAACGCGACTGACCACCGCCCAGGCGTGTGCCGGTCAGCCGATCGACTGATCGACGAAGCACCAGCGCCATTCCTCGCCCGGCTCGAAGGACCGGATGACCGGATGGCCCGTCTCGTTGAAGTGCGCCGTGGCGTGCCGCATGGGTGAGGAGTCACAACACCCGATATGGCCGCATTCCAGGCAGCGCCGCAGGTGGACCCAGCGCCCGCCGACCTTCAGGCACTCCTCGCACCCTTCCGGCGTGCGCGCCGCCGGATCGTCTGCCGCCACCATGTGCTCACAAGCGGACATGATCCCCCCTTGAAACCGCCCATTCTCGTTCCTCGAATCGATCCTAGTTTCTAGAGCCGTGCGCGCTATCGGGTGTCTCTTCGTCACCACATGGGAGAAGCGGCTTGGGTAGTGTCGGAGGCATGCGACTCATTTCCCGCGTGGTCCTTCCCCTCTCCGCCGTGGCCGTCTTACTGACCGGGTGCGGTGAGCTCCAGGAGGTCAGCGGCACGGTCGACAAGGCTCAGGCGTGCCTGGAGGCCACCAAGATCGCCGGTGAGATCACGTCCAAGGCGGTGAGCCTGGCCAACAACCCCCAAGAGTTGGAGAAGGCCCTCAACGACGCGGCGACCAAGCTGGAGGACGGCGCGGCCAAGGCCGGTGACACGACCCTGCGCGAGGCGATGGAGGGGCTGGCGAAGTCCTACCAGAACCTCGACATCAGCGACGTCAACTCGGCGGTCGACGCCGCGCAGCGGGCCGCCGCCGACACCGCCAAGTACCTCGGCGACATCACCCAGGCGTGCAGCGGCTCGTGACGCGCGCGCTCGTCCCCGCCGCCCTGCTGGTGATGGCGGTGAGCGTGGCCGGGTGCGGTGAGGTGGGCGAGGTCGGTGGGGCGCTGGCCCGCGTCCAGGCGTGCGACGAGGCGGTCGCCATCGCCAAGCAGGCCCCGGAGGAGATCCAGGGCCGCGCCCCCGCGGAGGTCGAAGAGCGCCTGGACCAGGCGGCCGGTCGGCTCGACGACGTCGCCGAGAAGGCGGGGGAGAAGACCCTGCGCGAGGCGCTTGGGGGGCTGGCCACCGCCTACCGCGGGATGGAGGTCGCCGATTCGGCGCGGGCCGGCCGCGAGGTGGCCGCCACCACCGCGAAGTACCTTCAGGTGATCGCCGCCGCCTGCGTCATGGACTGACGCTATCCCGGGTTGTCTAGGGGAAATGTGGCGGAAATAGCCTTTCTGGTATGAATGCTCAAGGATCGCGGGGGACCCGGGGGTCGCACCCCGATCCCGCGCACACCGCCCACACCACCGACGCCGCCCACACCGTCCACGCCGCCCACACCGCGCCGGGCAAGGAACCGGACCCGCGGTTCACGCTGGCCAACGAGCGCACGTTCCTGACCTGGCTCAGCACCTCGCTGGCGCTCAGCGCGGGAGGGGTGGCGATGGCCGCGGTCCCGGCCGCGGCGTTCACGCCCTGGCTGCGCACGGTCATGGCGGTCGTCCTGGTGATGCTGGCGGCGGTGGCCGCGGGCATGGCCTATCCGCGCTGGCGGCGCGTGCAGCGGGCGCTGCGCACCGCCAGGCCGCTGCCGCCGCCCGCCCTCGCCGCCGTGTTCGGGTACGGCGTGGCGACGGTCGCCGTACTGGCCCTCGTTCTCATCCTGCTCGCGCTCTGACATGCCGCGACCGCTGTGGGATGAAGGGTTGCAGAGCGAGCGGACCAGGCTGGCCTGGGTCCGGACCGCGACCGTGCTGGCCGCGGGCGGGCTCGGTGCCGCCGGGATGGTCCTGCGAAGCGGCGCGAACCCACTGCCCGCCGCCGCGTTCGTGCTGGCCACGCTGCTCGGTGGCGTGCTGCTCGCCCGTACGGGCGTGCGCTACCGGCGCGTCCAGCGCGCGCTGCACGAAGGACGCCCGCTCGACCACCGGGCCGACGCCGTGCTGGCCTGGTACGGCGTGCTCGCTCTGGCCGCGGGCGCGGCCGTGTTCGTGGTGGCCGAGTCGGCCGCCCTGCTGACCCGTTAGGGCGAGGGCCGGCCGTCTCCGGCCGGCCCGCGGGGCACCGCCGCGGGAGCGCGCCCTTCCCCTGGGCGCTCCCGGCGTCAGTACCAGTTGTGGGCGCGGAAGTGGCCCCATGCACCGCACGGCGAGCCGTACCGGCCCTTGATGTAGGTAAGGCCCCACCGGATCTGGGTGACGGGGTTGGACCGCCAGTCCCAGCCGGCGCCCGCCATCTTGGCGGCGGGCAGGGCCTGCGGAATGCCGTACGCCCCCGAGGAGCTGTTGGTGGCGCGGTGGTTCCAGTTGCTCTCGCGGGTCCACAGGCTGTCCAGACAGCGGAACTGCCGTACGGTCCAGGCGCGCTGCACGACGATGCGGAAGGCGATGGCCTTGTTCTTGATCGCCGGCACCTGGATCCTCGGCCTCGGCCTGGCCGAGGTGCTCCATCTGCGTTTGTAGATCCGCTCCGGGGTGACCTGCTGTATTCGCGGCACCTCCGGCTCGTAGGCGGTCTCCTCGTAGGCGGCCGGGTCGAGCGTGGGAGGTTCCTGGCGGTTCGATTCGGCGTCGGTCCGGTCGAGGTCTCTGTCGGCCTGGGCGGGGGTGGCGTGGCCTCCGGTGATGGTCACCGCGGCGAGCAAGGTCGCCGCTGCGTTTCGCAGTACTCGGTAGCTGTCCACTTGGGTCCTTGTCGTCGGGTCGCGTGCGGGGGCACGCGGGCGACGGGACGTTCCGTTCGCCCGCGTGCGCCGCCCGTCCGCGCCCGTGGATTCGGGCGAGGCGGGCCCGCGTGGCCGGCCGGACCTTGACACCTCTCGCGAAGGTGTTCCGGAAGGCGCCGCGACGGATTCCTCTCAAGCGGATTGAAATACGCGGCCCACGCCGTCCGGCGTTTCCCGCGACACGTAAAGGACGGAAATTTGCCGAGGAACCGCTGATGCCGTACGAGGGCGTTCCGCGCGTTTTACCGGCCCGCGATCCGGATGGCCGGGGCATTGCCCGGCCATCCGGATCGCGGGCCTGTCCCTTATACACATCTCCGAGCCC
>NZ_POUA01000196.1 GCF_003236385.1 Spongiactinospora gelatinilytica
CCGAGGCGCTGATCCGCTGGGCCGCCATCGCGGGGATGGCCCGCCGCCTCACCCGGGGCGGACCCGCACGACGCCAACCCCGCTACATCTGCCCTTGAGCTCTAAACGATCTTCTCAAACACGCACTCAGATGGCTCTGGAATTCGCTAACACGGCTCCATCCCCACCGAACGCCACAGAGCCACTGACCGACATCCGGCTCTCAAATTCACCTACAAAGCCACTTTCCCCCGCACGGAATCATCGTGGCGCACTTTTATGACATCGAATCCGGTCGCAAGGACCTCAGCGCGCGGGGACTCGGCCGCGGACACGAACGGTTCGCCATCCCGGTTCCCCGGGACGGGGGTATCCAGGACCTCTTGGCCGAGGCGGCCCGGCCCGATCGCCGGTTCAACGCGGTGATCTGTGAGTCCATCGATCGCATCGCACGCCGGACCTACATCGGCACCCAGATCGAGAACCGGCTCGAGCAACTCGGTGTGCTCCTGTTGTGTGCCGACGAGCCGATCATCCTGAATGGCAAGCGTGCCTCCCAGATTCTCACCCGCCGGGTCAAACAGGGCGTGGCGGAGTGGTACGTCCTGGAACTGCTGGAGAAGTCCTGGGGCGGTTTCGAGGCCCATACCGAGCAGGGCTACAACGTCGGCAAGCCCTGCTACGGCTATGCCGCTGACAAGATCCCGCACCCGGTGCCTGCGCGCCGTGCCGAGGGGCGGACCAAGCACCGGCTCGTCCCCGACCCGGTATGCGGGCCGGTCGTCACGCACATCTTCGCGCTGCGTGTGGTCGAGCGGCTGGCCTATAGGGAGATCGCCGAGCGGCTGAACCGGGACCTGGACCGCTATCCACCGCCCACCCCGGTGGACCCCGACCGAGCCTTGGGCCGGTGGACGGGCAGTTCCATCCGGGAGGTCCTGATCAACCCGAAGTACACCGGCTATATGGTGTGGAACCGCCGGGCCACCAAGAAGGGCGGGTCCTGCAACCCGCCTGAGTTGTGGGTGTGGTCCTCCCAGCCGGCCCATGAACCTCTCGTGACCCGGGAGACGTTCCTGGCCGCGCAGAAGGTCGCCGCTCAAAAGGAACGTTCGCGCAGCGCGGCGGGCGTGAACTCCGCCCATCCCCAGGCCGTCCGCTCCTATCCGCTGCGCTCCTACGTGTTCTGCGCCGCCTGTCGGCGGCGTATGTTCGGCAAGACGCGGATCCCTTACAGCTATTACGCGTGTGTGCCCGCTTACGGCCACCGCCCGGAGGGGCACCCTCCGGCGATCTACGTTCGCGAGGACCGGCTGATGGACGGGGTCAGCGACTTCTTCGCCCGGCGGATCTTCGGTTCGGCCCGCTGGCACTATCTCGATCACGCGCTCGCCGACGGCACGAACAGAGCGATGGATGAGTATCAGGCGAAGGCCGACGCGTTGCGCCGTGCCATCGCCGACATCGATTCCCGTCGTGCCCGGCTGGTGCGGACGTTGGAGACCACCGACGACCCTATCGGTGATCTTGTTCAGGACATCCACGCCCGCGCCGCCCGGCTCGCCGAGGAGCGAGCGGCGAAACACCGCGAGCTGGGCGACCTTCAACAGGTCCAGCCAGTTCGCAGCGTTCCGGAGCTGCTTGATGTGATCCCGGTCGGAACGGCTGATCTGGCGTTGTTGCCCGAAGTCGTCCTGCGGCGCCTCTTTGACGCGTTCCGGCTGGAGATCCACTTCGACAAGCCGACGAACACCGCCACCTGCAGGGTCACCATCACCGGTGACACGCTCCAGGCGATACGGCAGGTCACCGCAACTGCTTTGCAGCGGGTTGAAGAAGGGGCGGCAGAGGAGCTGCCCATCTGTGCTGTGCCCCCGGCCAGGTACGGCGCAAATCTACGGCGCCTCTACCTGCGGCTTCTCGGAATCGGCTGGTGGTCGAGAGCCGTATCAACGTGGTCAAGGGGGGCGCGCAGTGATCACCTCTCGCCGCTGCGCGGCAGAACGCTGGATCCGGTGGACGACAACCGGTTCGGTGCTGCTGCTGGCAGGGATCGCCGCCGTTGTTTCCTACCAGCACATGCATGAGCTGGCGCGTCGTCATGGTGAAAGCAGCATGGGGGCAATTCTGGCTCCGCTCGCGGTCGATGGGATGATCGTGGCCTCGTCCATGTCGATCCTGCTGGCCAGCCGGTACGGGCGGCGCGGGGGAGTGCTGCCCTGGGCGCTACTCATCGTCAGCAGCCTGGCCAGTCTCGCAGCCAATGTCGCGGTCGCCGAACCGACCTTGATCGCTCGCGTCATCGCCGCATGGCCGTCGATCGCGCTGATCGGCGCTTACGAAATGCTGATGGGTCAGATCCGCCAAAGCTGTACGCCGGGCCTGGTGATTTCGTCGGCACCGGGAGCTGCGGCAACCGATGATCAGCGTCCCCTGGAGAGCGAGGCGGGGGGTGACCACCTCAATCAGGGGGATGAAGGACGAGAGCTGCAACGTCTGGCATGGCGGTGGGCATTGGCCAACCGCCGTCCAGATGGCACCCTGCCCCCGGGGGCCGTGATAGCTGCTCAGTTTTCCCGGAGTTCCCGGTGGGGTCGCTGGGTCAAGCACTTGGGGGAGAGCGGTCGCTTCCACCAGGAACCGTAGCCAGGCGATCGGCGATGCCTCATGCTGACGAGAACTACGTGTCCCAGGTGCTGGGCTGTCAGTTGTAATAGGAGAGGTACGGATCCTCCGCCGCAGACGTGGCCTATCGTCTGAGGGACTGCGCTGGTTCGGAACCTCAAGTGCTCATGCGACACGCCAGGGGTTCCTAATGAGATATAGGCCCATATGTACCTTGATAAGTGAATCCAGCTAGCGTGAGAGCTGTGCTGTATGGGCATAAGGCCTGTTCAAAGACCGTGGCATCCCGGCTTGGACGCCGGGCCTCATTGCGGCGGCATCCCCACCGGGCTGTCGATTTCCTGGACCCACGTGGCATCCCGGCTTGGACGCCGGGCCTCATTGCGGCAGCGCCGTGTACTTGGCCGACTTCCGGTCGTACCGGGTGGCATCCCGGCTTGGACGCCGGGCCTCATTGCGGCCCGTTGGCCTTGGTATCGAGTCCGCCCAGGTAGGAGTGGCATCCCGGCTTGGACGCCGGGCCTCGTTGCGGGATCAACGGCACCTATCAGCTTGCCGATCGACAACCCGGCGCCGTCCCGGCTCGGATGCCGGATCTCGTTATGGCGACGCTGGTGCGGATTGTCGGTGGGGTCTGTCACTGTACGCATGGCAGTGGTAACTCGGGGGCATGGCGAGGTAAGGAGAAGCTCTTGAGTACGGACCTGGCAGCGCGTCTGCTTCAGGCGGTGGGCCCGGACAGGGCGCATACCGCGCTGGTGGTGAAGGCCCTATACCAGCCAGTTGGTGGGGCTGGGAACGGGTTGATGCCGCCGACGTTTCCGGTGGACAAGAACGAGCGGGACCTGACCAAGAAGTACCTGGTCGGGGAGCGACTGGTTGACGGTGAGCGTCAGGTGACGGTGACCGTCGATCAGGAGCAGTCGCAAGCCAATCGGGTGGAGGAGGCGCTACGGGATGCCCGCGATGGCGGGCGGATCGAGCTGCCGGCGTTCGAGATGCGTCTGGCCACCGCGCATGGTGAGGTACGGATCACGTCCTTCGATGCGCCGCACCGTTACGCCGATGCGTACTGGCGGGACTCCACCATCGGCGGGGTGGCGTTCGATAAGAGCGAGGTCGGGCGGCGGTTGCGGTCGGTCAGTGCGGCCGATGCGCGGCCGTTGTTCGAGCGCGAGCCCGCGTCGCTGATCTACGGGGCGTGGGATTCGCATCGTAAGGGGCGCTGGCCGAAGTTCGCGCGGCTGTATACGGCGATCATGTACGGGCTCGACCCGGTCTTCGGGGTACGGCGGGGCGGTCGCCTGGATCCGGTCAATCTGACCGGGGCGATCGATGACAAGAACAAGGCCGAGAACGGCTGGGGTTACATCGCTGAGGGCACCAAAAAGGCCGGTCAGAAGCTCAGCGAGATCGGGCACGGCAACATCGCACCGAATCCGGTACCTGGTGGGGTGAGCGTCAGGGAGGTTCGGCGGGTGGCGAGTGTGTCGCTGGCCGGGCTGGAGCGGCTGCGGTTCGGTGATGCCCCTGCTGAGGCGGCGACCTCGGCGCGGGCCACCTTGTTGGCTCTCGCGCTGGCCGGTGATCGGCTGGCCTTCGCCCGGCCGTCGGTGTGGTTGCGGTCGGGCTGTGATCTGGCCCAGGCGAGCGAGGAGGTCGGCCTGGAGCTGCCCGGCGGGGAACTGGAGCCGCTGGAGGTCTCGGCCGCCGATGCGCTGGGCGCCTTCCACGAGCTGCGGGTCCGGACGGCGAAGCTGGGCATCGAGATGGCCAGTGATGTCATCTCGGTGGCGCCGGTGAAGTCGTTGCGAGATGCGATCGAGAGCACGGTGGCCAACGCATCCACGGACGGCGAGTAGCGCGATGCCGTTCGCTCTGCACGTGCGGTTGCGGCACGGTCGCTATGACGCCGGTGGCATGCAGCCGGGCAGCCTGGAGTGGCCGCCGCATCCGGCGCGGGTGTTCTGCGCGCTGGTGGCGTCGGCGCAGTGCCAGGAGGACTGGGATGCGCTGGGGTGGCTGGAGCGTTCCGGTTCTCCGCAGGTATGGGCGGATGCCTCAGTGTCCGCCACGCGAATCGACAGCTACGTGGTCACCAACCAGGTCGAGGCGCGCGGCGGGAGTCAGACGTGGCCGGGTCGTACCAACGGTGCTCGTTCACGGGCATCGGTGACTCCGGAAGGGGAGGACTTCGCCGTGATCTGGCCGGAGGCGGTTGTGCCCGCGGAGGTGTTGGCCAGGTTGCAGCGGATGGCGTTCGGTGTCCCGTACGTGGGGCGGTCGACCAGCCAGAGCGAGGTCACCGCTGCGACCGTACTGCCCGGCGAGCGTCAGGGGTGGACGCGATGGGCGCCGAGCCATGTCCGTGCAGCGCAGGTGTGTGACCTTCGTGTGCCCTACCCCGGTTACGTGGAGGCGCTGCGGGAGGTCTATGACCTTGGTGGGCGGGCGTGGGAGGTCGCTCGTGCGGTTCCGTACGCGCCGCTGGTCGATGAGCAGCCGGTCGCCGAACCGGTCAGGTTGCCGTGGGACGACCTGATGATCTGGGGGTTCGAGCGGCCGAGGGCCCGCATCGGCGGGGATCAGGTGCTGCGGTTCACCACGGTGCTGCGCAAGGCGGTACTCGACCATGTCGGGACGGATGTTCCCCCGCAGGTGAGCGGGCACGGTGCCGATGACCGGGCGCATGTGGCGTTTCTGGCGTTGCCGGATGTCGGGCACGGCCATGCCGATGGGCATCTGCTGGGAGTGGCATTGGCGTTGCCGAGGGACATGCCTGCCGAGGAATGGAAGCGGCTGGTCAGGGCGGTCGCCGGGGAGGATCGACTGGCGTGGCTGGCGCCCTGGTCCAAGCGGAAGAGCATCGAGTTGCGGTACGGGGCCGATCCGCGCAGGCGCACGCTGGCGGTACAGACCTGGCGGGGTTCGACCGGTGGCAGCCGCTCATGGGTGACGGCCACGCCGATGGTGACCGATGGCATGATCCGCGCCCGGCGCAACGTGGAGGATCTGGTGGCCAAGTCGCTGCTGCGCGTGGGATGCCCTGAGCCGGTGGAACTGGAGGTGTCCCCGGCACCGCTGATCGAGGGCGCCATCTGGCGGCCCCGGTGTGAGAACGTGCCGCGCAACCGGCTGGCCAACCGCCCCATGGTGCATGTGCGGGTCCGTTTCGATCGGCCGGTCGTCGGCCCGCTGCTGGCCGGTTCGCTGCGCTACCTGGGCCTGGGATTGTTCGTGCCGGTGGGAGATGAGGCATGAGCGTGCTACGGCGGGAGGACTTCGCGGCCTTCTACAGCCAGGCCCACGGCGGGTTCACGCCGTTTCCGTGGCAGGAACGGCTGCTGGATCGCGTACTGGACACAGGCTGGCCTGATCTTGTTGACGTGCCGACGGGGCTGGGCAAGACGTCGATTCTGGACGTGGCAGTCTTCGCGGCGGCGCTCGGTTCTCAGCGTGCCCGGCGGCGGGTGTTCTTCGTGGTCGATCGGCGGCTCATCGTCGATGAGGCCTACCGCCACGCCCGTGAAATCCAAGACGCCCTGGACAACGGCAGCGTCGGCAGTGTGGCCGGGCAGGTGGCGGCGGCCCTTCGGGTGCCGGGGGATGAGCGGGTGCTGGAGGTCACCCGGATGCGCGGCGGGGTGACCTGGTCCTGGCGCTGGCTGGAACGCCCCGACCGGCAGGCGATCGTGGTGGGCACGGTCGATCAGGTCGGCAGCAGGCTGCTGTTTCGCGGGTACGGTTTGGGGGACAACCTGCGTCCGATCGACGCCGGGCTGGTCGGTACCGACAGCCTGATCGTCGTGGACGAGGCGCACCTGTCGCAGCCCTTCCTTACCACGGCACGGCAGGCCGTACGCGAGGAGCCCGCTGGGCTGCTGCCGCTGCCGGTCATCGTGTCCATGACCGCCAGCCCTGGCGCCGCCGACAGCGACATCTTCCGCATCGACGGCGCCGATCAGGCACATCCGGTTGCCGGGCGTCGGCTCCGAGCTGCCAAACGCGCCCACCTGGTTCAGATGGCGGGGGTGACCAAACGCACCAGCGAGCAGCAGACCGCGGAAACGCTGGCACAGTGGGCCCGCCACTTCGCGGGCGACAAACCCGTCGTCGGGGTCATTTGCAACACTGTGAACCGGGCGCGGGCCGTCTTCGAGCTGCTGCATGCCGCCCATCCCGACCGCTGCGTGCTGCTGACCGGCCGGGTCCGCCCGGTGGACCGGAACTATCTGCTGCTGGAGTGGTATGACCGGATCAAGGCCGGACGGGCCGGTGAGCCACCCGAACCGGTGTTTGTGTGTGCCACGCAGACGGTGGAAGTAGGGGCGAATATAGATTTTTCCGCCCTGGTATCCGATTCGGCGTCGTTGGCTGCGCTGATCCAGCGGCTGGGGCGGCTCAACCGGCTTGGGTCGGCGGGCGGGGCTGCTCCTGCGGTCATCGTGCACAACCCGGTGGACCCGCCGGGCGTTTACGGTCCGGCGCGTGCCGCGACCTGGGAATGGCTGTGTGGCCTGCACCCTCCGATGGACCCGGCGGCTGCGGAGTTGCCTGAGGCAGGTATCGACGTCTCTCCTGCCGCGTTGCGTGAACTGGTGGGGCGGCTGGCCACGGAAGACCCGGCCAGGTGGGCAGAGACGCAGCAGGCGCCGGTCTACACCCCGTTCCTGTCGGCCACGCACCTGGACGCCTGGGCGGCCACCTCACCAATTCCCAGCCCTGACCCGCCGGTGGCGCCGTTCCTGCACGGCCTGCAACCGGACTCGCCGCAGGTCTCGCTGTGCTGGCGCGAGTTGCCCGAGGATGAAGGGTACTGGCCCGCGGGGATCGAGCTGGTGCCGCCCAGCGCTGAGGAGTGCATTGAGCTTCCCCTTGCCGCGGTGCGGGGATGGCTGGCGGGACTGGCCGCTGTTCCGGCCTTTTCCGACATCGAGGGGGAGGCGGGAGACGCAGACGAGACTTTCCCGGCGGGCGGGCCGGGTCGTCCTGGCACCGCTGGCGCGGTCCGTCGCGTCATCCGGTACGGTTCCCGCCAGGAGATCGAGGTCATCGACGGTGAGAAGATCCGAGCAGGTGATCGCATCGTCGTTCCCGCCTCCTATGGCGGTTGTGATGCCTACGGTTGGAACCCGGCCAGCACGACTCCGGTACTGGACGTGGGCGACCTGTGTGGGGGAACCGGCCGACGACCGGCCACGGTACGGCTGGGGCCCACGCTGGTGAATGCAGTCGCCGCGCACGACCCGCAATTGGCCGCCCCCCTGGAGGAGCTGGTTAGGGACGTAGAGGCTGATCGGCGGGCGGAGACCCTGCGCGCCCGCGACTACACCGCCGACCTCGCCAAGGCGTTGCGTAGCCGACCGGACATCGTGGCCCGCCTGGGCCAAGATCTGGGCCACGACGGCGATGACCTGCCACCTCACCTGGCCGTACTCCGCAGGCTCGCCCGAGCCGCGAAGCCCACCGCCAAGGAGCATCTGGTGCTGGACTGCGTGGTCCTGACCAGCGACATCACCGTGTTCGGCGAAGAGGACACTGCGTACGGGTCATCGCTGGCCCGCAGAAAGCTGACGCTGGCCGAGCACCAGATGGCAGTGCGACGCCGCGCGGAGGAGTTCGCCCGCAACCTGGGACTGCCGGACGAGATCGCCGAGGCGATCGGGCTGGCCGGCTATTGGCATGACGAGGGCAAACGCGATGAGCGCTTCCAGGCGATGTTGCATGAGGGAGATCGCTGGGCCGCTGCCGCTGCTCCGCATGTGCTGGCCAAGTCCGGTATGAACCCGGTGGACCGCGGGCTTCGGCGGCGGGCACGGCAACTGTCCGGCTACCCCGAGGGCATGCGGCATGAAGCTCTGTCGGCTCAGATCGTTCGCGTCCTTCTCGACGACGTTAAGTCCGCGGATGCGGATCTGGTCGTTCATCTGGTCGCTGCTCACCACGGTCACAGCCGGCCGCTGCTGCCTCCCATCATCGATCCCGCTCCTGTCACCTTTGTCGAGCGCGACGGCGAGGTCATCGAGGTCGATACTGCACGGTCGATCGACTGGGACGCACCGCGCAGGTTCCACGATCTGATGAGCCGGTACGGACGGTGGGGACTGGCTGGGCTGGAGGCCGTGGTACGGCTGGCCGACATCTGGTGTTCGGCACGAGAGGAGGACGGCACGTGATCACCGTCGAGCTTCCGGCCCTGGATGGCCGGCAACCTCTCGGCTTCCTTGCTGCCCTGGGCTTGCTCCGCGTCCTGGCCCAAGAGCGGGACATACCGGCCAGGCTGTCCTTTTCTGCCACCTCCGCCACCGCTCTGCTGCACAGCCCGCTGGAGTCCCCCGAGCAGATCGCGGCTGTGCTGGCCGAGGTGGTGGCCGGCATCGAGGCGCCGGCCGTGCTGCCTGGCGTGCCCGCCGGTTTTCCTCCGACCGCAGGGATCGGTAAGGACCCGCTGCGCTGGCCACGCGAGGATTACCGCGCCTGTGCCGAGCAGCTAAAGGAGACGCATCCTCGGGCTGCGCGGTTGTGGCTGCCGTGCCTGACTACCGACTTGGCCATCGACAGCCAGGGGCGAGGGGCCATCTCGCCTTTTCTTGCTCCCGCCGGTAAGCAGAATTCGCGTACGTTCTTCGAGAAGCCGTTGCAGGCCGTACAAGCCAACCCCGGCCACCTGCTTGAAGCGCTCGTGCGGTGGCGACGGGTGGAGGGCTTCACCGGCGAGTACCTGGACCACCATGTGCTACGCAGCGCAGCCGACGACTCCCGAGGCCGCACCGGGCAGGAAGCGGGCGTGCCGGGAGCCACCTGGCTGGCGACCATGGCACTCCCGTTGTTCCGCCTCGCTGGTGATGGCAGCAGGGTCCGCTGCACGCTGTGGCACCGGATCGCTCATGAGCACATCATGATCTGGCCCCTGTGGCGTCCTGCCCTCGACCTTGAGGGCGTGCGTCGCCTTCTGGAACACCCTGCTTCTCGTCCCATCGACGACGCACCCACGGTGAGCACCACCGCCTGGGAACCACTTGGCGTCATCGCCGCCTACGGTGCCCGTCGCCATCGCATCCCCGGTCGCACCTTCGACGGAGTACTTACCCCCACCTCGCTTCACACCCGCTAGTGAACTCGAAAGTTTGCGCCGTATCTCTCTGCCGAAGGCGCAGCGATCGACGTAGCCTCACTTGAGGCCCGCCGCTGGGGCCCGACGGAAGCTTGAAAAGAAAACATCGCTTGTCTTGTGGTCGCCTACTTCGGAATGTGAAGTGCCCATGCGACACGCCAGGGGTTCCTAAGGAGGTATGGGCGTCTTTTCTTCTTTATGGGCTAATTCAAGTCGTGGGACGGAAGCGCTGAATGGCCATTCTGCCTGTTCGCGGGCGGTGGCACTCCGGCTTCACCGCCGGTCTCATTGCGGCGCCCGACCAGCAGCGTGGACGGCTCGCGTAGGTGGTGGCACTCCGGCTTCACCGCCGGTCTCATTGCGGCCATCTGCGGGACGTCGATCACCACATCCTCGCCGGGGTGGCACTCCGGCTTCACCGCCGGTCTCATTGCGGCAGCGAGTACTGCCCCGAGCAGGCCCCAATGGCGGAGGTGGCACTCCGGCTTCACCGCCGGTCTCATTGCGGCGCTCAGTCCGACGTCCTCGCGCTGGCCAGGGCGGTGGTGGCACTCCGGCTTCACCGCCGGTCTCATTGCGGCCCCTCCATGATCGTCTTGACGTCCTGCCGGAACCCGTGGCACTCCGGCTTCACCGCCGGTCTCATTGCGGCGACATCGACGGCGGAGCGAACGGGGTCGTCTTCCGTGTGGCACTCCGGCTTCGCCGCCAGCCCTCATTGCGGTCACTCCATGTGGTCGGTCGCGGCGCGCGGTGGAACGTTGACCTCCCTGAATGCTGTGGGCGCCGTGGGTGCGCCTGGGTGTGCGCCGGGTGTTCGCCTGGGTGCGCTGGGTTTCTTCGCCGGTGGGGGCGGTGGTGAGCTTGCTCTGCGCGATTGGACGGACTGGTCCCGTCCACCCTGTCTGCCAGGGCGGTCTGCTCTGGTGGCCCCGGAGATGATCACTGGGAGGAGCGCCATGAGCAAGGACCAGGCAGACACCGTTGTCCTCGCCTCGGGCGGGCTGGACAGTACGGTTTTGGCCTATCACCTGCGGGACAAGGGCCGCCGGATTCGTATGATCTCGTTCGACTACGGGCAGCGGCATCGGCGTGAGCTCCAAGCCGCCGCCCTGGTGGGGACCGCTCTGCGGGTGACGCACGACGTGGTGGACCTGAGCGTCCTCGGTCGGCTGCTGGGCGGCTCGGCGCTCACCGATGACTCGGTCGCCGTGCCCGACGGGCACTACACCGACTCCAGCATGCAGGCGACCATCGTACCCAACCGCAACGCCATCCTGACCGCTATCGCCGTCGGGATCGCATCGGCGCATGGCTGCGGCCAGGTAGCGCTTGGGGTGCATGCCGGCGATCACCCCGTCTATCCCGACTGCCGACCGGACTTCGTCGAGTTGGCGGACCGGATCGCTCAGGCTGCCACGGCGAACACAGTGCGGGTGATGGCGCCGTTCGTGACGTGGAGCAAGGGCGAGATCGTCGGCCATGGGGCCGCGTTGGGCGTGCCGTATGACCTGACCTGGTCGTGCTACCGGGGCGAGCTGCTGCACTGCGGAAGGTGCGGTACCTGCGTCGAGCGGCGGGAGGCGTTTGAGCTGGCCGGGGTGCCCGATCCGACCGGGTATGTGGGCGGAGGGCACTGAGGCGGTGGGCACGTTTGAGATCGTGAAGCGGTTTCGGTTCGAGGCCGCGCATCGGATCGGTGGCCTGCCGAAGGGCCATCCGTGTGGGCGTGTGCATGGGCACTCCTACCAGGTCGAGGTACGGCTGGCCGCGGAGCGGCTGACGGCTCCCGGGTTCGTGACGGACTTTGGGGAGTTGGCGCCGCTGGGCAAGTACCTCCAGGCGACCTTCGATCACCAGCTCCTCAACGACGTGCTCGACGTCGAGCCGACCTCCGAGAACTTCGCAGTGCATCTGGCCTGCTGGTTCCTGGATAACCTTCAGCCCGGCCTGCCCGGGCGCCTGGTCGCGGTCCGGGTGGCTGAGACGGCGACGAGCTGGGCCGAGTACCGGGTGGAGCCGTGACGACCGCGACGCGGTTGCTGGTGGCCGAGACCTTCGGGCCGACACTTCAGGGGGAGGGGCCGAGCTGCGGTCGGCAGGCGATGTTCATCCGGCTGTCGCGCTGCAACCTGCGCTGCGGCTTCTGCGACACCCCTTACACCTGGGACTGGGCCCGCTACGACCCTCATCACGAGGCTCGTTGGCAACCGGTCGCGGAACTGGCGGAGTGGGTTGGCGGGCATTCGCCACGGCTGGTCGTGATCACGGGTGGGGAGCCGTTGCTTCAGCAGGACCGCCTGCTTCCACTCGTGGACGCGCTGATCGCTGATGGCAGGCGGGTGGAGATCGAGACGAACGGCACGATCGCTCCCACGCCGGGCTTGGTCCGCGAGGGCGTACAGTTCAACGTCTCCCCGAAGCTCGGCAACGCCGGTCTCGCAGAAGATCACCGGATCGTGCCCGCCGTGCTGACCGCGCTGGCCAACACCGGCAACGCGATCTTCAAGTTCGTCGCAACCGAGCCCGCGGACTTGGCCGAGGTCGCTGAGCTGGAAGAACGGTACGCGTTGGCGCCGATTTGGGTGATGCCCGAGGGCACGACCACCCAGGCCGTACTCGATCGCGTCCGGCAACTCGCCGACCAGGTCATCGCCCGCGGCTGGAGCCTCTCCCTCCGCCTACAGGTCCTGTTGTGGGAGGCCGAACGTGGCCGCTGACCTGCGCAGCGAGCTGATCATTGTTGGTTGCTCGCGCCGCAAACTCGACACCACCCAGCCCGTCCAAGCCTTGGACCTGTACCAGGGATGGTGCTTCCCGCAGCTCCGCGCCAGGATCGCCCGCGGCCCGGCGTACCGCGACCGCGTGCTGATCCTTTCCGCGCTACATGGCCTGATCCCCGCCGATACCCCCATAACCCCCTACGATCAGCAGCTCACCCCTAGACGAGCCGCCCAACTACGGCCAACAACCGCCGCGACCTTGGCCAGTCGGCCGGCATCGCGCGTACTGCTCCTTCTGGAACCCCGCTACCGCGACGCGCTCCCCGACCTGCCGGACACCATCGAGATCAACGACCCCGTCCGCGAATGGCCCAAGGTGGCGGCGGTCCTGGACGCCTGGGGCTGGCCATGATCATCAAACGCATCTACCAGCACGAGCGGATCTGGTCCCTGAGCAACGAGCGCTTCGAGGCAGCAGTAGCACTGCTCGCCGAGCACGAGCGCCGGAACGATCCAACCCTGATCATCGGCATCGCCCGAGGCGGTGTACGGCTCGCGCATCACCTCGCCGCCCGCCTCCAGATCCCCGCCACGTTCATCACGGCCAGCCACAACCCCGACGACACGATCGAATCCCCCGCCACCGGACACGTCACCGTCACAGACATCCCCACCATCGACCCAGCGGCACGGATCCTCCTGGTCGATGACATATGCGGATCCGGCGCGACCCTGGCCACGGTCACAGACCTGCTGGCCGTACCCGCCACCCGCACCGCCACCCTGTGCCGCAACGTCGGAGCCACCCACCACCCCGACGCCTGGGTCTGGGACGTCGCCGACTGGACCGTCTTCCCCTGGGAGACCGCGCCGCCCGACGTGTCGCCACGCCCCCTGCCGTTTCCCCATCGCATCCGAACGAGGAGCGAACCATGAGCGTCATCGCCTTCTGCCTGCTCACCTACGCCCCTGACGAGCCGGCCGGGATAGAACGCAGCGTGGCCGCCCTGATGGAAGGCTGCCGCCAACTCGGCCACCGGCCGCTCGTCCTGACCGCCACGATCCCCGGCCATCCCGCCAAAAGTCCGGACATCATCCCGCTACGCTCCCTCGTCCTACCCCGCCCGATCATGGGCAAGCACATCCGGGAGGCGCTCGACCACCCGGCCCCGGTCGTCACCGAACTCCACCGCATCCTGCGCGAACGCGAAGTCGAGGTGGTCTGCTGGATCGATGCGCTCTGGGGCCTCGGGTACCTCGGCGCGGCCCCGGACGACATCCGCTCGGTGCTGATGGTTCACAAGATCCGTAAGGACGACCTTTTCGAGGACGCCATCGCCGCCGCCGACCTGGTGTGCCCGATCAGCGACTACCTCCTGCGCGAGGCCACGGCCGCGGGACTGGACACCCGCACCTGGCGCCTGATCCCGAACGCGCTGCTCAGCCC
>NZ_POUA01000197.1 GCF_003236385.1 Spongiactinospora gelatinilytica
CCCACCACCATCGTCGGCCGCCTCTGCACCCCGAAGGACGTTTTCGCCCGTGATGTCCCTGCCGCCCTGGTCCCCGGTGACGTGGTGGCCTTCGCGATGGCGGGGGCGTACGCATGGAACATCTCCCATTACGACTTTCTGATGCACCAGAGGCCGGAGTTCCACTACGTTACGTGACGAGCCGGTAAAGATTCGTTATCGTTGCGTGGTCAAGGAGCCCGAAAGGTGGAACCGTCATGCTCATGGCACCCTCTCGTGACCACCCTCCACAGGTCGCGCCGATCGACACCCTGTGCCAGGAGCTCAACGACCTCGGCTACAAGGCGGAGATCGTGCGCGGGAGCGTCGTCGTGAGCCCAATGACCACGAGGCTCCACTCCCGGGTGGTGCTCAGGCTCACCAAGGCGCTCTTCCCGCTCGTGCTTCGGCACGAGTGGGAGCTTCACCAGACCGTCGGCGTGCGGATTCCGCCGGAGCGAGGTGACATGCGGCTGCCTGACCTGCTGGTCATGCCCTCCGACGACGAATTCGGCGAGGCGCAGGTCGATGGAGCCACATGCCTGCTGGCCGCAGAAGTCTGCTCACCCGGCACGCGTGATGTGGACTACCGGGACAAGCCCCTCGAATACGCCCGTGCCGGCATCCCGCTCTATCTCATCCTCGACCCCTTGACCGAACCGCCCAGCCTGACCCTGATGAGCGAACCCGGCAACGGCTACTACGAGAAGGTCACCGCCGTCGAGGCCGGGAAGCCGCTCGCGCTGCCCTCGCCCTTTGAGATCACGATCGACACCGGGGTGTTGTTCGGGTCAGCCGGAGAGAAGGGGAACGCTCTCGATGAGGGCGGTGAGGGCGGCGGTGTCGAGGAGGTTCACCGGGCGGACGGTCTCGTTCGCCCGGACGTAGTGGAAGGCGGCGCTGACCTGGGCGAGGGGCGCGCCTGAAAGCTCGGACCAGGCCAGGCGGTAGGCGGCGAGCTGGACGGCGGCGGCGTGGGCGGCCTTGCCGTGGGGGCGTTCGCCGGTCTTCCAGTCCACGACCTCGTAGCCGCCGTCAGGGGTGCGGAAGACGGCGTCCATCCGGCCGCGGACCAGCCGGTCGGCGATCATGGTCTCGAACGGCACCTCGAAGTCCAGCGGTCGGCGGGTGGCCCACTCGCTCTGCTCGAAGCGCTCGCGCAGCTCGGCCAGCGCCAGATCGGCCTCGGCCGGGTCGTCGGCCGCGCCCGGGAGGTCCAGCTCCTCCACCAGCGCCTCCTGTCCCCAGCGGGTCTCCAGCCAGTGGTGGAAGGCGGTGCCCCGGCGGGCCAGCGGCGCGGGCCGGACCGGCATCGGGCGGCGGATGCGGCGGGCCAGCTCCTTCGGGTCTTCGGCCAGGGTGACCAGGGAGGAGACGGTCAGGCGCTCGGGCAGCTCGACCGTGCTCGGCGGGCGGCGGCGCAGCCGTTCGCGCTCCAGCATCAGCAACTCCGTGTCGCGCTCCCAGGCCCGCATCCGGTCGCGGTCGCGCTCACGCACCCCGTCGGCGGAGATCTCCTCGGGCGGCCCGGACAGCGCGGCCTCGACATGGCTCGCCCCGTCCAGCATCGCGACGTACCGCACCCCGTCGGGGGTGACCGGCCACACGGCCTCGGCGGGCTCGGCCAGCAGCGGGTTTTCCGCGCCCTCCTCCACATCGGCCGCCCAGCGGGCCACCCGGCCGCAGGTGTCGCGGATCTCCAGCAGGAAATCGGACGGCTGGAGCGGCTTTGACCCGGTGCCCCACCGGTATCCCGAGGCGATCAGCAGGTAGTGGGCACGGGTGACGGCCACGTAGGCGAGCCGGCGTTCCTCCATCAGGTCGCGGTCGCGGCACGCCTCGTCGAAGGCGGTCAGGTCGTCCTTGTGCAGCCCGGCCAGCCTGGGCAGGTCGCCGACGTCGCCGCGCAGCGGGTAGGGCAGTTTGCGGGGGTTCTCCGTCCAGCGGGGGGTGGTGACCGGTTTGGCGGGGAAGATCGTGCCGGTGGTGAGCGCGCCGCCCTTGCTGTGCAACTGCGACATGCCGGGCACCACGACCACCGGCCACTCCAGGCCCTTGGAGGCGTGGACGGTCATCAGCTTGACGCTGTTGCTGTCGCCGACCCGTCCGGCGTCCAGGCCGTTCTCCTCCTCGTCGGCGGCCTTCAGGTAGGCCAGGAACGCCCCCAGCGTGGGATCTTCGGCGTCGCCGGCGAACCGGGCCGCGGCGTCGATGAAGGCGTCCAGATCGGCGCGGGCGGCGAAGGCGCTCGCCGTACCGGACCTCGCGGCCACCTCGACATCGAGGCCCGTCCGGCGCTCGACCTCGCCGACCAGGTCGGGCAGCGGCTGCCCGGCGCGCGCGCGCAGCGAGCGCAGCTCGGCGGCGAACGCCGGCAGCCGCACCCGCGCCAGCGGCGAGAACCGCTCCTGCCACTCCTCCCGCTCGGGCAGCTCGTCCAGCGCGTCGACCAGGCTGCCGCGCTCTTCGGCCAGCTCGGCGACCACCTGGTCGAGCGGGTCATCGGCGCGGGCGGCGAACTCCTGGGTCTCGCGGTTCAGCTCGCGGGCGAGGTCGCCGAGCACCTTGAGGTCGGCGGGCCCGACCCGCCAGCGCGGCCCGCCGAGCAGGCGTACCAGCGCGTCGCCCGCCGTGGGGTCGTAAAGAACGCGCAGCATGGCCACGATGTCGGCCACCTCGGGCACGGCCAGCAGCCCGCCCAGCCCGACCACCTCGACGGGGATGCCGCGTTCGGCCAGCGCCCGGCGCAGCGCCGGGAACTGCGACCGCTTGCGGGCCAGGATCGCCACGTCGCCCGGCTGCACGCACTGCTGCCCGCCCCAGGCGCTGGGCTTGGCCTTGTCGCGTTCGCTTTCGCCCCACGGCAGGCCGTCGGGCGCGGACTCCTGCCCGAGCACCCCGGCCACGCCCTCGGCGATCCAGCGGGCCTCGTCCTCGGCGGTCTCGTGGAAGGCGGCGAGCACCCGGCCGCGTTCGGTGCGGTTGCCGCCCGGCACCAGGACCGGCACCTCGCGGGCCTCGATGCGCAGCGGGAGCTGCACCCTGGCCGCCACGTCGAGGATCTTGTCACCGTTGCGGAAGCTGACCGACAGCCGGCTGACCTGGGACTCGTCGCCCACGGTCGTCGGGAAGTCGCGGGAGAAGCGGGTCAGGTTGCCCGCCGACGCGCCGCGCCAGCCGTAGATGGACTGGCAGGGGTCGCCCACCGCGGTCACCGGGTGGCCGCCGCCGAACAGCGAGCGCAGCAGCACGAGCTGGGCGTGGCTGGTGTCCTGGTACTCGTCCAGCAGCACCACGCCGAACCGGTCGCGCTCGATCGCGCCGACCTCCGGGTGGTTGACCGCGATCCGGGCGGCCAGCGCCATCTGGTCGCCGTAGTCGATGACCTCCCGCTCGCGCTTCATCCGCTGGTACGCCGCGACCATGGGCAGCAGTTGCTCCCTGGCCCGCTGGGTGAGCAGCGGCCTGCGCTGGGCGAGAGTGGGCGAGCCGGGCAGCTCGTCGAGCTTGCCGGCCAGCCAGGTGCCGAGGTCGCGGACGTCCTTGGCGTCGCGCAGGTGCTCGGCCATCTCCCCGGCCAGCTCCAGGACCGCGCGGGTGACCGTGGCCGGGCCCCACTCGATCTGCTCCATCGGCCCGTCGTACAGGGCGACCGCGCGGCTGGCCATCTGCCAGGACACGGCGGGCGGCACCAGCCGCATGGTCGGCTCAAGGGCCTCGCGCAGCGCGTGGTCGGTGACCAGCCGGGCCGCGTAGGAGTGGTAGGTGGAGACGGTGGGCTCATCGTCCAGCATCTCGGGGGTGATCAGCTTGGCCTCGGCCAGGCCGGTGAGCCGCTTGCGCACGCGTACGGCCAGCTCGGCGGCGGCCTTGCGGGTGAAGGTCAGGCCGAGCACGCGCTCGGGCTTGGCCAGGCCGTTGGCGACCAGCCAGACGACCCGCCCGGCCATGGTCTCGCTCTTGCCCGAACCCGCGCCCGCCATCACCACCATCGGCTCCAGCGGTGCTTCGATGACCTCGGCCTGCTCGGGGGTCGGCGGCGGGATGCCGAGTTTGGCGGCGAGGTCGGCGGAGGTCAGCACACGTGACCCCCGTCCTCGCTGACCGGGCAGCTCGACCGCACCGCGCAGGTGCGGCAGCCGTCGTTGACGGTGGCCTGGAAGAACGGGCTGGACATGCCGGCGGCCACGGTGTCCACCATGTCCTTGGCCCACTCCGGGTTCTCGTCGTCGGCCAGCGCGCGCTGCCGCTGCTCCCTGGCGTCCTTGCCGGCGGCCTTGCCGACCTGCACCAGCGCGGCCCCGCCCGGCTCGATCATGCCGTGCCTGCGGAACGCGCCGAGCAGCGCGGCGAGCTGGTAGACCCCGAGCTGGGGGTGGCGGTCGAGGTCGCCCTCGGCGGGCTTGGTGCCGCCGGTCTTGATGTCGATGATCACCGCGCGGCCCTCGCCGTCGCGCTCGACCCGATCGACCCGGCCCCTGATCTCGATGCCGTCGCCGACCATGGCGGTGAACGCCTCCTCGGTGGAGACCAGCTCGCGGGCGTTGTCCTCCTGCCAGCGGACGAACCTGCGGATCATCTCCTCGGCGACCTGGCGCTGCTTGCGGTTGAACCACTTGCCGCCGAAGTCGAGTTCGGTCCAGATGGCGTCGAGCCGTTTGCCCAGGGCCTCCTCGCCGGGCCCGTCGGTCGCGGCGAGCACGGCGAGCGCGTGGATGATCGTGCCGAGCCCCTGGGCGGCGCTCGTGCCGGACGCCCCGACCGCGGTCTCCAGCAGCCAGCGCAGCCCGCACTTGCTGAAGCTCTCCACCGCCGAGGGGGAGATCCGCACGATGTCGTCGGGCCAGCCGAGCGGGCGGTCGTCGGTGATCGGGGTCAGGCCGTACCACTCGTCGGGGTGCGCCCCGGGGATGCCCGCCTCGGCGAGCCGGGCCAGGTGGCGGGCGGCCGTGCGGCGCATCGCCTCGGGCCTGGTCGGGTCGCAGACGGCCTGGCGCAGGTCGGCGACCAGCGCGGGCATGCTGAGCCAGCGGGCCCGGTCGTCCACCCCGGCCTCCTCGACCGCGCCGGGCAGCAGCTCGGACAGGAAGCGGGAGGGGCGTTCGTCGGTGTCCTCGCCGCCGACGGCGGTGACCACGAGCTTGCGCCTGGCCCTGGTGACGGCCACGTAGAACAGCCGGCGTTCTTCGGCCAGCAGCTTGGAGGCGAGCGTCGCGGCGGCGGCCTGGGTCGCGTCGAGCGCGGAGCCCCGCGACAGCTCCACCATGGTGTCGATGCCCAGCATGGAGCCGCGCAGCCGCAGGTCGGGCCAGATGCCCTCCTGTACGCCCGCGACGACCACCACGTCCCACTCCAGGCCCTTGGCCCGGTGGGCGGTCAGGATGCGCACCGCCTCGTTCTCGGGCGCGTGCTCGGCCAGGCTGTCGCCGGCGATCTCCTGGGAGGCCAGGTCGTCCAGGAAGACCTCGACCCCGGCCTTGGGCAGCCGGTCCACGAACCGGGCGGCGTGGTCGAACAGCGCCACCACGGCGTCGAGGTCGCGGTCGGCCTGCGCGCCCCTGGGGCCGCCCGCCATGGCGGCCTCCGTCCAGGTGCGGCCGAGCCCGCTGGCCTGCCACACCTCCCACAGGACGTCCTCGGCCGACCCGCGGCGGGCCACGGCGTCGCGGGCGGCGACCACCAGCCGGGCCACCCGGGTGGCGGGCGCGGCGACGTGCGGTTCGACCCGGACCAGCTCGCTCGGGTCGGTCACGGCGGCCACCAGCAGCTCGCCGGAGGAACGCGCGACCAGGCCGGGGTCGGCCGGTTCGGCGATGGCGGCGTGCTCGGCGATCCGCAGCGTGCGGCGCAGCCGGCGCACCCCGATCATGTCGGTGCCGCCGATCGGGCCGGTCAGCAGCTCCTCGGCGACCGATTCGTCCAGGCTCTCCGGGCGGGTGGCGACCTTCAGCAGCGTGATCAGCGGGCGTACGCCCGGCTCGGCGGCCAGCGGCAGCTCGTCACTGGCCACCATGACCGGCACCCCGGCGGTGATCAGCGCCCGGCGCAGCAGCGGCATCTGCCGGATCGCCGACCGGACCAGCACCGCCATCCGCGACCAGGGCACCCCGTCGAGCAGGTGGGCGCGGCGCAGCGTGTCGGCCACCACCGCGGCCTCCTGGCTGGCGCTGTCGGTCAGCAGGACCTTCACCTCGCCCTCCACCTCGCCGTCGAGCTGGACCGGCACCAGGTCGCGGTGGTCGCGGGACGGGGACATCGACAGCCGCTCGGTGACCCGGCGGGAGGCGGCCAGGATGGCGGGGGGCATCCGGCGGCAGCCGCGCAGCGCGACGATGGGGGCCTCCGCGCCGTCGCGGGTGCGAAACCGCTCGGGGAAGCGCAGGATGCCGTCCACGTCCGCGCCGCGGAAGCCGTAGATCGACTGGTCGGGGTCGCCGACGGCGATCAGGTCGCGGCCGTCGCCGGCCAGGTGGCGCAGCAGGTGTTCCTGGGCGGGGTCGGTGTCCTGGTACTCGTCGACGAAGACGAGGTCGTAGGCGGCGCGCTCGCGCTCGCGCATCGGGCCCTGGGCGAGCAGCCCGGCGGCGGCCCTGATCAGCTCGGCGTAGTCGAGGGCGGGGACCGGGTCGAGGTCGAACCTGCGCTGGTAGCGCAGCGCGAACCGGCCGACCGCCGACCAGTCGGCGCGGCCGTGCAGCCGGCCCAGCTCGATCAGGTCTTCGCCGTCGAGCCCGCGTTCGGCGGCGCGGGACAGGAAGTCGCCGACCTCTTCGGCGAAGCCGCGGGTCTTCAGCGCCTCACGCACCGAGGACGGCCAGGTCGCGCCGCCGTCCTCCAGCTCGCCGTGCAGCAGGCGGCGCACTTCGAGCAGGTGCTCGGGGCCGGTGAGCAGCCGCGGCGGGTCATCGCCCCGCTCGGCGGCCTTCTGGCGGAGCAGCGCGTAGGCGTAGCTGTGGAAGGTGAGCGCGAGCGGCGTGCGCGTCGTGCGGCGCAGCCGGGCGGTGATCCGGTCGCGCAGCTCACCGGCGGCCTTGCGGCTGAAGGTGAGCACCAGCACCCGCTCGGGGTCGAGCCCGCGCCGCTCGACCCGCTGGACGACGGTCTCCACGATGGTGGTCGTCTTGCCGGTGCCCGGCCCGGCGAGGACCAGCAGCGGCCCGCCGGGGTGGTCCACCACGGCACGCTGGTTGTCGTCCAGCACGGGAGGCGGCGCCTGCCCCCGTGTTCCGCCGCGTACCAATCGCCAGGTCTGACCACTCACAACTCAGAATTCCATCAGACCCCAGGGACAGATCGCGCCCATCTTGCCGACTTCGGTCGAAGAAGTCACGGTAGTGGCTCGCCCGCGAGGGGGTGCGCGGCGACACGCCGAGCTAGCGTTTCCAGGGGATCTGCGGGGATTCGTGGTAGTTGATGCCCCAGCGTTTCCACTGCGCGGCCTGGGCGGCCAGGCGCGGGGCGAAGGTCTCGAACGACCTGCGCCCCTGCGGGGACCAGGCGACCTCGGCGACGGCGGGGAGCCGGGGAAAGGCCAGGTAGGTGAGGTCGTCGAAGCCGCCCACGGTCTCGGTCCACAGCGGGGCCTCCACGCCGAGCACGGCCGCCGCGCCGACGCCCTCGATCAGCGTCGCCGGGTCCCACTCGTAGGAGTCGGCGACCTCGACCATGCCCGCCCAGTCCTGGCCGGCGTGGGTCCAGGAGTCGTATTTCATGTCCAGGTAGACCCGCGAGGCCGGGGACATCACGACCTTGGCGCCCTGCCGAACGGCGTCGGCCACCGCGCCCGGGTCCTCGTCGGTCTTCCAGTACTGGACGACCGTGCCCGGCAGCAGGCGGGCCCGGCCGGCCTCCTGCCAGGCCGCCATCCGTTTGCCGGTCGCGCCGACGATCTCCTGTACCCGCTCCATGAACCGCGTGTACGCAGGCGCGCTCAGCTCCCGCACCTCGTCGCCGCCGACGTGGATGTAGCGGCCGGGCGTCAGGCGGGCGACCTCGGCGATGACATCCGACACGAACCTGTCGGTCTGCGGGGAGTCCACGCAAAGCGCGCTGAAGCCGACCTCGATCCCGGTGTAGGGGTCGCGCCGCCGTCCGTCGCAGTTCAGCACCCCGTAGGAGGCCAGCGCGGCGTTGGTGTGGCCGGGCAGGTCGATCTCCGGGACGATGTCCACGAACCGGGCGCGGGCGTATGCCACCAGGTCACGGTAGTCGTCGGCGGTGTAGAAGCCGCCCGGGCCGCCGCCGACCTGGCTCGCCGCGCCGATCTTGGTCAGCTCCGGCCACCCTTCGATGGCCAGCCGCCAGCCCTGGTCGTCGGTCAGGTGCAGGTGCAGCACGTTGAGCTTGTAGGCGGCCATCAGGTCGATGTACCGCTTGACCTCGGCGACCGGCAGGAAGTGCCGGGCCACGTCGAGCATCGCGCCGCGCCACGGGAAGCGCGGGCGGTCGGTGATCCGCACCCCCGCCACGCGCACCGGCTCCCCATCGGCCCGCTGGGGCAGCAGTTGACGCAGGGTCTGCACGCCGTAGAAGAGCCCGGCCTCGGTTTGGGCGCGGATGACGATGCCGTCGTCGTCCACGGTCAGCTCATAGCCCTCCGCGCCGGTGCCGGCCGCAAGGGCCAGGCGGATCTCGCCGCCGGACCTGCGCTCCGGACGCCGCCCGGTGGCCTCCCGCACGGCGAAGGCCAGGTGCTCGGCGACCCCGGCCGCCTCGGCCGGGACGCTGATCGCCGTGGCCGGGCTCAGGGTGAAGCCGCTGTCACCTGCCACGACCTCGGCGGGCAGTGGTACCAGTGCCGCGCCTCGAACCCGCACCTCGCTGCCGCATCCGATCATCGCACCCGCCCACAGAAGACTTGCCACCAGCGCCACTCCGGGCCTCGGCCATCGCATGGACGTATTCGACCACCAACGGCCGCTCATCCGCGGAGAATCGGGCCCCGGCGTCCTGGCAGCCTAGCCGAATACGTGATCGACCAGGCGGCGGGTGGCCTTGCCGTCGTCGCGGGGGGCGTAGGTGCGGCGGAACGCCTCGTAGCGGTCGGCGTACTCGGCGGCGATGCCGTCGATGCCCTTGACCGCCTGGATCACCTGGGCCGACGTGGTCAGCACCGGGCCGGGGGCCTGCTCGCCGAGGTCGAGGTAGGTGCCGCGTTTGGCCCGGAACTTGTCGAGGTCGTAGGCGAAGAAGATCATCGGGCGGCCGGTGGCCGCGAAGTCGAACATCACGGAGGAGTAGTCGGTGATCAGCACGTCGGCGACGAGTAACAGCTCCGTGATGTCTGGATATGTCGTGACGTCGTGGGTGAAGCCGTCGTCCGGGACGACCGGCGCGGCCTGCATCGAATGCGCCCGGACCAGCAGCTCGTGCTCGGTGCCCAGGATCGTCCTGGCCTGGACGAGGTTGAGCCGGAGGTTGGCGTTCTTCCGGTCGTACTCACGGTAGGTCGGCGCGTACAGCACCACCTTGGACCCCTCGGCCAGGCCCAGCCTGCGCCGCACGTTGGCGGCCAGCTCAGCGTGGTCGGGCGTGGTCAGCACGTCGTTGCGCGGGTATCCGGCCTCAAGGACCTCGCCCTGGTAGCCGAACGCCTTGCGCAGCACCGGCGTGGCCCACGGGCTCTGCGAGAGCAGCAGATCCCACCCGCGCACCTCGGCCGCCTGCCGGTGCCACACCGGCGGGCGCGGGTCGCGGGACATGTGCGGCAGGTCGTTGCCGATCCGCTTGACCGGCGTGCCGTGCCAGGTCTGCACGACCGTCTGGTCGTCTCTGGCCCGAAACCACGGCGGCAGGAAGGAGTTGGTCACCACGAACCTGGACCTCGCCAGCGCCGCGTAGTGCTCCCTGCTGCCCGCCCGGACCACATTGGGCCGCCGCCCCCGGCCGAGCCCCAGCTCGCCGGGCCCCGGCGGGACGAACGCGCCGTCCTTGACCACCCAGATGTGCTCGCCGTCATCGCCCCTGCGCAGCCGCTCCTCATAGACCGCGCGGACGTTTCCCTCGTACTGTCTGCCCTCGTAGGCCACGTAAACCGTGGCGTCGGTCAGCGGCTCGCGGCGCTGCGCCGGGTAGAAGTGGCGCTCCAGCGCGTAGACGCCCGCCATGCCCTTCTCGTCGTCGGGCTTCTCCTCGGCGGCGACCACCACCGGCACGTCGAAGCGGGTCGAGACCAGCTGGTAGCGGCGGCCGTCATGGACGTGCTGCGACTCGTCCAGCGTGTCCAGCGCCCCGTGATCGACCCGGAACGGCACCGGCTCGCGGGAGGGGTGGGCCACCGACAGGTGCCAGGTGCCGGCCGCCAGCGGGACGGCCTCGCCGAAGCGCGGCATCGCCGCGGCGGGCACCCGCGCGGTGAACCGGTCGCCCGAGCGCCGCATGGGCACCCGGTAGGAAAGGCCGGTGCGGTGGCGCAGGACCAGCTCGCGCGGCTCGCCGCCCGGCTCCGGATAGTGGCCCTCGATGGCCATCGCGGCATCGCCGGCCCAGGTCACGGACGTGATGACCGGCCGCACCCGATGCGCGGAGATCACCACGCGGTCGCGCCGGTCGGCCAGCACGGTGATCTCGCGGTCGCCCGCCAGGGACCGGAACTCATCCGCGCCGCCCAGCATCACCGTCGCGGCGGGGTCGCCCTTCGGCTCCACCCACAGCCGCCTGCCGTCCTTCTCCTCCAGCAGGCTCTGCGTGGACAGGGTGAGGGTGATCTCGGTGCCGCCGGAGACCGGGACGAAGTCGGCGGACATGCGGTGGCCGCCGAGCCGGGCGTGTCCCTTGTTCACCTGGCGGCCTGGCATGAAGGCGGTGAGCACGACGTCGTCGCCGTCGTGGCGTACGCCGGTCAGCTCGGCGCGGGTCGGCTGGAGCACGACCTGGAGGGCGCGGTCGGAGGTCCACACCGGGCGCACCCACCAGCGCGGGCGGATCTCCAGGCCCGCCGGTCGCTCGGTACGGCCGGCGGCGGGACCGCGCAGGGCGCCGACGGCGCGCGCGCCCCGGCTCCAGATCACGATCTCGGCCCGCCAGGTCGTCGTGTCGCGGACCGCCGGACGGCGGCGCAGCAGCCGCCTGCCGCCCCGGGCCGCGTTGCGCAGCCACGAGCGCCAGCGCAGCGCGAAGGGCCGCAACTCGGCGGTGAACCCGGACCAGTCGTAGTTACAGCCCAGCTCCTGCGCGCCGTAGGTGGCCTCGGGGCGGAAGACGCGCTTGGTGCGCAGCCGAACCGGGGGCTGCCAGCGCGGCCCGCGCAGCACCACCGTGGCACGGTTGAACCTGCGCCCGCGCACCGACAGCCCGGCCAGGTAGGCGTGCCCGGTGACGCGCAGCCTGCCGTCGGTCCAGGAGATGTCGTCGATCTGAGTGATCGGCACCAGGTCGGCCTGGCGCAGCCGGTACAGCTCGTCGGGCAGCTCGCCGCGCAGCGGCAGGTCGGCGTACCAGCGCAGGCCCTTGCGGACCCGCCGGTACGGCTCGGCCGCCGCCGCCACGACCTTGGCCAGCGCGTCGCCCTCGGCCAGCTCCTCGCGGTCGCGGGTCTCGATCAGATGGACCACCAGCCGCCTGGCGACCGGCAGGTCGCGTTTGACCCCGGGATCGACGCCGCTCAGGTAGGGAGCGAGCAGGGCGATCATCTCGCGGCGGCGGGCCGGGCCCCGTCTGATCGCGGTGTCGATCCGCGCGCCCAGCGGGCCGGCCAGCACGTCGGCGTCGAGTTCGCGCCGGCCCGCGGCCGGTAGCCCGGTGGCCCGGACGGCGGCCATGACCGCGTCGAGGGGCTCACCACGGTCACAGAGATCATGCACCGCTCGCAGACGGTCACCGAGGTCGCCGCTCGGCCGCTCAGGGGTCGCGCCGGTGGCCATGGAGTGGGGCACCGCCTTCCGGACGGGTGGCCATCACTGTCCCTGGCAATGGTAGTAGGCCCGGCCCGCTCGGGTCGCGTCCGGTTTGCTGAGCGTCTCCTGGGAAGGGGGCGGCGCCCGGTCAGCCGTCGTCGCCGTCCCAGCGGGCGCGGCGCATGTCGGCCCGCTCGCCGCGCATGGGGGTGCGTTCGGCGTGCCAGCGGGTGATGCACTGGCGTTCGTGGCCGGGCACCGGGGTGCCGTCCGCGTGTACCACGCGCCACCAGGGCACTCCGCCGCCCCACAGGGACATGACCCGGCCCACCTGGCGGGGGCCGCCCTCGGCGAGGTATTCGGCGATGTCGCCGTAGGACATCACCATGCCGGAGGGGATGCGTTCGACGACATCGAGGACGCGCTCGGCGAAAGGTGTCGGGTCGGTGTTCATTCGCTCCATTGTGCGGGACCGGCGGAGAGGATGTCCGCGAGCTTGCCGAAGGCGTAGCTGACCCCGCCGTTCACCTGTTCCACCATGCCGTCGCGGATCGCGTAGACCTCGCCGTCCTCTCCCACCAGCCGCGCCGCGAGCGCGTCGGCCAGCTTCGCGAGCTGGGCCACCTGCCAGTCCGACAGCGGCTCGCCCCACAGGCGGTCGCGCCACTCGGCGATCACGTGCTCGGCGTCGCCGTGCCGCGCGATCACTTGGCCCGCCTCCTCCGAACCGCGCAGCGCGTATCCGGCCGGAGTGAGCGCGGCGGTGAGTTCGGCGTAGGCGAGCGGCTTTTCCCGCTCCACACGCAACTCGTACCCCATGGGCCGCGACAGTAGCGGACCCGTGTGCGAGTGAGTGTCGGAAATGTCCAGTGAAACTACGACTGCGATGAAAGTGTTCGCATTCAGTATCCGAACAGCGCTCGAATCGAAGCCACCATGTGATCATTTCCGTCACGCGGGACCGGAGCGCTCCCGGGCGGACTTCTCCTCCGCCTTGCGGGTCAGCACCATCACCGCCGCGCCGAAGATGACCAGGCCCACCAGCACCGCCCCGACGAACACCCACAGCCGCACCGGGTCGGGGCCCGGCGGGGTCGGCGCGGCCGACAGCGGCCCCTGCCCGAAGTGCCGGTCGGGGGGCGTCCGGGCGGTACGGCCGAGCGTGGCGAGGCGGTCGGCCTGGACGAGGGCGGCGGCGGCGTCCACTACCCCGAATCCCACTTTGTCGTCATATCCGGTGGTGGGGGCCGCGCGTACCCCACCGGACAGCGCGCGGGCCACCATGGCCGGCGGCAGGTCCGGGTGCTCGGCCTTGACCAGCGCGGCCACCCCGGCCACCAGGGCCGCCGCCGCGCTCGTGCCCTCGGCCGACTGGTGGCCGCCGCCGGGCACCGCCACCGGTACGTCCACGCCGGGGGCCGACACGAGCACCGACAGGTTGTCACTGCTGAAGGGGGCGGGCAGGAGTTCGGCGTTCACCGCGCCGACTCCGACGACGCCGGTGTAACCGGCCGGGAAGCTCCAGAACGAGGTGTCGTCGCGCCGGCTGACGTCCAGCGCCCCGTCGTTGCCGACCGCGGCGACCAGCACCACGCCCTTGCCGAGCGCGTAGGAGATGGCCTGGCGCTCGGCCGGGTGCGCGCCGTACGCGCCGATCGACATGCTGATGACGTCGGCCCCGTGGTTGGCGGCGTACCGGATGGCGCGGGCCAGCGGGCTGTCGTCACCGAACTCCCGGCTCGCGTCCGGGGCGGCGACGCCGTCCTCGACGGGCTGGTCGGGCAGCAACGGCAGCGACAACACCCGCGCCTGCGGCGCGACCCCCACGATGCCTCCGGTATCGCCCGAGCCCGCGATCAGCGATGCCATCGCCGTACCGTGCATGCCGGGCTCGGGCCGCTCCCCCGGCGTGGCCGGGCCGCTCACATCAGGCCCGTCGATGACCCTGCCGCGCAACTCCGGAATGTCCCCGTCCACCCCACTGTCGATCAC
>NZ_POUA01000198.1 GCF_003236385.1 Spongiactinospora gelatinilytica
GAGGGGGACGCGGTGGACGGGGCTGTTCGGGCCCTCCGAACCGGTCAGTACGGCGGCGCCGTCGCGCGTGTACGTGATGGACTCGGCCTGGTCCGCCGCCGGCATGGAGAGCCTGCCGAGGGAGTTGCCGGACGCGTCGTAGATGTTCGCCGAGAAGTAGGTACGGATGACGTAGCCGGACCCGTCAGGGGCGTAGGCCGCGTCCGTGGCCATCATCGGCGCGGAGCCGATCCGGCGCAGGACGTTGGTCTTTGTGGTGCTGAGCCGGCGCGGCGCCGCGTACACCGAGCCGCCGAACTCCTTGCTCACGATGTAGAGGCGGCCCGTGCGCGGGTTGACCATCAGGCCCTCGGCGTTGCGCGCGCCGTCCTTGTACCGGAAGCGGTAGCGGGTGGCGGGGAGTGTGGCGTCGCGCATTCGGGTGGGTTCGAGGACGCGATAGACGGAAATGTCGGGCCAGGCGCCGTCCATGTTGTCGCCGATGTCGGCGAACCACAGCACGCCGCGCCCGGTCTGCGGATCGACGGTGGCGGCCATGCCCTCCCAGTCTCGGGCCTCCGCGCCGCTCAGCCGGAAGGTCGCGCGGGTGGTGCCGCGCGGGCCGATGGCGTAGAAGACGGGGCCCGCGTCGCTGTCGTTGTGGGTGTAGACGATGCCGCGGTGGGTCGGCGAGGTGGCGAGGCCGCTGGACTCGGTGATCCGCGGGTCCTTGATGCGGAACACCAGCCGTTCCCTGTCATCAGCGGCAGCCCAGGCGAGCCCCGGCGCCGACACGCCCAGCGCCACAAGGAGTACCAGCACGGTCCGTGCGAGTACGGCGAGCGGTGCGGTTGAGGCCGCGCGGATCAATACCCCCATGCCGCCCATCATGCCCCGCACAACCCCCGTCCGCTCGTGACGTGGCCGGAGCCCATCGCCTGGAGTGCGCTCCAGGTCCTTAGGCTTACCCCATGCAATATGTGAATCTCGGCCGCAGCGGTCTTTCCGTGAGCAGGCTCTGCCTCGGCACGATGAACTTCGGACCGGTGACGCAGGAGGACGAGTCCTTCGCCATCATGGACCGCGCCCACGAGCTGGGCATCAACTTCTTCGACACCGCCGACACCTACGGCTGGCAGGCGGGCTGGGGCCGCACCGAGGAGATCATCGGGAGCTGGTTCGCACAGGGTGGTGGCCGCCGGGAGAAGACGGTGGTGGCGACCAAGGTCTACCAGTCGGAGAGCGAGTGGCCCAACGACGGCAGGCTGTCGGCGCGGCGCATCCGGCTGGCCTGTGACGCCTCGCTGAAGCGGTTGCAGACCGACCACATCGACATCTACCAGGCCCACCACATCGACCGGGACACCCCGTTCGAGGAGTTCTGGGAGGCCATGGAGGTGCTCCGGCAGCAGGGCAAGATCCTTTATGCCGCGTCCTCCAACTTCGCGGGCTGGCACATCGCCAAGGCTCAGGAGCGGGCCGAGCGGCGGGGCTTCTTCGGGCTGGTCTCCGAGCAGACGCACTACAACCTCGTCCACCGCAAGGCCGAGCTGGAGGTGCTCCCGGTCTGTGAAAACTACGGGCTCGGCGTCATCCCGTGGAGCCCGCTCGCGGGCGGCCTGCTCAGCGGCGTACTGCGGAAGACCGACAAGGGCCGTACGGCCAACGAGCGGGTGACCGACGAGCTGGACAAGCACCGCGAGAAGATCGAGCGCTATGAGGCGTTCTGTGATGAGATCGGCCACGAGCCGGCGCACGTCGCGCTGGCCTGGCTGCTCAGGCAGCCCGCCGTTACGGGGCCGATCGTGGGGCCGCGCACCGAGGAGCAACTGGCCGACTCGGTCAAGGCTCTGGACGTCGAGCTGGACGAGAAGGCGCTCGCCCGCCTCGACGAGATCTTCCCCGGCTACCAGACGGCACCGGAGGACTGGGCCTGGTAGTCAGGCACACCGAGCACGCGGTCAGGTCAGCAGCGCGCCGAGCACCACGATGAGCACCAGCACGGCGAGCACCGTGGGCAGCAACCACCTTCTGGGACGATCCACGTTACGTGAGCCTAGCCCCCGCCCCGGGTGGTCCCGCCAAGTGGCCACGACTCCACGGTCTCGTACCGCACCCGCGCCCCCAGGTGGCTGCGCACCAGGTGGACCTCCGGGGCGTCCCAGAACATGCCCTCGAACGCCGCCAGCGCGCTGACCAGAGGACGCACGTCGACCTCCGCCCGCGCCCTGGCCACGCTCAGGTGCGGGCGGAACGGCTTCTCGTCCACCTGCGTCGCGCCCGCCCGGCGGGCTCCGGCGGCGAGCGAGGCGGCCAGCTTGGTGAGCCGCCCGACCGGCCCGGCCAGGCCGTACCAGACCACCCGCCCGCGCCTGGCCGAAGGGAACGCGCCCGCCCCGGTGAACGACAGTGTCACCGGCGGGTAGCGGCAGGCGGCGCGGGCCAGCCGTACCGAAAGGCGGGGCAGCGCGCGGTCCGGCACCTCACCGAAGAACGACAGGGTGAGGTGCCAGTTGTCCCTGGTCAGCCAGCGCAGGTCGGGCCAGTCGTCCAGGTGCGGGGCGAGCGCGCCGGCCAGCTCATCGAGCGCTTCCGGCGGTGGCAGCAGCGCCGCGAACAACCGCATGCGAACCCCTCCGGCGCAAGATCGCGTTGGCCAGCAGCACGGCGAGCCCGGTGCCGACCAGGGTCATGATGCCACCGATGACCACGCCGATGCGCGGACCGCCGAGCTCGGAGACCCAGCCGATCAGCGGCGCGCCGATCGGGGCGCCGCCGGTGAACACCAGGAAGTAGATCCCCATGACCCGGCCGCGCATCTCGGCGGAGGTGGCGAGCTGGACGATGGCGTTCGCGGCGGTGTTGACGGTGATCAGGGCGATCCCGGCGGGCACCAGCAGGACGACGTAGGAGATGTACCAGGGGGCGAGCCCGGCCACGATCTGGGTCACCCCGAAGGCCAGTGCGCCGCCGATGAGCAGGCGCCGGCCCGGCCGTACCCGGCGGGCGGCGAGCAGCGCGCCGCCCAGCGCGCCCACCGCGAAGCCGCTGGAGGCCAGGCCGAACGACGACGCGCCCGCCTGGTAGACCTCCTTGGCCATCAGCGCGATGGACATCATGAAGCTCTGCGCGAACATCGACATGAACGCGATCAGCAGAATCGGGGTCAGCAGTTCCCTGCGGTCGAGCACGTAGCGCAGCCCGGCGCGCAACTGGCCCTTGGCGCGCGGCACCGGTTCGGCGGTGCGCAGTTCGGCGCGGCGCATCAGCAGCAGGCTGGCGATCACTCCGGCGAACGTCAGGGAGTTGAGCAGGAAGATCGGCCCGGTGCCGCCGAGGGCGTAGATCAGCAGGCCGGCCAGCGCCGGGCCCACCACGCGGGCCAGGTTGAAGATCGAGCTGTTCAGCGCCAGCGCGTTGGCCAGGTTGTCCCTGCCGACCATCTCGACCACGAACGCCTGCCTGGTCGGGATGTCGAGGCAGGAGATCACGCCGACCAGCAGGGCCATCGTGTAGACGTGCCAGACCTGGGCGGTGCCGGTCACGGTGAGCAGGCCGAGCGTCAGCGCGAGCACACCCATCAGGGACTGCGCGGTGATCAGGATCGGCCGCTTGGCGTAGCGGTCGGCGAGTACGCCGCCCCACATGCCGAGCACCAGCTGGGGGGCGAACTGAAGGGCGGTGGCGACGCCGAGGGCGGCGGCGCTGCCGTTGGTGAGTTCGAGTACCAGCCAGTCCTGGGCGGTGCGCTGCATCCAGGTGCCGACGTTGGAGATGATGCCGCCGGAGGCGTACAGGCGGAAGTTGTGGCTGCGCAGCGAGCGGAACATCCCGCCGTTGCGCTTCTTGGCCGCCGGTACGGCCTGCGCCGTGCCGGACTCGATCGCCTGCACCTCACGCGCGGTGGCTTCCCTGGCCGCGGCCCTGCGACGTGACCACGGACGGTGCGACCAACGACGTACCTTGCCCGCGGCGGCCTCGCGCACGGATGCCGCCGCGCCGGGTTCCTCCGGTTCGTCCTCCGCGAGCTCGGTGGAGTCGTCCACCGCGCCTGAGACGGAGTCGGCGACCGCGCCCGAGGAGGTCAGATCCTGCTGAGCTTCTCCAGAATCGGCGCCGCCGCCCGCAGCACCGACCGCTCCTCCGCGGTCAGTTCTTTCAGGCGCTGGGTCAGCCACGCCTCCTTGCGGCGGCGTTCCTCCTTCAACAGCGCCGATCCGGCCTCGGTCACGCTCACCGAGACCTGACGCCGGTCGGTCGGGTGCGCGGTTCGCACGACCAGGCCGCGCTCGTCCAGCGCGGCGATCACTCGTGTCATTGAGGGCGGCTGCATCTTCTCCAGTTCGGCGAGTTCGCCGGGGGTTATCCCGGAGTGGTACTCGATGGCCGCCAGGGCCGCGAACTGGCTGGGGGTCAGTGAGTTTACGGTGGCCTGCCGCCGCAACCGGCGATTCAACCGGGCCAGCGACACGCGGAGCGCGGACGCCAGGCCGGCGTCGCTGCGCAGGTTCGCGGCGTCGCTCTTGGCTTGGTTCGTTAGCATGAGTCATTACCTTTGCTAACTATATACGCTCTCAACCTATTCCTCCAGGAGTCTTCGCAGCCCAGGCACCTCCCGAGGGTACAGAGACGGCCCGGCACTACGCGCCGAGAAGCGACTTGATCGGCTCGACGGTGAAGTACACCAGGAACAGCGCGCCCACCACCCACAGCAGCGGGTGGACCTCGCGCGCCCGGCCGCGCAGCGCCTTGATCACGATGAAGCTGACGAAGCCCGCGCCCATCCCCGCGGTGATCGAGTACGTGAAGGGCATCAGCACGATCGTCAGGAACGCCGGGATGGCGATCTCGTAGTCGCCGAAGTCGATGTCCTTGACCTGGGTCATCATCAGGAAGCCGACGATCACGAGGGCGGGGGCCGCCGCCTCGGCCGGGACGATCTCGGTCAGCGGCGCGAAGAACATGGCCAGCAGGAAAAGCACCCCGGTGACCACGCTGGCCAGCCCGGTACGCGCGCCCTCGCCGACCCCGGCCGCCGACTCGACGTAGGTGGTGTTGGAGGAGACCGAGCCCGCGCCGCCCGCCGCGGCGGCGAGCGAGTCGACCAGCAGGATCTCCTTGGTGCGCGGCAGCGTGCCGTCCTTGCCGACCAGCCCGGCCTGGCGGCCGACGCCGACGACCGTGCCCATGGTGTCGAAGAAGTCGGCCAGCAGCAGCGTGAACACGAACAGCACCGCCGTCACCACGCCGACGCTCGCCACGTCGAACGCGCCGAACAGGCTGAACTGCCCCAGCAGCGACAGATCGGGCAGGCTCGCGATCTGGTCGGGGATGCCGGGCGCGACCATGGCCCAGGCGTTCGGGTCGGCCGGCTTGCCGCCGACGACCTGCGTACCGAGGCCCGCGATGGCCTCCACGACCACGGCGACCACGGTGGTCCCGAGGATGCCGATCAGGATCGCGCCCTTGAGCCGCCGGGCCACCATGAACGCGGTGGCCAGCAGGCCGATCACGAACACCAAGGTGGGCCAGCCGCTCAGCGATCCGGTCCCGGCCACGCTGAGCTGCACCGGTACCGAACCGCCCGCCGTACGGCGGACGAAGCCCGCGTCCACGAACCCGATCAGCGCGATGAACAGGCCGATGCCGACGCTGATCGCGGTCTTCAGCGACGGCGGGATGGCGTTGAACACCGCCACCCGGAAGCCGGTCAGCACGAGCACCAGGATGACCAGCCCTTCGAGCACCACCAGGCCCATCGCGTCCTCCCAGCTCATATGGGGGGCGATGGCGTAGGCGAGGAACGCGTTCAGGCCGAGCCCGGTCGCCAGGGCGAACGGAACCCTGGCCACCACGCCCATGACGATCGTCAGCACGCCGGCCACGAAGGCGGTCGCGGCGGCGACCAGGGGGAGGTTCGGGGCGTTGCCGTCGCCGAGGTACTGGCCGGTGCCGTCGGCCGCGGCGCCGATGATGATCGGGTTGAGCACCACGATGTAGGCCATCGTGAAGAAGGTCGCAAGCCCGCCACGTACCTCGGCGGCCACGGTCGAGCCGCGGTCACTGATCTGGAAGAAACGGTCGAGGGCGCCGCGAGGGCGGGCAGGGGCGAGGGTGGTGGTGTCGTTCACGGGCGCAGCGTCGCAGTCACAATCAAAGGGAAAAAGGGGGACATAGGGTGTTTGATGGTACCGAGATGAACTCGTAGCTCGCCCACCGCCTGCCCGCGTGTCGCCTAGGCTGGAGCGTGTGAACCCGGCACCGCGCTCCGAGCACACCCCGGCCCCGCCCCAGCGGCCGGAGCTGGAGCCGCTGCGGACCGACGACACCAAGGCGATCCTCGCCGGCATGGCCCTCTGGGCGGTGGCCCTGGTCGTCCTACTGGTCGCCCCGCCCGCCGGGGCCGCCGCCTGGTGGCCCTGGACCTGCGTGGCGGGACTGGTCGGCGGGGTGTTCGGCCTCTGGTACATCCGCCGCCGCGATCGCGTCGCGCCCACCATCCCGCCGGACGAGCAGCCCATCGAGCCCAGCACCGCCGTCCCTCCGGCGTCCGGGTAGCACAAGAGCGGGTCCCGCCGTGAGCGCGATCACAGGTATGGCCTGTCACACCGGTCGCCGCGCGCCCATCTGTCTGGGTAGCGACGAGTGATACGAGGGACCGATCATGACTCGACTTGACGAACGGCCGCCTGCCACCGCGACCCGCCCACGCCGCAGGAGAGGGCTCCGGCGCTGGGTGCTGGGCGTGCTCGCGGTACTGGTGGCCGCACTGCTGTTCGGCGCGTACGGCTGGCAACCCGCCGAAGCGGACTTCCGCTCCTCCTACCTGGCGAAGATGGGCTCTCGATACGCCGACACCCCGATCGCCCGATTCCACTACATCAAGGCGGGCACCGGCTCGCCGGTGATCCTTATCTCGCCCGGCGGAACCTCGGTGATCGGCTGGAAGGAGCAGGTCGGCGTACTCGCCAAGGACCACACCGTCTACGTCGTCGATCTGCCGGGCCAGGGCTACACCAGCCTGAAGGACCCCGACTTCGGCTACGACCTGGACGCCATGACGTCCGCCATCGGTTCCTTCATGGACGCCGTCGGAGTGCGGCAGGCCGCGCTGGCGGGCAACTCCTGGAGCGGCGGCTGGGCCCTGGCCTTCGCCCAGCGCCACCCCGACCGGGTCGCCAAGCTGGCCCTGCTGGACGCCACCGGGCTGGACCTGCCGGGGACCTGGATGTGGGAGGCGCTGAAGGTGCCGGCGGTCGGCGAACTGGCGGTCAAGCTGGCGTCCGGGCGCTCGATGGCCCGGTCCACGGCCGAGGCGATGATGGTCAACAAGAAACTGATCACCGAGGACCTGCTGGACGAGTGGTGGGCGCCCTCGACCTTCGAGTCCAACATCCGTGCCACGGTACTGCTGGAACGCCGCCTGGACTGGTCGAAGACCGAAAGCGCCCTCCCCTCCACCAAAACCCCGACCTTGGTGCTGTGGGGCAAGCAGGACACCGTCCAGCCGGTCGAACGCGCCCAGCGCTTCGCCGACCTGCTGCCCAACGACCAGACCCACATCCTGGAGGGCTGCGGCCACGCCCCTCAGCTCGACTGCCCGACACCGGTCAACCGCCACCTCCAGACCTTCTTCACCGACTGACCTGACGTTCGCGCGGCCATGGCGGCGGCCGTGACAAGGGACGGCGGAAAGAGCGGCCCGCCGTCCTGCGGACGCCGCAGGAACAGCAGCAGCACCGCGCACATGGTCCCGGCGAACGAGAGCAGGCCCAAGGTCAGGGCGATCCCGCCGTGCAGCGGTTCCAGTGCCACCTGCGGCCGTCGGTCAGGCAGATCGGGATCAGCAGCAGCGACGTGATCGCCGCGACCTGGTCCCCGCCGTCGATGATGTTGCTGCTGGTGGAGAAACTGAAGCACACCCACCAGTGCGGAATCGCCGACAGCCGGGGCCGCCATCCGCCGGCCACCCACACCAGTACCACGGCCGCCGCCGGCTTGGCGGCGGTGAGGGCTCCGGTCGTCGGCGGGACCAGGCAGAACAGGCCGATCCGATCCGTCACCCCGGTGCACACACGCCCCTCGTGCAGGTACTCCTGCGGCATGCTCTCCCGCTTACCGGCCCAGGCCCAGGGGACGGGCTTCTTCCGAAGCAGGGTCACCGGGCCGCAGAAGCGGGGGCCTCGATTCGGTTCACGACGGTCACCGCCTTGGCGAAGTCGGCGGCGTCGATGCCGGTGAGGCATCCTTCGGTGTCATCGGCGCCACACGGGGTCCAGCGGCCCGACGTGCTGTCCTTGACCAATGTGGAGATCTCATACTCCTCCGAGCGCATCATCCGGTCGGCGCCGAAGAGCCAGACGGCGTCCGCCTGGGATCTTCTGGACAACTGGACGTGAGCGCCACCGCGCAGGCCCATGACCTTGAAGGTGTAGCCGCGCGGGCTTTTGGTGAAGAAGGCCCAGCCCTGCGGGATCACGTCACGAAGGGGCTGGAAGCTCTGCCGGCTCGACTCGGGGACGAGAGCGTTCCGCACCGATCCCAGGAACACCGCCAGCACGACGAGCCGTCGACGAACGACGAGACGGCCCGCTCGTAGTCGGCCGGGGAGATCCCGGGCGGCAGTTCGACGGTGGCGTCCACCTCCTCCGCCACCGGCCCGACCCCGAAGAGGACGCCGCCGACGAGTTCGGTGGTGGAGTGCGCGGGGGCCGCGGCCCGTGCCGGCGCGGCCACCGGGATCGAGGCCGCTCCCGCTCCCGCCGTCGCGGGCTGGGCGGGCCCGACCAGGCAGGTCGCCGTGAGCGCGGCGATCAGCGCGATGGTGGTGGGCTGTTTCTTGAGTCGCGAAACCAAGCTCATGACACCCTTCTCGGGTTCGTGCGGCGAAAGCCACGATGACTGGATCTTGCGATGGGCCAGAACGATGAACGGCCGGCGGTCACGATTTCGGCCATGCGAAAAGGCCGGCCTGGTTCTGGTCCCGCTCTATGAAGTGCGGCCCGTCAGAGCCGCCACGGCCTCAGTGGCCGGGCCCGGCCGCTTCCTTCTTCACATACAGATCCCCGTAAAGGAAGTGGATATCGGCGTGTCTGCGCATCACGTCGTGACACAGGTAGGCGATCCACTTGCCGCTCTGCACGCCTTCCATTCCGACCTGATCGCACCACCCGCTTGCGCTGCCCCCGAAGTAGGATTTCTCGAAGGTGTATCCGGGCGGAGGCTCCCAGGCCGTCGTGGCTGCCGCCGGGGAGAGCGAGGTTGATGCGAACGTGAATGTGAATGCCGCGACGGCGGCCAGTCAACTGATTTTGCGCATGGCGAAGTTCCTTTGGCGGTCGTTGTTCGGGCATGACGGAACGTCCGGCCGATCATGCGCGGGGGCGCATGACGGCAGCGGGCCGGTGCGGCGGCCAACGGGTGAAAGGTGGTAATCCGAGATGGGCGCGAAGTCGACGCTACGGCAATTGCAGTGGCTCGGACCTGCAATGCCACCGGACGCCCGCAGGTGCGGCTACGGAACACCCGGCATTGGGGAGCACAAGGTTCTTTCCCCGTTTGTCGTACATGTCTTTATACGCGTTACCGGCGATCATGTCCATGATCTCTCGGTCGCGAGGCCGACACGCGGGGTGATCGAATTCGGTCAGCCGCCCTGGGCGTCGAGGTCGGCTTCGGCCAGGAGAAGGGGGACGGCGTCGGGGTCGCGGAGCAGGGCGGCCACGGCGAGCCGGTCGCCCCACTGGCCGGTGGCCCAGGCCAGCCCCCTGGCCAGGCCGTCCACTCCGGAGGCGTGGACCACACCCTCGTGGAAGCGCCAGGCCGCCACCACGCCGTCCACCAGCAGCGTCTCGTGCTCGACGTAGGTCTGCGGGGCGGCCGGGAGCAGCGAGCGCACCTGCGGCGGGACCGGGCGGGTCTGGCCGGACGAGGTCACCGTGCCGGTGACGGCCTCCCCGGCCAGCTCCAGGTCCAGCAGCTCCGACAGGGACTCCGCCAGGTCGAACGGGGCGAGCACGAGCGGCCGGCCGGCGACCAGCGGCAGCAGGTCGGGGGCCTCCACGACCACCGGGCCGCCTTCGTCGGCGTCGGCGTCGGCCACCACGATCTCACCGTCGAGCACCGCGCGCACGGCACGCGGCGGGGCCACCCGCTCCGGCTCCACCCCGGCCAGGGCCGTCCACAGCGCCCGCAACTGGGCGCGGTCCACCGGCCGCTCGGGGTCGGCGAGCAGGTCGAGCAGTTCTTCCGGGCCACCGTGCCCGGCCAGCAGGTCGGACAGGGTGGCACGGACGCCGATCATGGCGAGGGCGGCGGCGTCGAGACCAGGCGGGGCCTCGCCGTACAGGCCGTACAGCAGGGCGTCGGCCCCGGGCACCCGCAGCGAACTGGGCAGCCGGCCGCCGAGCACCGGATGCGTGCGCAGCCACCACGCGGTGTACGAGGGGACCTCCACGACCTCGCCCCCGGCCAGCACCCGCAGCGGGGCCAGCGCGGCCCGCAGCGGCGGGCGGGTCAGCAGGGCGAGCGCGGCCGGCCAGTCGGCGACGTATTCGAGGTCGCGGATCGCCGAGAACTCCGGCGCGACCGGCGGCACGTCGAGATCGGGCAGCAGGTCGAGCACGGTGTCCAGCCAGTCGTCCTCACCGTCGAGGTCGTGGTCGCACTCGTCGGGGTCGAGCAGCACGTCGGCGTCGTTGGCCACGGCGAAGCCGTCCAGCACGCCGGCCGCGGCGAGCACCCGCGGGCCGTACCGCTCGACCAGCTCGGGCGCGGCGGTGCCGAACGGCGCGTCGTCGAGGTCGACCACCGCGGCGAGCGCGCCCTCCTTCAGAAGCAGCTCGCCCGCCGGGTACAGCTCGCCGTCGGCGCCGCGCAGCGCCAGCTCCGCCAGCCACGGCGCGTCGCCGGGGGGCAGCCCGGCCGCGTCGACCAGCGCCAGCACGGCCTGCGCGACCGGCTCGGAGTCGGGGCTGTCCAGGGACTCCGAGACCGCGGCCTTGGTCAGCGGGTCTTCCAGCACGGTGCGCGGGGTCGCCTCGGCCGCGCCGAGCCGCAGCAGCACCGGGTGCGCGGCCTCCGGGTGGACCACCCGCAGGCCGAGCGGCACCAGCACGGCCGGGTCGAGCGACGAGCCGTCCGACAGCAGCAGCGTGCCGCGCGGGCCGCGGACCAGGCGGCCGTCCGCGAGCGGCACCGGCAGCGAACCGGCCGCCTCGGGGTCGTCGGCGGGCAGCACGTCGTACAGAGACCGCCACCAGGACGGGTCCTTGTCCTCGACGGCCTCGCCGGACAGCATGTCGATCACGTCGGCGAGGTCGATCCGGCGCGCCCCGAGCGTGATCAGCGCGGGATGCCTGGGCGGCCAGTCGGCCGGCAGCAGGCCGGGCACCATGGGCGCGACCAGCTCCAGGAACTCCGCGGACCCGGCCACCACGGCGGCCTCGCGGCCCGCCACGACGAGCCCGTCGCCACCGGCGGGCGGGGAGAGCGCGGGCAGCAGCGGGGCGTCGGGCAGCCTGCGCAGGATGGCCCGGCGGATCTCGGCGTCCAGCTCGCTCTTGCCCATCAGGCCCGGCACCAGGTCCAGCACCTTGGGGCTGCGCGGCAGCGACTCCAGCAGCTCGACGTACAGCTCGGCGGCGCGCTCGATCAGGAACTCCGCCAGCGGCCCGCGCGCCACGTGCCGCCGGTCGGTGGCCATCGGGAAGCTCGCGATCAGCAGCGCCGGGAGGTCCAGCGGCTCATCGCTGGGCGTCGGCGCGTGGACCACGCCGGGCACGGACGCGGGCAGCGGCCCCCCGGACCCGGGCACCGCCCAGCGCACCTGCCAGTACGGCCGGGCGCGCTCCTCGGTCGGCCGGTCGGCGAACAACTCGGCCACCTGCGCGGGCGTGAAGTCGCCGGACGCGGACACGACGTGCCACCCGTCGGCGGCGACCGTGCGCAGCTCGCCGTCCAGCTCGACCTCGATGGCGGCCAGCGCGGGCATGCCGAGCAGCAGCGCGGGGCTGGTCTCGGCCAGCATCCGCCGCACCGCCTCCTCGGCGGTCTTGTCGCGCAGCGGCAGGCGTACGACCGTGTCGAAGCCCTCGGGCACGTCGATCGCGTCGGCGGGGAACGGCAGGCGCAGCAGCGGCACGTGCCCGCCGCGCTCGGCCAGCACGCCCGCGAGCGCGGGCTCGGCCGCGACCAGCTCGGCGGTCTGCTCACGCGACCAGCGGACCGCGCCGCTGGCCCAGGACCCGATCTCCGGCGCGTCGCACACCGACACCACGGCGGCGAAACCGACGCCGAACCGGCCCGCGGTACCGGTCTGGTCACGTTTGGCGGACACCCGCAGGGTGGACAGGCCCTCCACGCCGCCGGAGTCGAGCGGCGCGCCGGTGTTGGCGGCGATCAGCACCCCGTCGCGCAGCGTCAGCCGCAGCCTGCCGGAGACACCGCCGCGCAGCGCCGCGTCGGCGGCGTTCTGGGCCAGCTCCACGATCAGCCGGTCGTGGTAGCCGCCGAGCGCGAAGTCCTCCTCGGCGTTGGCGTCCTCGCGGAACCGCGCCGGTGAGGCCGACCAGGCGGCCAGCACGGTGGCGCGGACGCCGGCGGTGTCAAAGATGTCGGTGATGTCGCTCATGCAGGTGCCAGCTCACGATCTCGTCGGGGGGGTGTCGAGGGCCGGGTGGCGACGCTCGCGGCCTGCCCCGCCGCAGGGCGGGCGTGCCGTACGGCGGGCAGGCCGGTCACGAGTGACCGAGCGGCTCCGAGGCCGACTCGTCCACCGAACCGGCGAGGTCGGGCGCGGCCTCCTCTTGGTCGGGCTTGTCCTCCATGAGGTCGAAGCCCAGGTCGTCAAGGATCGGCAAGGTCTGCTCGATGGGCGGCGGCCCGGCGGGCGCCTCGGAGTGGGCGCCGCACCCGTGGTCGGCGGAGACCACCCGGCCGTCGTCGGGGGCGTATTCGTTGGCGCACACGCCGAACCCGAGCCGCAGCACGCCCGCCAGCGGCCAGTAGAACCCGCAGGTCGAGCACTGCGCGGGCGCGGCGTGCGCGATCGGCGTGTGCGGGCCGGACTCCCCGGAGTGCCACCGCCGCACCGCGCGGTCGCGGCCGCTGGGCGAGAGCACCCTGGCCCGGCCCAGCCCCAGCTCGAAGATCATCTGCCGGTCGGTGTCTTCTGCGGTCTCGGTGAAGCCGGGGGCCAGCCGGTCGTCGTCGGCGGACGTGGGCAGCAGGTCGCCCACGCCGAGGTCGCCGGGACGCAGCCGCTCGCTCCACGGCACCCACTCGGGTGGGAGGAGGGCGTCGGGCCCCGGCTGTAGCACGGTCTCGCTGACCGTGACGACCTTGGCCCGCGAGGCGCGGGTGACCGTGATGGCCCACCGCCAGCCCCGGTAGGCGCGGTCGAGACAGACGAAGGAGTGGGTGCCCGTGCGGTCGGCCTCCGCCTCGAACCCCAGGTGGTCGCCGACCTCGCCGGGCCTGGCGATCTCTTCGGCGGCCGCTCGGGCCAGGTCGAGCGCCGCCACGCAGGCGGGATCGGCGGGCGGGACGCGGGTCCGGGTGCGGCTCACGAGACCACCCCCGCCTGCCGCCGACGCTGCGGGCCGCGCGGGCTGATGGTGTTGGCTCGCCAGTTCACACTCCATTTTCACCCATCGCGAGCGGTGCCGACGACGTGCCCCGCCCATACAGGTCGTCACGCGGCGTGTCGCACGGCCTGCCGTACCGAACAAGGCGGGCGGGCTTCGGGTAAGACTGGATGCGTGAGAGGTGGCTGGGAGCAGGCGCGGCGTACGGTGGGCACCGCCGCGCGCAGGGTCGCAGGGTCGGCCGCGGCCGCCGGACGGGCCACGATCCGCATGGGC
>NZ_POUA01000199.1 GCF_003236385.1 Spongiactinospora gelatinilytica
GCGGGTAGGGCGTGGAGAACCCGCCCACGCGGATCACCGGGGCCTCCAGCCGGTAAAAGCACGGCTCGGTGAGCCGCGCCGCGAGTTCGGCGCCGAAACCGCTGTAGATGGGGGCCTCGTGGACCACCACGCACCGCCCGGTACGGCCGACCGACTCGACCAGCGTCGCGGTGTCCAGAGGGTTGAGCGAACGCAGGTCCACCACCTCGATGGACCGCCCGTCCTCCTCGGCGGCGGCAGCGGCCTCCAGGCAGGTCTTCACCATCGGCCCGTACGCGAGCATGGTGAGGTCGTCACCCCGCCGCACGACGGACGCCTTGTCCAGCGGCTTCCAGTCCTCCGCGCCGGAGATGTCCACGTCGGCCTTGTCCCAGTAACGCCGCTTGGGCTCGAAGAAGATCACCGGGTCGTCGCAGCGGATGGCCTGCTGGAGCATGGAGTACGCGTCCACCGGGTTGGAGCAGGCGACGACGCGCAGGCCGGCGGTGTGCGTGAAGTACGCCTCGGGCGACTCGCTGTGGTGCTCGACCGCGCCGATGCCGCCGCCGCAGGGGATGCGGATCACCACGGGCAGCTTGAGCGCGCCGAGCGAGCGCATCGGCATCTTCGCGAGCTGGGTGATGATCTGGTTGGTCGCCGGGAACACGAACCCGTCGAACTGGATCTCGCACACCGGCCGGTAGCCGCGCAGCGCGAGGCCGATCGCGGTGCCGACGATGCCGGACTCGGCCAGCGGGGTGTCGATGACACGATCCTCGCCGAAGTCCTTCTGCAACCCGTCGGTGACCCGGAACACGCCGCCGAGCCTGCCGACGTCCTCGCCCATGACCAGGACCTTCGGGTCGTCCTCCATGGCCTTGCGCAGGCTCTCGTTGATCGCCTTGCCCAGGCTGAGCGTGGTCATCGGGTCTCACCTCCGGCCGCGTCGTCGAATCCCGCCAGGTAGGCGGCGAACTGGTCGCGCTCCTCCGCCGTCAGCGCGTGCGGCTCGGAGTAGACGTGCTCGAACATCGCCAGCGGGTCGGGGTCGGGCAGCTCCAGACATCGTTTGCGCACGTCGCGGCCGAGGGCGTCGGCCTCCGTGTCCACGGCGTCGAAGAAGTCCTGGTCGGCGAGCCGGTTCTTGAACAGGTACGCCTTGACGCGCTCGATCGGGTCCTTGAGCTTCCACGCCTCCAGCTCGGTGGCGACCCGGTACCGGGTCGGGTCGTCGGAGGTGGTGTGCGCGCCCATCCGGTAGGTGAACGCCTCGATCAGGGTGGGGCCCTGGCCCTCGCGGGCGGCCTTGAGCGCCTGCGTGGTCACCGCGAGGCAGGCGAACACGTCGTTGCCGTCCACCCGGACGCCGGGGAAGCCGAAGCCGCTGGCCCGCCGGTAGAGGGGGATGCGGGTCTGCTTCTCCAGCGGTTCGGAGATCGCCCACTGGTTGTTCTGGCAGAAGAACACGACCGGCGCGTTGAACACGCTGGCCCAGGTGAACGCCTCGTTGACGTCGCCCTGGGAGGTGGCGCCGTCGCCGAAGTACACGATGGTGGCCGAACCGTCCTCGCCGACCGCGCCGTCGCGCTGCATGCCCATGGCGTAGCCGACGGCGTGCAGGGTCTGGGTGCCGATGACGATCGTGTAGAGGTGGAAGTTGTGCTCGGCCGGGTTCCAGCCGCCGTGGTTCACGCCGCGGAACATGCCGAGCAGCTTGACCGGGTCCACGTCGCGGCACCAGGCGACACCGTGCTCGCGGTAGGTGGGGAAGGCCATGTCGGCGTTGGTCAGCGCCCGGCCGGAGCCGACCTGCGCGGCCTCCTGGCCGAGCAGTGAGGCCCAGAGCCCGAGTTCGCCCTGCCGCTGGAGCGAGACCGCCTCCAGATCGACGCGGCGGACCATGACCAGGTCGCGGTAGAGGCTCTTGACCTCGTCCGGGGTCAGATCGATGTCGTAGTCGGGGTGGTGGACCCGCTCGCCCTCGGGGGTGAGAAGCTGGACGAGAGGGGGTTCGTCCGTCCCCGTGTTCGCCGGGGAGAACGCCCCTGTGTTCGGTCTGGTGAAGTCGTGAGAGGCGTCGGTCGTCACGTGCCGCTCCTGTACGCTCGGGGCCGGGCGGATGGGATCGCCATCCACATTCGGCCGGTTGCCCACACGTACGTCCCAGATGGTTGTGGGCCGTGCGCGTATGTGCACATCGTGGCAGAGGCCACAGCGGGGTGCGCAAGACCCGAGCCCTGTCCACTTCATGCGTCCACTTCATGTCCTTCCCCTGTGGCCCGCTCCAGATGTGCCCGATGTGCGGCACATCACACGTTCGTACCGCCCGCTCGGCACATCCCCCGGCCTGGAGTAGCCTGGAGCCGCTCATCCCCGCCCCATCCTGGAGGAACACCGTGGCGCGCGCCATCGTCGACGTCATGCTGAAGCCCGAGATCCTTGACCCGCAGGGGCAGGCCATCGCCCGCGCGCTGCCGCGCCTGGGGTTCTCCGGGGTCTCCGCGGTACGCCAGGGCAAGCGATTCGAGATCGAGCTGGACGGCCCCGCCGACGAGGCCGCGCTTGCGGACATCCGAAAGATGGCCGAGACCCTGCTGGCCAATCCCGTGATCGAGGACTTCACCGTTCGCGTCGAGGGCGAGACGGCGGAGTAAAATAGCACATTTGACGCACAAAGCTTGCACAGCATGACGTAAAGCGGGCTCAGGACGTGCCACAATCCCACAGGTTGACCAACAGTAAATAACAACAGCGTTATTTTGCGGTTAGGCCCGATTTCTCGGGGAAGCCTTGTCAAGGTGACGATCCGCGACGGGGAGGGACTCGGGTGGACATCGAGTTCTCGCTGGCTCTTCCACGAGATGCAGTAGGTATTCCGATGGTCCGCCGAGTGTTGGGCGATGCCCTGCGTTCGCTCGGCGTGGCCGAGACCTGCGTCGCAGACATCCTGCTGGCCGCCTCCGAGGCGTGCGCCAACGCGGTACGGCACGGGGGGCCGGCCAACCGCTACCAGGTGCTCGCCGCGATCGGGGAGGGCCGCTGCGATCTGCGGGTCATCGACAGGGGCCTCGGCCTGACCGTCGTCCCCGACCGCTATCCGCCCGCCGACATGGAGAACGGCCGCGGCATCCTGATCATGCAGGCGGTCGTCGATGAGATCTTCTTCAACAGTGAACCTGGCCGTGGCACCACGGTCCACCTGCGCAAACGGCTTTCCTGGGACGAGGAGGCGGCGGCGAGCCGAGACCTGGCACTGGCCGCTGTCTGACCGCGGGTAGCCTTCATGTCGCAAGCATGTCGGCGGCGCCCTGGTGCGCGGAGGGGAAATACGGCGATGAGTGCTGCCCGTGTGGGCGTGGTCACTTTTCCGGGGACACTGGACGACCAGGACGCCGCGCGTGCCGTACGGCACGCCGGGGCCGAGCCGGTGCCGCTGTGGCACGCCGACACCGACCTGCGCGGCGTGGACGCCGTGTTCCTCCCCGGAGGCTTCTCCTACGGCGACTACCTGCGCTGCGGGGCCATCTCCCGGTTCGCGCCGCTGATGGGCGAGCTGGTGCCCGCGGCCCGCGCCGGGCTGCCGGTGCTCGGCACCTGCAACGGCTTCCAGATCCTGTGCGAGGCCCACCTGCTGCCCGGCGCGCTGGTGAAGAACGCCGGCCTGCACTACATCTGCCGTGACCAGCGGCTGCGCATCGAGTCCACCGCCACCGCCTGGACCTCCGCCTACACCCGCGGCCAGGAGGTCGTGATCCCGATCAAGCACGGCGAGGGCCGCTACGTGGCCGACGCCGAGACGCTGGCGGCGCTGGAGTCCGGCGGCCGGGTGGTCGTGCGCTACCTGGGCAACCCCAACGGCTCGCTCAACGACATCGCGGGCGTCAGCAACGAGGCGGGCAACGTCGTCGGCCTGATGCCGCACCCCGAGCACGCCCTGGAAGACCTCACCGGCGGGCCGGGCACCGACGGGCTCGGCTTTTTCACGTCCCTCCTCAAGACCATGGTGAACGCATGATCGACTCTGTTGGCCGCGCCGCGGAGACCCCGCAGGAGCCGCAGCCGTACGCCGAGCTGGGCATGAAGGACGACGAGTACCAGCGGGTGCGCGACATCCTCGGCCGCCGGCCCACCAGCAGCGAGCTGGCCATCTACAGCGTCATGTGGAGCGAGCACTGCTCCTACAAGTCCTCCAAGGTGCACCTGCGGCAGTTCGGCACCAAGGCCCCCAAGTCCGAGGCCCTGCTGGTCGGCATGGGCGAGAACGCGGGCGTGGTCGACATCGGCGACGGATGGGCGGCGACCTTCAAGATCGAGTCGCACAACCACCCCTCCTACGTCGAGCCGCACCAGGGCGCGGCCACCGGCGTCGGCGGCATCGTGCGCGACATCATGTCCATGGGCGCCCGCCCCGTCGCGGTGATGGACTCCCTGCGGTTCGGCGCGGCCGACGCGCCCGACACCCGCAGAGTGCTGCCCGGCGTGGTCGAGGGCATCAGCTCCTACGGCAACTGCCTGGGCCTGCCCAACATCGGCGGCGAGGTCGTGTTCGACCCCTGCTACATCGGCAACCCGCTGGTCAACGCGCTCTGCGTCGGCCTGCTGCGGAAAGACCAGATCAAGCTGGCCACCGCGCCGGGGCCGGGCAACCAGGTCGTCCTGTTCGGCGCGCTCACCGGCCCTGACGGCATCGGCGGCGCGTCCGTGCTCGCCTCGGCGACCTTCGAGGACGAGTCGCAGGCCAAGCGGCCGAGCGTGCAGGTCGGCGACCCGTTCATGGAGAAGCTGCTGATCGAGTGCTGCCTGGAGCTCTTCGCGGCCGACGTGGTCGTCGGCATCCAGGACCTCGGCGCGGCCGGCGTCGCCTGCGCGACCACCGAGCTGGCCGCCAAGGGCACCGGCGGGATGGACGTCCGGCTGGACCTCGTGCCGCTGCGCGACCCCAGGCTGCGCCCCGAAGAGATCCTGATGTCGGAGTCGCAGGAGCGGATGATGGCGGTCGTCACGCCCGCGGACATCCCGGCCTTCATGGAGATCTGCCGTAAGTGGGACATCCCGGCGACGGTGATCGGCGAGGTCACCGACACCGGACGGCTGGTGATGACCTGGCACGGCGAGACCATCGTGGACATCGAGCCGGGCACCGCCGCCGACGAGGGGCCGGTCTACCAGCGGCCCTACGCGGAGCCCGCCGGGCAGCACGCTCTCAACGCCGACGACCCGTCCCGCCTGGCCCGCCCCGGCGACCTCGGCGCGACGCTGCTGCGCCTGCTCGGCTCGCCCAACCTGGCCTCCAAGGAGTGGGTGACGAGCCAGTACGACCGATACGTGCGCGGCAACACGGTGCTCGCCCAGCCCGCCGACGCGGGCGTGCTGCGCATCGGCGAGGTCATGCCGGGCGCGTCCGAGACCGTGCGGGGGATCGCCCTGGCCACCGACGGCAACGGCCGGTACGCCCGGCTCGACCCCTACTGCGGGGCGCAGCTCGCGCTGGCCGAGTCCTATCGCAACGTCGCCGTCACCGGCGCGCGCCCGCTCGCCGTCACCAACTGCCTCAACTTCGGCTCTCCGGAAGACCCCGAGGTCATGTGGCAGTTCGCCGAGGCGGTACGCGGGCTGGCCGACGCCTGCCGGGCGCTCGGCGTGCCGGTCACCGGCGGCAACGTGTCCTTCTACAACCAGACCGGGTCGGCCGCCATCAACCCCACGCCGGTCGTGGGCGTGCTCGGCGTGCTCGACGACGTACGCCGGCGCGTGCCGCACGGGTTCACCGGCCCCGATGAGCGGGTCCTGTTGCTCGGCGAGACGACCGCGGAGTTCGGCGGCTCGGAGTGGGCGCATGTCGAGCACGGGCACCTCGGCGGCCTGCCGCCGCGGTTCCAGCCGGAGGTCGAGCGGGCCCTGGCCACCGTCCTCACCGAGGCCGCCGCGCGCGGCCTGCTGACCGGGTCGCACGACCTGTCCGACGGCGGGCTCGCGGTGGCGCTGGCCGAGTCGTGCCTGGCCCACGGGGTCGGCGCGACGGTCAGCCTGCCGCCGGGCGACGACCCGTTCGTGGCGCTGTTCAGCGAGTCGGCGAGCCGGGCGCTGGTCACCGTACGCCCCGAGTCGTTCGACGCCTTCGCCGCGCTGTGCGGCAAGCACGAGGTGCCCTGCACGACGCTGGGCACCACGGGCGGCGCGGCGCTGTCGATCCCCGGCGTGCTGGACATCCCCGTCGAGACCCTGCGCACCACGCACGAGGGCACTCTGCCCGCCCTGATGGCCTGACCCGGCTTAAGCGCGGGTCAGGCCGCCGCGAGCGGTTCTAGAAGGCGTCCTCAGGCAGGTCCATCAGGTCCAGCCCGGTGGCGGCCAGCGCCCGGCGCTCGGCCGCCAGCCGGGGCAGTACGTTCTGCGCGAAGAACGCGGCCCCCGCCACCTTGCCGGAGTAGAACGCCCGGTCGGTGTCGCCGTCGGCGAGCGCCGTCAGCGCCACCTCGGCCTGCCGGAGCAGCAGCCAGCCGATCACCAGGTCGCCCAGCGCCAGCAGGAACCGGGTGGTGTTCAGCCCGACCTTGTAGATCTCTCTGGGGGCCTCCAGCGAGGACAGCGCCCAGTGCGTCATCGTGTCGCCCATCGCGGTGACGTCGGCGACGGCCTCGGCCAGCAGCCCGCGCGCCTCCTTCAGCCGGCCGTTGCCCGCCTCGGAGGTCGCGAACGCCTCGATCTCGCCGACCAGCGAGCGCAGCGCGCCGCCCTGGTTGCGGACGATCTTCCGGAAGAACAGGTCCATGCCCTGGATCGCGGTCGTCCCCTCGTAAAGGGAATCGATCTTGGCGTCCCTGATGTACTGCTCGATCGGGTAGTCCTGGAGGTATCCCGAGCCGCCCAGCGTCTGTAGCGAGCGGGTCAGCATCTCGTAGGAGCGCTCCGAGCCGACCCCCTTCACCAGGGGGAGCAGCAGGTCGTTCATGGCGTGCGCGGCCGTGTCGTCCGGGTCGAGCCGGACGGCGTCCTGGTAGGTCGCGGCGAGCAGCACCAGGGCCCGCATGCCCTCGGCGTAGGTCTTCTGCATCATCAGCTCACGCCGTACGTCGGGGTGGTTGACGATGGTGACGCGGGGGGCGGTCTTGTCGGTCATCTGCGTCAGGTCCGCGCCCTGCACCCGCTCCCTGGCGAAGGCCAGCGCGTTGAGGTAGCCGGTGGACAGGGTGGCGATGGCCTTGGTGCCGACGGTCATCCGGGCATGCTCGATGATCAGGAACATCTGCTTGATGCCCTCGTGCACGTCGCCGACCAGCGTACCGACCGCGGGGTGCCGCTCGCCGAAGGTCAGCTCGCAGGTCGTGGAAACCTTCAGGCCCATCTTCTTCTCAAGGTTGGTCACGTAGACGCCGTTGCGCTCGCCCAGCTCGCCGGTTTCGAGGTCCACCTGGTACTTCGGCACGACGAACATCGACAGGCCCTTGGTGCCCGGCCCCGCGCCCTCGGGGCGGGCCAGCACCAGGTGGACGATGTTGTCGCTCAGGTCGTGCTCGGCCCCGGTGATGAACCGCTTGACGCCCTCGATGTGCCAGGTGCCGTCCGGCTGCCTGATCGCCTTGGTACGGCCGGCGCCCACGTCGGAACCGGCGTCCGGCTCGGTCAGCACCATGGTGGCGGCCCAGTCGCGCTCGATGGCCAGCTCGGCGAAGCGCTTCTGCTCGGGGGTGCCGACCGTCCACAGGGTGTGGCAGAAGCTGGCGCCCCCTGCGTACATGAAGGCGGCCGGGTTCGCGCCGAGGACCAGTTCGGAGACCGCCCACACCAGGCTGGGCGGCACGCCGGGGCCGTTCAGCTCGGGCGGCAGCGCGATCTGCGCCCAGCCGCCCTCGACCAGCGCCCGGTAGGACTTCTTGAAGCTCTCCGGCATGGTCACCGAGGCGGCGGCGGGGTCGAACACCGGCGGGTTGCGGTCACTGTCCTCGAACGAGTCGGCCAGTGTGCCGGTGGCCAGCCGGTTCGCCTCGTCCAGGATGCTGCGCGCGGTGTCCTCGTCGAGGTCGGCGTAGCGGCCGGTGCCCAGGATGTCCCCGCGGCCGAACACCTCGAACAGGTTGAATTCGAGGTCGCGTACGTTGCTCTTGTAATGACCCATGGCCCCGCTCCGTCAGCATGTTACGTACTGGTCAGTAACCTCTCCTAGGATGCTACCCGCCAGTAACCGGGTCAACCGGGGTATGCCGCAGGGGACCGTTCACCCTGTCGGGGGACGTTTGCTAGCGTGCGAGTTGAGGCCCGGCCTCCCGGACGAGACGCGCCGTACCCGGCTCCGACAAGACGACGCATCGACAGCCGTCCGTGAGAGGGAGAAGAGGCATGGCCTGGTTGATTCTCATCGCCGCCGGAGTGTTCGAGGTCGCGATGGCGTACTCGCTGAAGATGAGTCACGGGTTCACCCAGGTTTGGTGGGCGGTGTCCTTCGGGGTGTTCGCCGTGCTGAGCTTCGGGCTGCTGGCGATGGCGCTGAAGAGCCTGGAGGTGGGCACCGCCTACGCGGTGTGGACCGGCATCGGCGCGGTCGGTACGGCGGTGGTCGGCATCCTGCTGCTCGGCGACGACGCCTCGATCGTCAAGATCGTGTCCATCGGGCTCATCCTGACCGGCGTGGTCGGGCTGAACCTCGCGGGTGCGGGGCACTGAGCGGGCCGGTCGCTTCGCCGCCCTCGGGGCCGGGTCGCCGCAGGACCATCGTGGTCCTGACGATCGGGCATGGGTGACCATGCCGGCCCCTGAGGGCGTCGAGTCGTTTCGGAGCCGTCTGTTCGGGTCTGTCCGTTCGGGTCTGTCCGTTCGGGTCCGCCGGCGCCTGTGCGGTTGATGGGGCCGGCTCGCGTACGACCACCTCAGCGGGACTGGACGGCACGTCCCTTGAGCGCCACGGCGAGCACCCCGGCGATCAGGTAGATCACCGCGCCGCCCCACACGGCGTCCCACGCCGCGCCGAACATGCCGTTGCCGTCCAGGATGAGCTGCACCGGGTACATCAGGATCGCGGCGGCCGCGGCCGGATAGAGCGCGAACTTGAAGGGGTGCCGCAGCGACCACACCCGGGCCTGCCGGGTGACCCGGTCGCTCACGTCGGGCCGGGCGATCGCCCCGACGGCCGCGATCAGCGTGAACAGCGTGATCCCCAGGCACAGCGCCCAGGTCGGACTCGCGGGGCCGGGTAGCAGCCACCCCATGGTCAGGCTGGCCGCGGCCACCGCGCCACCGCTGATCACGGCGGCCTTCCAAGGCGCCCCCCGCAGGGCCGCGCCGGCGAGCGACATCTCCTCGCCCCGGGTCAGTTGCTTTTCGTTCATATCCCAAGAGTGCGTCATCGACTCGTCACCTCACATCGGGGACAAACCCTGATTGACCCCCTACCCGCCCTGACAGGGCGGTCCTTCCCGGCGAGTCACGATCTTGAACGTTACGATTGCGGCGGGAACCCGGTGATTTGGGGGAGAACGTGAGTGATGTGGTGATCGATCGCCTGGCGGTGGGCGAGGGGCGGCGGTTCCGCGAGATCCGGCTCAGGGCGCTGGCGGAGTCGCCGCACGCCTTCGCCTCCACCTACGCCAAGGAGGCCGCGATGTCCGACGCCGAGTGGGAGGCCCGCCTGGCGGAGGGCACGCCCGCGCGGTACGTCGCGGTGGCCGACGGGGCGGACGTCGGACTGGTCGGCATCTTCATGGACGAGCGGGACGAAGTCCCCGGAACAGCGCACCTCATCGCGATGTGGATCGATCCCGCCCACCGCGGGCGCGGCATCGGCTCGCTGCTCGTGGACGAGGCCCTGGCCTGGGCCCGTACGGCCGGCGCCCGCCGGGTCGGCCTGTGGGTCGTGGACGCCAACGACCCCGCCTTCGCGCTCTACCGGAGCAAGGGATTCGCCCCGAGCGGCCGGACGATGGCGCTGCCCTCCGACCCCAGCGTGACCGAGACCCAGTGCGTGCTCACGCTGGACTGATCTCCACGAAGTTGTCGTGGAAGGCCACACCCGGGCCCAGATCGGTGTCGCGCTCCTCCACCACCGCGTTGACGTTCGTCCCGCCGGGGCTGAGCTTGGCCCAGTGACCCTTGAACGTCGCGGCCACGCCGGGCCGCACCCGGTCGCTGATCTCCACCTCGGCGGTGAACTCGCCGTGCGCGTTGAACACCCTGGCCCACTGGCCGTCCGTCAGCCCCCGCGCGGTCGCGTCCGGCTCGCTGACCAGCACCTTCGGCCCCTTGGCACGGCGGCGCAGCTCGGGGTTGTTGGCGAAGATCGTGTTGAGGAAGGTGTGCGAGGCGGGCGTGACCAACATCAGCGGGTACTCGCGCGAGGTCACCCGGGACGTCATCGGCGGGATGTATCCGGCGACCCTGGGCAGCCCCAGGGCCGCCGCCCGCTCCGAGACGAACTCCAGCCGCCCGCTCGGCGTCGGAAACCCCTCCGTGAACGGCACGAACGGAGTGGGCACCGCCAGCCGTACCCAGCCCTCCTTGCGCAGCCGGTCGAGCGTGACCCCGGAGAGCGCCGGATCGCCCGAGCCGAGCAACTGCTCGGCCAGCTCAAGGTCGGAGTCGAACAGCGCGGGCTCGGTCATCCCCATGTGCCGGGCCAGCCGGCGGAAGGTCTCGGTGGTGGACAGGCACTCGCCGGGCGGCGGCACGGCGGGCTCGTTCCACACCAGGTACATGTGGCCGTAGCCGCCGTGCAGGTCGGCGTGCTCGATCTGCGTCGTGGCCGGGAGCACGATGTCGGCGTAGTCGACCGTGTCGGTCGGGAACTGCTCCATGACCACGGTGAACAGGTCTTCCCTGGCCAGCCCGCGGCGGACGCGGCTCTGGTCGGGGGTGCTGCCCAGCGGGTTGGCCGCGTACACCCACAGGCACTTGACCGGCGCCTCGGTGTCCTCCAGGCCCTCGGCCAGGCGGGTCATGGTGAGCTTGCGGACCGGCTTCTCCAGCAGGTCGAAACGGGCATCGGGGTAGATCGGCATGTGGTCGGCCGTGGAGTAGCACACGCCGCCGCCCGGCCGCCGCCAGTCGCCGGTCACGCCGGGGATGCAGGCGATCGTGCGCATCGCCGTACCGCCGCCGTCGTGGCGCTGGATGCCCATGGTCGCGCGGATGCCGGTGGGCCGGGTGGTGGCCAGCCGCAGGCCGAGAGCGCGGATGGACTCCTCGGGCAGGCCGGTGATCTCCGCCACCCGCACCGGGGGAAATTTCAGGATCTCGGCCCTGAACTCGTCCCAGCCGTGCGTGTGGTGCTCCAGGTAGTCGCGGTCCTCCGCGCCCTCCTCCAGCACCACGTACAGCAGCCCGAGCGCCAGCGCGGCGTCCGTGCCCGGCCGGATCGGCAGGTGCTCGTCGGCCTGGTCGGCGGTCCGCGTGCGGATCGGGTCGATCGCCACCACGTACGCGCCGCCCGCCCGCGCCTCCTGCACGAACTTCCACAGGTGGTGCCCGGTGGTCAGCGTGTTGGTGCCCCACAGCAGGATCAGCCGGGACAGCGCGAACGTCTCCGGGTCCATCCCGGCCGAGGTGCCGTTGGTGAGCTTCAGCCCCTCGTTGCCGGACCGCGCGCAGATGTTGAGGTCGTGCCGAGACGCGCCGATCACGTTCCAGAACCGCCACCCGGCCAGGCCCATCTCGCCCTGGATGTACCCGAGCGTGCCGGTGCCCTGGTACGGCCAGATCGCCTCCCCGCCGTGCTCGGCGACGATCGCGCGCAGCCTGGCGGCGATCTCGTCGAACGCCGCCTCCCAGGTGATCCGCTCGAACCGGCCCTCGCCCTTCGCGCCGACCCGGCGCATCGGATAGAGGATGCGGTCGGGGGCGCTCGCGTGCTCCAGGTACCGGTTGACCTTGACGCACAGCGCGCCGCGCGTGAACGGGTGCTCCGGATTGCCGCGCATCGAGGTGGCCACGCCGTCCTTGACGGTCACCACCCAGGAGCAGGTATCCGGGCAATCCAGCGGACAAGCCCCCAGAACCTTCAGATCCCCCGACACCCGGCCGATTCTAGCCACCCGGCTACTCGTCTCCGTAGGGGCTGGCCCCGGCCGCGATGCGCTCGGCCATGCCGCGCACGGCGTCGATCATCGCGTGGTACAGGCCGCCGCCGAAGGTCACCCTGGCCACGCCCAGCTCGGCCAGCCTCGGCAGGCTCGGGCCGTCCGGCGTGAACAGCACGTTGACCGGGCCGGGAACGCGCTCCACCAGCTCGGCGATGGCGGCCTCGCCGGGGGCGAGGATGGGGTAGACGCAGTCCGCCCCAGCGTCGAGGTAGGCGATCGACCTTTTCACGGCGTCGTCCGTCGTGCCGCCGTGCAGGTAGACGTCGACCCTCGCGTTGATCACCAGCTCGGGGGCGGCCTGCCGTACGTCTGACAGCCACCGGACCTGCTCGTCCACCGGCACGAGCCCGGACGCCGGGAGCGCGGAGTCCTCAAGGTTGCAGCCGACCGCCCCGGTGTCCAGCAGGCGGGCGGCGAACTCCTTGGCGGGCAGGCCGTACCCGGCCTCGGCGTCGACCGTGACCGGTACGTCCACCGCGCCCGCGATCCGCGCGGCCGCCGCGAACATCTCCTCGACCGGCGCCCCCTGCTGGTCGGTGTGCCCCAGCGACTCCGCGATGCCGCTGCTCGGTGTCGCCAGCGCGGGAAAGCCCGTCGCCGCGAAGACCTGGGCGGTACGCGCGTCCCAGACGTTGGGCAGTACCAGCGGGCGGTCGGCAGAATGGAGATCACGCAGTCGCTTTGCAAGATCACTCATAGTGACAGGCTAGGCGGGCCGGTCCCCGCGACGGGAGGTCCACTCACCCGCGAAACGGGCCGTCCACTTGGCCGATACGGGCGAGAAGACAGGACATGAGGACCGTGGCCACAGCACCATGGAGGGACCGCACCGGCCCGGGGACCACGGTCGGTGATATAGGCATGAGGGTTGAGGGAAGCGTGTGTGCGGGACAAGAGATCTTGAAGTGTTGACAGATCTTGATGTTCCCGCATAACGCGCGCCCGGTTGGAAAGGGGCAGAATCGCGGGCGGTGACACAAATAAGGGATCACGACGGGGTGGAGAACCCGGAGAAGGACACGACGTCCTCCCCGGGCGATCCGGCCATGTCCACCCCTGACGACAACTCAGCGGACGGCTCGGGCCGAGATACGGGCCGGGTGACTCCGGGGGGTGACACGACGAGGGACACGCCGGTGCTCGTCGTGGAGCCGCTGCTGCCGCAACGCCTGCGGCGGCCCTCCGACGCGCTGCGCTGCCTGGCCAGCCTGCTCATGGTCATCGGGGTCGTGCTGCTGGCCCTGGTGGCCAAACAGACGCTCAACGGCATCGAGCAGGACGTCGAGGTCGGCACCTCCCGTGCGCCCTTGCCGCTGGTGATGATCGCCGGCTTCGTCGGCGGCGGGGCCGTGCTCATCATCCCCGCCGCCCTGGCCGTCGAGCGGGTCTTCCACCGCGACGGCCTGCGGGTCGCCGAAGGACTGATCGCGGCCATCGCCGCCGTCCTGGTCGCCTTCGGGCTCGGCGAGTGGCTCATCATGGCCTCAGAAGACCTCCGCCAGCTCCTCACCGGCGGCAGGGCGGGCGTCGAGCCGCTCAACACCCTGCTCACGTCCGTCGTGGCCTACATGACCGCGGTCCGCATCTCCCGCCGCCCCACCTGGCGGTCGCTGATGTGGGTGGCCATCGCGCTCGACGTGTTCGCCCTGTTCACCGGGGCCGACGCCACCGCGCTCGGCGTCATCGTGAGCATCCTGGTCGGCCTCGGCGTCGGGTACGGCACGCTGTACGCGATCGGCAGCCCCAACACC
>NZ_POUA01000019.1 GCF_003236385.1 Spongiactinospora gelatinilytica
CTGTGGGCCTGGCTGGTGGCGATCCAGCGGGCGAGGGTGGTGGCGGCGGCTCCGGAGTCGACGGCCTCGGCGGCGCGGGTGTGCGCCTCGGCCATGGCGGCGTCCAGGTCGTCGCCGGTGGCGGTGCCGGACGCGGCGACGATGCCCGCCGCGGCGTTCAGCAGTACGGCGTCGCGGACCGGGCCCTGCTTGCCGGCCACCAGGTCGCGTACGGCCTGGGCGTTGAACTCGACGTCGCCGCCGCGCAGCGACTCGACGCTCGCCCGGGGGATGCCGATCGACGCGGGGTCGAAAGTGACCTGGGTGGCCGCGCCGTTGCCGACCACCCACACCGTGGAGGTGGTCGCGAGGGTCAGCTCATCGAGGCCGTCGTCGCCGCGGAACACCAGCGCCGAGACCCCGCGCTCGGCGAACACCCCCGCCACCACCGGCAGCATGCGCGCGTCGAAGACGCCGATCGCCTGTGCCGCGGGCCTGGCCGGATTGGTCAGCGGCCCGAGGAAGTTGAAGAACGTCGGCACGCCCAGCTCCCTGCGCGGCGGACCGGCGAAGCGGAAGCCCTGGTGGTAGGCCGGCGCGAAGCAGAAGGCGATCCCCGCTTCCACGGCCACGGCGGCGGTGTCGTCGGGCGACATCTCCAGGGTGATGCCGAGGTGTTCGAGCACGTCGGCCGCCCCGCAGGAGGAGGAGGCCGCGCGGTTGCCGTGCTTGACCACCCGCGCCCCCGTGGCGGCGGTGACGATCGCCGCCATCGTCGAGACGTTGACGGTGTGGGCACGGTCGCCGCCGGTGCCCACGATGTCGACCACCGGGCCCTCCACCCGCAGCGGGGTGGCCAGGTCGAGCATGACCCGGGCCAGGCCGGTGACCTCGGCCACCGTCTCCCCCTTGGCGCGCAGCGCCACGGCGAAGCCGGCGATCTGCGCGGGAGTCGCCGACCCCGTCATGATCTCCTTCATCGCCCAGGCCGTCTCGTCGGTGGTGAGGTGCTCTCCGGCGAGCAGGGCCGACAGCAGCGCGGGCCACGTGGTGCGCGCGTCCATGGGATCTCCAGTCATGAGCCGGCGGTGCCGCCGAACGGCTACCGGGCGGGCGGGATTTCGGCGGGCCGCGCGGGCTGCGCGGTACGGGCGAGCCGCTGCCGCATCAGGTCGGCCACGGCCTCGGCCAGGACGATCGGGTCGAGCGGCTGGGCCACCACGGCCTCGGCGCGCGACCAGTTGGCCAGCCACCGGTCATCGCGACGGGCGACGACCAGGCAGATCGGCGGGCAGTCGTAGACCTCGTCCTTGGCCTGGCGGGCGACGCCCATGCCGCCCGCGGGCCGCGCCTCGCCGTCGAGCACGGCCACGTCGATCTCGCCGGAGTCGAAGTGCTGCAGGACCTTGGGCTGCGTAGCGCACTCCACGAACTCCACCGCCGGCACGTCGGCGGCGGGCCGCCTGCCGATGGCCAGGCGTACCTTCTCTCTGGTGGCGGAGTCGTCGCTGTAGACGAGGACCTTCATCTTGACGTCCGCGGCCGGTTCGGTGCCCAAGGTGATGCTCGCTTCCAACATCGGTGTCTCCTGGCGGGCCGCCGGCCGTCGGGTGCCGCGGCGTGGCCAAGAGGTATGGTCAACAGGGATCGTACCGGGCGAGGCGGGTGGATACCCAGGCTGGAGGCGCTAGCCAGGCAATTGTCCGGTTTGCCCTTGTTGGTGTGCGCTTTGTTCCACCTAACGGGGGGTCGTGCGGCGACCCGACCAGGAGAGCCGCAATAATGCTGCCCGTGGCGACAGCATCCGCAATCACGACGACGACAGCACACTCGTCTCGCCGGCCGAATTTGGTCAGCGTCGGGACGATCGTCTGGCTGTCCTCTGAGCTCATGTTCTTCGCGGCGCTGTTCGCGATGTACTTCACCATCCGGTCAGTGACCATCGGCCAGGGCCATCACTGGCCCGAGGCTCACCTGAACGTCCCGTTCTCAACGGTCAACACGATCATTCTGGTCCTGTCGAGTGTGACGTGCCAGATGGGCGTGTGGGCCGCGGAAAAGGGCCAGGTCAGCAAGCTGCGTTTCTGGTACACCGTCAGCTTCCTGATGGGTCTGGTCTTTGTGATCGGCCAGGTCTACGAGTACGGCCAGCTCGCCGGCGAGGGGCACACCCTCTCCCACTCGGCCTATGACTCCATCTTCTACCTGGCCACGGGTTTCCACGGCTTGCACGTGACCGGTGGACTGATCGCGTTCCTGTTCATGCTGGGACGCACGTACGCCGCGAAGCGCTTCACCCATGAGCAGGCGACCAGCGCGATCGTCGTGTCCTACTACTGGCACTTCGTCGACGTTGTCTGGATCGGCCTCTTTATGACCATCTACGTGATCAAGTAACAGGAACGGGGATCTCTGTGACCAGGATCACCGCTAGGCGGCGGCATCCCCTCGCGAGATACGCCGTCCTGCTTCTCGCACTGGCGTTGCTGGGCGTGGGCTATGCGGCCTTCTCCCCGAAGAGCCAGAGCGCCGACGCGGCGATCGCGTCGGGCAAGGTCGACGACGTGAAGGCCGGCGAGGAACTCTTCAAGTCGCACTGCCTCAGCTGCCACGGGCCCGAGGCGCGGGGCACCGCGGACGGGCCCACGCTGGTCGGCGTGGGCGCCGCGGCGGTCGACTTCCAGATGAGCAGCGGGCGAATGCCCGCCACCACGGTGGGCGCCCAGGTACCGCGCAAGCCGCTGCCCGCCTGGGTGACGCAGAAGAAGATCGACCAGATCGCCGCCTACGTCCAGTCCCTCGGCGGCGGCCCGACCGTCCCTAGCAAGGACCAGGTGGACCCCGCCAAGGGCGACCCGGCCAAGGGCGGCGAGCTGTTCCGGGCCAACTGCATCAGCTGCCACAACTGGGCCGGCGCCGGCGGGGCGCTCACCCAGGGCAAGTACGCACCCAACCTCAACAGCTCCTCCCCCGCCCAGATCTACGAGGCGATGATCACCGGCCCGCAGGCTATGCCGGTCTTCAACGACTCCACGATCACCCCCCAGCAGAAGCGCGACATGATCGCCTACATCGTGAGCGTCCGCGAGCAGACCGACCCGGGCGGTTTCGGGCTCGGCCGGATCGGCCCGGTGACCGAGGGCCTGGTGGCCTGGATCGTGGGTATCGGCGGCCTTGTGCTCGCAGCCATCTGGATCACCGCGAAGAGGCGACAGGCCAATGACTGACCACAACCCTGAGATCGAACGGCCGGAAGAGCGCGTTCCCAAGCGCGTCATCGGCACTCCACCCGCGGCCACGGAGCGGGCGGTGCTCGGCGAGGACAAGCCCGCCGCGCCCGCCGTCGTGGCCGGGGTCAAGCCGCAGGACCCGCGTACGGTGAGGAAGGGCGAGCGGCTCGCCGCGCTGTGCTTCACCATCACCTTCCTGGCGGGCATCGGCTTCATCGCCTCGTACGTGATCTTCCAGGTCGGCGACCTGGACGGCACCGCGGCCTCCAACCTCGCGCTCGGCGGCACCCTGACGCTGGCCCTGCTCGGCCTGGCCCTCGGCATGGTGGTCTGGGCGCGGATGGTGCTGCCGAAGTACAGCGTCGTCCAGGAGCGGCACGTGATGGCCTCCGACCGGGAGGTCAGGAGCGACGTCGCCGAGAAGTTCGCGCAGGGTGTGGAGGAGAGCGGCTTCGTCAAGCGGAAGCTGCTGCGGCGTACGCTGCTGGCCGCGGTGGCCCCGCTGGGCCTGGCCCCGGTGGTGCTGCTGCGCGACCTCGGCCCGCTGCCGGAGACCAAGCTCCGGCACACGGTCTGGGGCGAGAAGACCAAGGACGGCAAGCCGCTGCGGCTCGTCGTCGAGGGCACCGGCCAGCCCATCCGGGCCGCCGACTTCAACACCCCCGGCGGCCTGTTGTCGGTGGTGCCCGAGGGGTACGAGCACGACCTGACCGTCCTGGCCAAGGCCACGGTGATTCTGGTCAACCTGCGGCCCGAGGAGATCAAGTCCGGGACGAACAAGAACTGGACCTACAACGGCATCGTCGCCTACTCCAAGATCTGCACCCACGTCGGGTGCCCCGCGGCTCTGTACGAGCAGAACACGCACAACATCCTCTGCCCCTGTCACCAGTCGACGTTCGACGCCACGGACGGCGCGAAGGTGATCTTCGGCCCGGCGGCCCGGCCGCTTCCCCAGCTTCCGATCGACGTGGACGCGGAGGGCTACCTCATCGCCACGGGGGACTTCCCCGTCCCGGTCGGCCCCAGCTTCTGGGAGCGCGGTGACGCCGAGGCGGAGTACCGGCAGAAGGGAGGCCAGGTATGAGCACCGAAACCGGCAACCGGCCAGAAACCGCTGAAATCCCCAAGGCCGTCTCAGGACCGAGCAGCTACCTCGACGAGCGCATCGGCGCCGGAAACTTCATCCGGCGCAACATGCGCAAGGTCTTCCCCGACCACTGGTCGTTCCTGCTGGGTGAGATCGCGCTCTACTCGTTCATCATCCTGCTGCTGACCGGCACGTTCCTGACGCTCTGGTTCAAGCCCAGCATGGGGCACGTCATCTACGACGGGCCCTACGCGCCGCTGCGCGGCGTGATGATGTCCGAGGCGTACGCGTCCTCGCTGCACATCAGCTTCGAGGTGCGCGGCGGTCTGCTGATCCGCCAGATCCACCACTGGGCGGCGCTGCTGTTCGTCGCCGGGATGATGGCCCACATGCTCCGGGTGTTCTTCACCGGCGCGTACCGCAAGCCGCGTGAGCTCAACTGGATCATCGGCGTCCTGCTGCTGACGCTGGCCCTGGCCGAGGGCCTGACCGGCTACTCGCTGCCGGACGACCTGCTGTCCGGCGCGGGCCTGCGGATCACCCAGGGCGTGGCGATCTCGCTGCCACTGGTGGGCACCTACGTCTCGTTCTTCCTGTTCGGCGGAGAATATCCGGGCGAGGATGTCATCTCCCGGTTCTACACCCTGCACGTGCTGCTGATCCCCGGCATCCTGGTGGCCCTGGTCACCGCGCACATGGTGCTGATGTGGGTGCAGAAGCACAGCCAGCAGCCGGGCAAGGGACGCACGAACATGAACGTCGTCGGCGGCCCGTTCTTCCCGTCCTTCGCGCTCAAGGCTGGCTCGTACTTCCTGTTCACGTTCGCGATCCTGGCCGGGCTCGGCACGTTCGCCCAGATCAACCCGATCTGGCTGTTCGGCCCGTACACACCGGCGGACATCTCCGCGGGCTCGCAGCCCGACTTCTACATGGGCTTCCTCGAAGGCTCGCTGCGGATCATGCCGGCCTGGGAGATCAACGTCCTGGGCTACACGCTGCCGATGAGCGTGATCATCCCGGCCCTGCTGCCGCTGGGGCTGGTCATGACCGGCCTCGCGCTGTATCCGTTCATCGAGCAGTGGGTCACCGGCGACCGGAGCGAGCACCACGTCGTCGACCGGCCGCGCAACAACCCGCACCGCACCTCGATCGGCATGTCGGCGATCACGTTCTACGGCCTGCTGTGGCTGCTGGGCGCGAACGACGAACTCGCGGCCAACTTCCACATCTCGCTGTTCGCGATCACCAGGTTCGGTCAGATCGCGATCATCGTGGGGCCGATCCTGGCGTACATCATCACCTACCGCATGTGCCTCGGGCTGCAGCGCAAGGACGCCGAGGTGATCGGCCACGGCGTCGAGTCGGGTGTGATCAAGCGCCTGCCGCACGGTGAGTTCATCGAGGTCCACGTGCCGCCGGCCGAGGACATCGAGGCCCACATGCGCGGCAAGACGCCCATTCCGGCGCTCCCCGACGGCTCGGACGAGAAGGGCATTCCGCCGAAGGGCATGCGCGGCCCGCTGGGCCGCCTGCGCGGGCGGATGAGCCGGACGTACGGCGGGGAGAAGATCCCGATGGACCAGCCGCACGGCGACGACCACGGCGCCCACGAGGAGATCGGGGAGCACGAGGAGCACGCCGCCGTCGGAGCCACCGGCGAAGGCCGGTCGCTGGACCGCTGACCACGGCGGAACGCGCGTCGCCACAACGCGCAAAGGGGCCCGGGATGTCCTATCCCGGGCCCCTTTCGTGCGCTTTATGCGGTTGACCTATAACCCGAAACCATTGAAAAATGATATGCAATCCCTATTCAAATAGGGACGACTGGCCAAACGCGTTCCTTTACCCTCGGTAAGACCGAAACGCTTCTTCAGAGGGACAGGTTCGTGATGCCGCTCCGCAGAACTCATCTGGCCATCGCCACCGTGCTCGCCGCGGGGGTCGCGGCCGTCGGCGTCTCCGCCATCGCCGAGGCCACCTCGACCCAGGGAGGGCATACCTCCTCTGCGGTCATCCGCGACGTCGAGGGCAACGCCATCGGCCGCCTCACGATCGCCAACCAGGGATTCGGCAAGTCCCGCGTCACCGTCTCGGCGCGCGGGCTCTCCGAAGGCTTCCACGGGTTCCACATCCACGCCACCGGCGTGTGCGACCCCAAAGCGGTCGACCCTTCCACCGGAAACGTCTCGCCCTTCTTCACCGCCGGCGGCCATTTCAATCTCGGCCAGGGCACGCACGGCGCGCACTCCGGCGACCTTCCGCCGCTGCTGGCCGCCGGCGACGGCACCAGCTCGGCCAGCGTCGTGACCGACAAGTTCCGGCTGAGCCAGCTCAACGACGCCGACGGCAGCGCGATCATCATCCACGCCCTGCCCGACAACCTCGCCCACATCCCCGAGCGCTACGCCCCGAACGGCCCCGACGACGCCACCAAGCGCACCGGCGACGCGGGCGGACGCTTCGCCTGCGGCATCATCAAGTAACCCCGCCTCCGTAGCACCAGAGGCCCGGCGGGCGGCGTCCCGCGAGGCGCTGTGACCCCCACCGCGGGGGCCACAGCGCCGTTGGACGGCAGAGACGCCACCGCCGGCCTCGGTACCACCCCAACGGCCGTGCCCGCCCTGCTGTCCGCACCACGACACCGGCCCGGCACGGCCACCGGCATTTCCAGCGGGCCCTTCCGGCTCCGGGTCTCAGAGCGGGCCGGGCCTCGGTGCTCCCCGGCCTTCGGCCACACAAGGGTCGTCCCCGCCTCTGGCGGCCGTACCGGCCTCCCGGCCGGCCGCGGGGCAGGGGTGTCACATGAGCCCTCGGGGGCCGGTGGTATGGCCTGCTGCGCCGCGTCGGGTGCGGCACAGCCGCCTGCGGGGCGCTCTGAGGCGGCTCAGGAGGCGGTGTAGGGATCGGTGGTGAAGCCCGAGCCCAGGCTGGTCCAGCGCAGCCACTCCGGCCAGCTCTCCTGCCAGTGCCCCCACCCGTTCAGCGGCTCCAGGCGGCGCGGCGAGCCGGTCAGGATGATCGGGTCGCCGATAAGCGTGTTGTCGAGGAACCACTTCGCGTGCGACGGGCTGACGTTGACGCAGCCGTGGCTGACGTTGGAGTTGCCCTGTGAGCCGACCGACCAGGGCGCGCTGTGGATGTACTCCCCGCTGTTGGAGATGCGGACGGTGTTGTACACCGTGAGCTGGTAGTAACCCGCCTGCCCCGGCCCTGCGTCCGGCGAGGTCATCACGGTGACCCCCTCACGGGACATGGCCAGGTGGACGCCGCTGGTGGTGTGGTACTTCATCACCCCGCCCCGCCCGGCGCTGAACGGGATCGTGCGGATCACCCTCCCGTTCCGTTTGACCCGCATGACGTGGTCGTTCAGGCTCCCGCTGGTGATCTGCGAGCGGCCGATCTTGAAGTCGAGCACGTGGTTCTTGGTCCCGTACATGCCCTCGCCGCCGTGCGCGCCCGCCAGCCGGGCGATCAGCCGTACCTTGGTGCCGGCCGGCCAGAAGGCCCTCGGCCGGAAGTGCACGGTCTTGTCGTCGAACCAGTGCCACGCGCCCAGGATCGGCTTGGAGGACTGGACGATCAGGTTGCGCTCCACGCCTACCCGGTCGGTGATCTCCCGGTCGAAGGAGATCATGATGGGCATCCCGACGCCCACGGTCAGGCCCGTGTCGTCCTTGTGCGGCAGGATGTTCTCGACCTTGAAGGTGCTCTTCGGCGTCACCGTGGAGAACGTGCTGGTCGCCCGGGTGGCCTTGCCGTCGGCGTTGGCGGCCACCGCCGTGACGGTGTAGGTCGTGCCGGGCGTGCCGACGTCCCTGCTGCGCCACTGGGTGCGGTCGGCGCTGAAAACGCCGCTCAGGGCCCCCTTGGGCGAGGTGACGCTCACCTCCGAGATGGTGCCGTGCTGCGCGGACACGACGACGGCCGTGTCCGGCGCCACGTTGCCCGCCGAGTTCGCCGGGACGACGGTGACCCGCGCGTCGGGGGCCTTGCGTTCGCCCTCCGAGGCGGTGGCACCTGACGAACACGAGGCCGTCAGGGCCAGTACGAGCAGTCCCGCGCCATGTGCCGATACCCGGATTGCGTACCCCACCTGTGACTCCCCCCGTCGGGCCTGACATGCCAGGCCCGCCCACTATCGGGGTTATTACCCACAGTGACGGCAAGAGTGCTCGTAATGCTGTACTTCACCGGCAAAGAACGCCAAAACGGGTGATCGATGAGGTTCGACCACCCGTTGTGACGCGCTTTATCCGGCCGGAGAGTTGATCAGTGCGAGAAGTGCCCGCGGTAGTACTGGAACACGAAGCCGATGGAGCTCATGATCACGCAGGCCACACCGATCATGAACAGCCACCACCCGATCACGAAGCCGACGAACGCCAGCGCCGCCGACAGGGTGACGAACAGCGGCCACCAGCTGTGCGGGCTGAAGAAGCCGATCTCCCCCGCGCCATCGCTGATCTCGGCCCTCTTGTCGTCCTCCGGCTGCGCCCCGATCCGGCGCGCGGTGAACATCAGGTAGTAGCCGATCATGAAGGCGAAGCCGACGGAGATAGCCAGCGCCGTGGTGCCGACCGGCTCACCCGACCAGAACCAGTAGACGACGCCCACCAGGGCGAAGAACACGCCGCAGAGCAGGAAAAGCCAGCCCTGAACCTTCATTGGCTCATCTCCTCCAACTGGCCTCTGGACTTGGCCGTGACGTGCGGGTAGTGCAGGTCGAACGCGGGACGCTCAGAGCGGATCCGCGGCAGCGAGGTGAAGTTGTGTCGCGGCGGCGGGCAGGAGGTGGCCCACTCCAGCGAGTTTCCGAAGCCCCAGGGGTCGTCCACGGTGACCTTCGGCGCCGAGCGCCAGGTGCGCCACACGTTGTAAAGGAACGGCAGGGTGGACGCGCCGAGGACGAACGCACCGACCGAGGAGATGACGTTCAGGTTGGTGAATCCGTCGATCGGGCTGTAGTCGGCGTACCGCCGCGGGAAGCCGATCACGCCCAGCCAGTGCTGCACCAGGAAGGTGGTGTGGAAGCCGATGAACAGCGTCCAGAAGTGCACCTTGCCCAGCCGGTCGTTCAGCATCCTGCCGGTGAACTTCGGCCACCAGAAGTAGAACCCGGCGAACATCGCGAACACCACCGTGCCGAACACCACGTAGTGGAAGTGGGCGACCACGAAGTAGGTGTCGCTGATGTGGAAGTCCAGTGGCGGCGAGGCGAGGATGACACCGGTCAGGCCGCCCAGCAGGAACGTGATCAAGAACCCGACCGAGAACAGCATGGGCGACTCGAAGGTGAGATGCCCGCGCCACATGGTGCCGATCCAGTTGAAGAACTTCACGCCGGTCGGCACCGCGATCAGGAACGTCATGAACGAGAAGAACGGCAGCAGTACTTGTCCCGTGGGGAACATGTGGTGCGCCCACACGGTGACCGACAGGCCGGCGATGGCGATGGTCGCGGCGATGAGGCTGATGTAGCCGAACACCGGCTTGCGGCTGAAGACCGGCAGCACCTCGGTCACGATGCCGAAGAACGGCAGCGCGATGATGTAGACCTCCGGGTGCCCGAAGAACCAGAACAGGTGCTGCCACAGCATCGCGCCGCCGTTGCCGGGGTCGAAGATGTGCGCGCCGAGCTTGCGGTCGGCCTCCAGGGCCAGCAGCGCGGCGGCCAGCACCGGGAAGGCCAGCAGCACCAGGATCGAGGTGAGCAGGACGTTCCAGGTGAAGATCGGCATCCGGAACATCGTCATGCCGGGCGCGCGCATGCAGATGATCGTGGTGATGAAGTTGACCGCGCCGAGGATCGTGCCGAGCCCGGCCAGTACCAGCCCCATGATCCACAGGTCGCCGCCCACTCCGGGAGAGCTGACCGCGTTGGACAGCGGTGTGTAGGCGAACCAGCCGAAGCTGGCCGCGCCGCCCGGGGTCACGAAGCCGCTGATGGTGATGATGCCCCCGAACAGGAACATCCAGTAGCTCACCATGTTCAGACGCGGGAAGGCCACGTCCGGGGCGCCGATCTGCAGCGGCATCAGCTCGTTGGCGAACCCGGCGAACAGCGGGGTCGCGAACAGCAGCAGCATGATCGTGCCGTGCATGGTGAAGAGCTGGTTGAACTGCTCCCTGGTCACCAGTTGCAGGTCGGGCGCCACCAGCTCGGCCCGCATGATCAGCGCCATCACGCCGCCGATCAGGAAGAACACGAACGACGTGATCAGGTACATGTGACCGATGATCTTGTGGTCCGTGGAGGAGGCCCAGCGCGCGATGACCGAACCCTTGCGGGTGGGCACCGGCGTGATGGTCTGGCGTAGGGGTTCGTTGATGGCGGTCACTGCGTGCTCCTCGCCTGTTCGGCGATGTACCTGTCGAACTCTGCCTTCTCCACGAGCTTCACCCGGAACAGCATCCGGCTGTGGTCGTAGCCGCACAGCTCGGCGCACCGGCCGGCGTGGACGCCGGTCTCGGTCAGCGTGTCGACCTCGAACCTGTTGTTCTCAACGCCCGGGATCACGTCCCGCTTGAACAGGAAGGCGGGAATCCAGAAGGAGTGGATCACGTCGGGCGAGCGCAGGTCGAACTCGACCTTGGAGCCGACCGGCAGCACCAGCTCGGGGGCCTCGGGCGCCTGGTAACTGCTCGCCGGGCGGCCGATCACGCTGACCTTCTGGTTGTTGTAGTCGGTGGTGAAGCGCCAGCTCCACTGGAAGGCGTCCACACGCACCTTCACCGCGGCGGTCCCGGTGATCTTGCCGAGCTCGTTCTGGTCCCTGGCGGTGAAGTAGAAGAACACCGCGACCATGATGACCGGGACCATCGTGTAGAGGATCTCGATCGGCAGGTTGTACCTGACCTGCGGCGGCAACTCCTGGTCGCTGTGCTTCTTCTTGCGATGGAAGATGCACGCCCACACGATGAGGCCGATGACGACCGCGCCGGTGCCGAGCGCCGCGATCCAAGAGCCGTTCCACAGGCTCTGGACGATGTCGCCCTGTCTGGTCACGGATTCGGGCATGCCGCCACGCGACCATTCGGCCGCAACTTCATTACTGCATGCCGTCGCCGAGGCCAGCAGCAGCGCCAGAACGGCGGCACGTGGCACCCTGCGACGGGCCAACGAACGCCGTGTCGCACGGCGGGTCGGACTCACGGATCGCCTACCCCACAGATGCAGCCCAGGGAGTCAATCCCTGGGCGGTCGATTTCATAAGCTTCACAAGCACGGTTTGGATGTGGACACATTAGCGCCAACCCTGTTCGCCCCTCTGCGCAGCCCCCGTTAGTGTCACGCTGTGGCCTACTTCGATGCCGCCTCTACCGAGCCCCTGCACCCGCAGGCCAGAGAGGCCCTGCTGATGGCACTGGAAACCGGCTGGGCCGACCCGGCGAGACTGTACGGCTCCGGCCGCCGGGCACGGTTGCTCCTCGACCAGGGCCGCGCGGAGATCGCCGAGGTGCTGGGCGCCCGGCCCGACGAGGTGGTGTTCACCACGTCAGGCACCCAGGCGGTGCATCTCGGTGTCCTCGGCACCCTACACGGACGGCGACGCGCCGGGCGGCATCTCGTCGTCGGCGCGGTGGAGCATTCCGCCGTGCTGCACGCCGCCCAGTCGCACGAGCGGGACGGCGGGACGGTCGAGACGGTCGGGGTCGGCCGTACCGGAGCGGTCGACGCCGGCGCCTTCGCCCGCGCGGTGAGCGCGCCCGGCACCGCCCTGGCCTGCCTGCAGACCGCCAACCACGAGGTCGGAACGCTGCAGCCGGTGGCCGAGGCCGCCGCGGCCTGTCAGGACGCCGGGGTGCCGCTGCTGGTGGACGCGGCGCAGACGGTGGGCCGGCTGCCGGTTCCGCCCGGCTGGTCGGTGCTCGTCGCGAGCGCGCACAAGTGGGGCGGCCCGCCCGGCGTGGGGGTGCTGGCCGTGCGCAAGGGCACCCGGTACCGCTCGCCGCTGCCGGAGGACGAGCGCGAGGCCCGGCGGGTGCCCGGCTTCGAGAACGTGCCGAGCGTCCTGGCCGCCGCGGCGGCGCTGCGGGCCCGCGTCGCCGAGGCCGGGGAGCAGGAACGGCTGGCCGCGCTGATCGACAAGATCCGGCGTACCGTCGCCGCCACGATCCCCGACGTGGAGGTGATCGGCGAACCGGTCGATCGCGCCCCGCACATCGTGACCTTCTCGTGCCTTTATGTCGAGGGCGAGGCGCTGCTTCGCGAACTTGACAAGGCGGGTTTCTCGGTAACGTCAGGAAGTTCCTGCACGGCGAGTACGCTTCGTCCATCGCACGTCTTGGAAGCGATGGGTGTGCTTACGCATGGAAATGTCCGGGTATCGCTGCCCAGTGGAACATCGGAAGCGGACGTGGACCGGTTCCTCGCCCTCCTTCCTGAGACCGTGCGCCGTATCCGCCAGGAAGCAGGGGTGAGCTGGTAGATGTCGCGTTGGCAGGCCACCACACGGGAAGAGGCCGCGCAGGAGCCCGCGTTGACGATCGACGCGCTGGGCAAGAAGTGCCCCATCCCGATCATTCTGCTCGCCGAGCAGATCCGCTCGGTGCCGCTGAACGCGATCGTGGCGGTGCTCGCGGACGACCCGGCGGCGTACACGGACGTACCGGCGTGGTGCCGGCTGAAGTCGCACCCGCACGTGGCGACGTACGAGCTGCCCAAGGGCGGCTGGGCGATCCACGTCCGGCGCAACTACTGAGCCTGGCCCGCACCAAAGCGGGTAGTCGCCCCTGAAAGCCGCTCATCCGACTTTCGGGGGGATCACGATGGGTACCGCGCAGAGCGCCACCACGGTCAAGGACGTCATGCACCCCGGCGCGCGCTGCATCGAGGCGCACGAGACCCTCGACCGCGCCGCCCAGTTGATGCGCGAACTCGGCGTCGGGGCACTGCCGATCAGCGACGACGGCCGGCGGCTCCGGGGCATCATCACCGACCGGGACATCGTGGTCGGCTGCATCGCGGCCGGCCGGGACCCGGCCAATACACGGGCGGGCGACCTCGCGGCCGGGCTGGTCTGGGTCGGCTCCGACGCCACGATCGACGAGGCCCTGGCCAAGATGGAGGAGCATCAGATCCGGCGGCTGCCGGTGCTGGAGGACGACCAGATCATCGGCATGATCAGCGAGGCCGACCTGGCCAGGCACCTGCCCCCGGACAAGCTCGCCGAACTGGTGAGCCGCATCTACGCGCCGTCCTGACGGCGGCGTCGGAGCGGCATCGGAGCAGCGACGGCGACGGCACGGCGGCAGAAAGCGGTCGCGGCTCTCTGCCGTCCGTTGACGTCTGTGCTGGACGGACCGCCGTGGGTCAGGGGTGCGGGCAGCGTATGTGCTCGGCGACCTCGGCGGCGGCGGAGGCCCCGTACGCGGAGCCGAGCCGGTCCAGGAACTCCTGCCGGGCCAGCTGGTACTCCTGCCCGCCCACGTGCTCCAGAACGTGTGTCGCGGTCAGGTTGCCCACCTGGGCGCACCGCTCCAGCGGCAGGCCCCAGCCCACCGAGGCCAGGAACCCCGCGCGGAAGGCGTCGCCGACGCCCGTGGGGTCGGCCTTGGCCTTCTCCGGCGCGGGCGGGATGTGCAGCGACGGCTCCCCCGCGCGATCGATGCGCGCGCCCTTGGGCCCCAGCGTGGTCACCCTGACCTTCACCCGCGCCAGGACGTCATCATCGGACCAGCCGCTCTTCTGCTCGACGAGCGCCTTTTCGTACTCGTTCGTGAACAGGTAGGTCGCGCCCTCGACGAGCGCGCGGATGTCCTCGCCCTCCATCCGCGCGAGCTGCTGGGAGGGGTCGGCCGCGAACGGGATGCCGCGCTGACGGCACTCCTCGGTGTGCCGCAGCATCGCGTCCGGGTCGTTGGCGCCGACCAGCACGAGGTCCAGGCCGCCCACCCGATCGGCCACCGGGCCCAGCTCGATCTCCCGCGCCTCGGCCATCGCGCCGGTGTAGAACGACGCGATCTGGTTGTGGTCCTGGTCGGTGGTGCATAGGAACCGGGCGGTGTGGTGGAGCTCGGAGACGTGGATGGAGTCGCAGTCGACTCCATGGCGCTCCAGCCAGGACCGATAGTCGGCGAAGTCGGCGCCGACCGCGCCGACCAGGATCGGCGTCAGGCCGAGACAACCCATCCCGAAGGCGATGTTGGCGGCGATCCCGCCGCGCCGGACCTGAAGGTCGTCCACGAGGAACGACAGTGACACCCGGTCGAGCTGCTCGGCGATGAGCTGATCGCCGAAGCGACCGGGAAAGGTCATCAGATTATCGGTCGCGATGGAGCCGGTGACGGCGATGCGCACGGGGTTCTTCTCCTCGTTGTCTGCATCTTGCTGTGGCCCGCGCCCTGGGGACGGGCCGGATTTCGACGAGCTCCGCAAGACTATGTTAAAGCAGCACCGAGGGTCATGCCGTGGATCTCGCTCCGGACGCGTACCGCAGCGGGCCACGAGCCGTACGCAGCCCGCGCCGCCCGCGTCTCCCGCCCAACGCGAACAGGCCCCATGACCAGCCTGTGATCATGGGGCCCTCAGGTCGCGAGGACCGGCCCCGCTAGTTGAACGAGTCGCCGCAGGCGCAGGAGCCCGTGGCGTTGGGGTTGTCGATCGTGAAGCCCTGCTTCTCGATGGTGTCCACGAAGTCGATGGAGGCGCCCGTGAGGTACGGGGCGCTCATCCGGTCGGTGACCACGCTGACGCCGCCGAAGTCGGAAACCACATCCCCGTCCATGGAGCGGTCGTCGAAGAAGAGCTGGTAGCGAAGGCCCGAACAGCCACCCGGCTGCACGGCCACGCGCAGGCTGAGCCCTTCCTCACCCTGCTGCTCCAGCAGGCTCTTGACCTTGGCGGCGGCCGCGTCGGTCAGGATCAGGCCCTGCTGCGTCGTCTCGCTGCTCTCAACCGTCATTTGCTGACTCCCGCGTCTGGATCAGCCCCCGAAGGCGGCTGTCTGTTTCTGACGTCCTACCTAGACGCTACCAACACCCACCCTCCTCCACACATTCCGTGTCGATGGCACTCGCTCCACTCACGCGGGGCTGTGCCCATGGCGCTCGCTTCGCTCGCGCGGGCCCGAGGCCCGTCCTGGCCGGCGGCCCGCCCTCTGGGCGTCACCCCCGCCTCCGGCGGGGATGCGCGCTCACGCGCGCAATGGCCCTCGCTGGCGCTCGGCCTGTTTTTTTCTCATGTCGGGCTCCGCCCGACGTACGGCAAGCCCGGTCAACGCCGCCCACCGTGCTCAGTGGCGGCCCCGGTGCCCGGCGTTTCGCAGGGCAACGTGGCCGATCACCGTATCTCGCACCGGCTAACCGGATCCACGTCCCAGTCAGGCAGCGCGTCCGGTCCCCGTGGCGGTCACCCACTTGAACGCCTGAAGCCTCGCATAACGACGGGCATGGTCTGCTGGCACTCGGTCCGAGTCGCAAGCCCCTCTTCGCCCGGGAGGTAGGCGGCTCCGGCCCTTCCTGGCTGCCAGGCCCCACTGGATCTCGTGCCGCAGAATCGTGTCGCCTATCACCATGATGCTCAGGCAGCGCCCATGCGGGCCTGGCATGCCCGGCTACACCTACAGCGCGGCCACCAGCTCGTACAGCCCCGAAGCAGGTGAACCGGTGCAGTACTCCGGCCGCCCTCTGTTGCGGGGCGACTGGGGTGTTGCCGGTCGCCCACCACCATCTACAGCGCCGTATTCACCGCCGCTCCGGTGGACTTACCTCCACCTGCCATCCGCCGGGGTGACGGCGATCCACTGACCGACGGCGCACTGGTATCGAAGGAGCCACTCTCAGCCGGTGCGGGAACGGCGAACAACCACAAATCACGCGAAACCCGGACACCAGGCCGCAACCGAACGCGGCGGACGGCGAGAGCGGGCCCGCCGTACGCCGGGCGAAACCCGGCACGAGGAAGATCGCCCGAGCGTCAGCGAGGCCTTTGGGTACGCGGGGCGCGTCGTATGGGCGGCGGTTCGGGGGGTCGTTGCCGGTGGCGTACTGGTCCTGGACCCCATGTGCCGGAAGGGGTACCCCCGGGCGGAATCCGACAGATGGTGTGTAATCATTAGTCGTCAGTTCGACGATAAGGGGGGATGGTCGTGACGACCACCCAGACCGGACTTCCGCTCTTCGTCCTCGGCCAGGGCCGTGATCCGCACAGTGAGCGGGGTGTGGAGTGCCCGGGAGAGTTGCCGGCGGCGTCGGATCCAGGGTTGGTGGCGCGGGCGCGGGCGGCCAAGGAGGCGTTGGGCGACCGGCTGTTCGTACTCGGCCACCACTACCAGCGCGACGAGGTCATCCAGTTCGCCGACGTGACCGGGGACTCGTTCAAGCTGGCCAGTGAGGCCGCCGCCCGGCCGCACGCCGAGTACATCGTCTTCTGCGGCGTCCACTTCATGGCCGAGTCGGCCGACATCCTGACCAGCGATGACCAGCGGGTCGTGCTGCCCGACATGGCCGCCGGGTGTTCGATGGCCGACATGGCCACGTTCGACCAGGTGGAGGAGTGCTGGGAGGCGCTGGAGGACGCCGGGATCGCCGACCAGGTGGTGCCGATCACGTACATGAACTCCAGCGCCGACATCAAGGCGTTCTGCGGGCGCAACGGCGGCGCGGTGTGCACCTCCTCCAACGCCCGCAGGGCCCTGGAGTGGGCGTTCCAGCGGGGGCGCAAGGTGCTCTTCCTGCCCGACCAGCACCTCGGCCGCAACACCGCCGTGCTGGAGCTGGGCATGGGGCTCGACGACTGCGTCGTCTACAACCCGCACCGCCCCGAGGGCGGCCTGATCAGGCAGCAGCTCGGCGACGCCAAGATGATCCTGTGGCGGGGCCACTGCTCGGTGCACGGGCGCTTCACCCCCGAGTGCGTGGACGACGTACGGGAGCGCATCCCCGGCGTCAACGTGCTCGTTCACCCCGAGTGCCGGCACGAGGTGGTCCTCAAGGCCGACCACGTCGGCTCCACCGAGTACATCATCCGCAAGCTGCGCGAGGCGCCCGCGGGCAGCGCCTGGGCGATCGGTACCGAGCTGAACCTGGTCAAGCGGCTGGCCCAGGAGTTCCCCGACAAGCAGATCACGTTCCTGGACCGGACCGTTTGCTACTGCTCCACGATGAACCGCATCGACCTGCCGCACCTGGTGTGGGCGCTGGAGTCGCTGGCCGCCGGTCAGGTGGTCAACCAGATCACCGTCGACGCCGACACCGCCCACTGGGCGAAGGTCGCCCTGGACCGGATGCTGGCACTCCCCTAACAAAGACGCCCTGACGGAGATGCCCTGACAGAGACGGCCCGATGGAGAACGGCCCGGCCGTGCAGGCCGGGCCGCGGTGACGTTCAGACCGCCGAGTGGGACAGCCACCAGGAGAGCAGCCCGCTGTCGCCGTCGATCGAGTAGTCGTCGGCCCTGCGCCTGCCCCACACGAGGAGTTGCAGGTCAGAGGAGGTGGCGGCGCGCACGGTGACGTCGCCCGGCTCCGGTGAGCGGCGGTAGGAGAACCCGCCGGGTTCCAGGGTCACCACCCACCCCGCGCCGCTGTCGGCCTGCCAGGACAGCGTCTCGCCGTCCCCGGTCAGCTCGCGGGCGGGGGCCCCGCCGCGCGCGTACGGCAGCAGGTCGAACAGTTCCTCGACCCCGTCGGCGGCGATGTCCTCGTCGATCGCCGGGGCGATGCCGATCGCGATCTGGGCGTCGGCGTGGTGGACGACGGTCTCGTGCAACTGGCGGCGCGACCAGAACCGGACGTGCCGGTCGCCGCCCCAGGCCCACATCGGGGCGTCCGGTTCCTGGCCGGACAGGGCCTCCTGGAGGATCTCGGCGCCCCGGGCGAGCCAGGCGGGGTAGTCCGCCCGGTGTTCCGGCTCACCGAAGTCCATCTCGCGGCGGTGGTACCGCTCCGGGCTCAGGTCGCGCACCATCGCGGCGGCCCAGCGGTGGATGGCACCGGTGTGCGCGATCAGCGCGCCCAGGTCCCATCCGGGACAGGTCGGCGTGGGCACCGACATGTCATGCCCGGTGACGGTCTTCGCCATCCGGTTGATCTCATCGCCCACCGCCCGCGTGTGGTCGGCGTGCGTCCACGTTCTCATGCGCGTCCCCCTAGGCTCGGCCGTACCGGCTCTCAGCCTGGCAGGCGACGCGCCGGACGTCACGACCCGAATTCGGGTCAGAGCCCGGGCGCGCCCCATACGGGGAACCATCTGCCGAGGTCGGGCTCGATCTTCAGCTCGCCAGAGACGGCGGCCCGGACCTGTAGCTCCAGGGCGTTGTCACGGTGTTCACCGGTGAGCGGGGCGAAGGGGTAGAACGTGCCGCGCTTGTAGAGGTAGACGATGGCCAGCCGGCGCTCCCCGCCGGTGAAGGACACCAGCGAGCACAGCAGTGACGGCCCGAACCCGGCGCTCTCCAGGGTGGAGTTGACCGCGTGCAGTTCGGTGACCAGGGAGCCGAGGTCGGCGGAAGGGCGGCGCAGCAGCAGCCAGGTGTAGCCGTAGGGGTCGACCGACTCCTCCACGCCGTCGCCGAGCAGCGCCTTGGCGTCGCGGGTGAGCGCGGCGAACGCGCCGCCCTCGGCCGCGCGGAAGGCCACGGACCCGGTGCCCGACGGGGTCAGGCCGGTGGCCGCCTCAAGGGTGACCGCGGCGGAGGGCAGCGCGAACAGCGCGGAAAGATCGGGCTTTTTGGGCCTGCTCCGGCCGAGCAGCGCGTCCAGCCAGCCCATCACACGCCCCGGCCGAGCTGCGCCGAGATCTCGGCGAGCTGCTGGAGCCGCCGCGCAAGGGGCGGGTGGGTGGACAGCAGCGCAGCCAGGCTCGCGCCTGAGGACAGCGCGGGCGCGAAGAAGAAGGCGTTGAACGGCTCGGCCCTGCGCAGGTCGCGGGTCGGGATGCGGCCCATCTCGCCGTTCACCTTGGTCAGCGCGCTGGCCAGCGCCGAGGGCCGCTGGGTGAGCAGCGCGGCGGCGCGGTCGGCGGCGAGTTCGCGGTAGCGGGACAGGGCCCGGGTGAGCAGGAAGCTCAGCGCGTAGACCAGGCCGGACACCAGCAGGATGATCAGCCCGATCGGCGGGCCGCCGCGGTTGTCCCGGCCGCGGCCGAGGCCGCTGTAGAGGGCGAAGCGGGTCATCAGCCCCGCCACGATGCCGAGAAAGGAGGCGATCGTCATCACCACCACGTCGCGGTGCGCGACATGGGACATCTCGTGCGCGAGCACGCCTTCCAGCTCGTCGGGTTCGAGGCGGCGGAGCAGGCCCGTGGTCACGCAGACCACGGATTTCTTCTGGCTGCGCCCGGTGGCGAACGCGTTGGGGACGTCCGAGTCGGCGATCGCCACCTTGGGCTTGGGCATGTCGGCCATGGCGCACAGCCGATCGATCGCCCCGTGCAGCTCGGGTGCCTGCCGCGGGGTGACCTCTCGCCCGTTCATCGCGAACAGGGCGATCTTGTCGGACAGGAAGTACTGGACGACCAGCAGCACCAAGGCCAGCGCCAGCACCGTCAGGGCCCGCACTCCCAAGGCGATGAGGACCGCCACGAAGGCGACGTAGAGCAGGCCGATCAGGAACAGGGTGATGACCATGCGGCCGGTCAGGCCCCGGTCAGCGGCGAACCGGGTACGTGTCATGACACCACGCTATCCGCCCGTACCGGTGACCGATCCAGGGCGCGCCCTGCCGTGACGTGCCCGATCACCGGAAAAGCGGGTGTCATCCGGCCGGTCTCGCGCGCTCAGCCGGGGATGAGCCCCTCGTCGCCGAGCATTTCCCGGACCTCCTCCATGGAGGCGTCGGACGGCGGCAGGATCAGCTCGGAGGGCTCCAGGCTGTTGTCCGGCAGCGACTTGCCGACCTCGCGGACCTTGTCCAGCAGAGCGTGCAGGCGGGCCCGGAAGACGGACTCGTCGCCCGTCTGGATCGCCGCCTCCAGCTCGCCGTCCAGATCGTTGAGGACGCCGATGTCGGCGGCGGCCACCTCGATCTGGCCCTCTCCCATGATGCGGACGATCATGCGCCCTCCCCCGGCCGGTGTGGCTGTGCCTGGTACGGCTGCGTCGGGGGGCGGTCCTGGTGCTGCTGGTAGTCCTGGGGCGGCTGCTGCTGCTGGTACTGGGGCTGCTGCTGGGCCTGGCCGGGCTGGCCCGGTCCGATCGCGTCACGCGGCGCGGGCCCCTGGCCCAGCTCCGCCTTCATCCGCTGCAGCTCCAGCTCGACGTCGTTGCCCCCGCCCATGCGGTCCAGCTCGGCCTGGATGTCGTCGCGCTGGCCGGTGAAGTCTTCGAGCGCGCCGCTGGCCAGCAGCTCGTCGATGGCCCCGGCCCGCGCCTGCATCTGCGCGGTCTTGTCCTCGGCGCGCTGGATCGCCAGGCCGACGTCGCCCATCTCCTCGGAGATGCCGGAGAACGCCTCGTTGATCCGGGTCTGCGCCTCGGCCGCGGTGTAGGTGGCCTTGATGGTCTCCTTCTTGGTGCGGAAGGCGTCGACCTTGGCCTGTAGCCGGTGGGAGGCCGTGGTCAGCTTCTCCTCTTCGGCCTGGAGGTTGTTGTGCTGCAAGCGCAGGTCGGCGACCTGGGTCTGCAGGCCGCTGCGGCGCGTCAGCGCCTCTCGGGCGAGGTCTTCGCGGCCGGCCGCCAACGCCTTGCGCCCCTGCTCCTCCAGGCGGGTGCCCTGCTGTTCGAGCTGATTGATCTGCAACTCGACCCGCTTGCGCGAGGTGGCCACGTCGGCGACTCCTCTGCGCACCTTCTGCAGCAGCTCAAGCTGCCGCTGGTAGGAGTAGTCAAGGGTCTCGCGCGGATCTTCCATCTTGTCCAGGGCCTTGTTGGCCTTGGACTTGAAGATCATGGAAAGTCTCTTCATCACGCTCATGCGCGTTGGCCGTCCCCTTCTTCACTTCCGCCTCGGGTCTCCCCGCTCGTACGCCCCCAATGGAGCCGCCTTGGGATTACCCTACGCATAACGCGCGGGGGCGTCATTAAGTTGCACTCCCGGTAGGCTGACACCGTGTTCCGACGCCGCACCCAGCAGGACGTGGACGAGTCCCCCGTCCTCGCCAACGATAACTCCATAACCGATCCTAAGCCCCAGGGCAAGGGCCGCCCTACGCGTAAGCGCAGTGACGCGGAGAAGCAGCGGCGCAGGCCGGTCACCGCGCCTGCCAACCGCAAGGAGGCCTACCGCCAGATGCGCGAGCGGCAGGCGGCCGAGCGCTCGCGTGCCCGTGAGGGCATGATGCGCGGCGAGGAGAAGTACCTCCCGGCCCGCGACCGTGGCCCGGTGCGCAGGTTCGCCCGTGACTGGGTCGACTCGCGGCGCATCGTGAGCCAGTACTTCCTGCCGTTCTCGCTGGTGATCCTGCTGGCCACGATGATCCCCTTCCCGCCGCCCGTCCAGGGCTACGTCTATACGGTGGTCATCACCGTGGGCTGGCCGGTCATGATGGTCGGCGTGCTGTTCACCTCCATCTGGGTGTCGTGGAAGGTCAAGAAGGTCGCGGCGGAGAAGTTCCCCGACGAGAGCGTGCGGGGCGTCGGCTTCTACGCGGCGATGCGCGCGCTGCAGATCCGCAAGCTGCGCTTCCCGCCGCCGCTGTTCCTGCCCGGCGGCAGGCCGGTGCCGCCCAAGCAGCCAAAGGACAGGTAGGACAGGTACCACCTGGCTCAGCCGCGCCGGGTGTCCCATTCCAGGCGGCCGTTCTTGACGACCGGGTACATCCCTTCGACGGGCCTGCCGCGTAGCAGGGCGTCCGCGGTGCGCTTGAGCATGGCGTGATAGCTGGGGACGGCCCCGTCGAAGCGCAGCCCCGTCTCGTGGTTCGCCTCGCCGACCTCCCCGCCCGAGGAGTCGGTGACCATCAGGTCACCGTTGCCGTAGTCGCCGAACGGCACCAGCCTGCCGTGCCACCAACCCTCGCGCGGGCTCATCGCGCCGCCCTGGGCGGCCACCACACGGCAGTTGACCCGCCAGTTGTCGCGTATCTCCCGCACGCCCATCGCCGTGGCTCCGAGGTAGCCGAAGGCTCCCGCCCGGTTCACCGCGCCGTTGTGCCGCAGCAGTGAGGCCCGCAGGTCGTCCGGGAACCGCACGCCCATCTGCGCTTCGGCCTTGGCGATGATGCCGGCCCTGGCCGGGCGCTTCAGCGTCCGGTAGGTGTCCGGGGCGTTGGCCCGCAGCCAGGTCTCGATCCGCCGCCACTGGTGGCCCACGGCGCGCGTCACGGCGGGCCTGACCGGCCGTACGACGGGCGCGGCGTCCAGCGGCGCGCATCCGGCCGCGCGGGCGTGGCCGGTGGCCATCGGATCGACCGGTACGGGAGCGGGCGTCTCGACCCGCTTGGGCGACGCGACGACGCGGGGCCCGGCCACGAAGTCCTCCTGCCCGGAGCAGACGTAGGCCGTCGTGCCCCACTCCCCCTCGTTCTGGTCCTCCGGAAGCGGGCACCCGGAGTCCTCGACGCCCCACACGGGAAGCAGCCCTTCGCCGCCGGTGCCGGTGTGCTCCTGTTCCAGGGTCGCAGGGTCCTTGCGGAAGACCGCCTGCTCGAAGGCCATCGCCAGGAAGACCACAAGCCCGGTGGCGATGGCGGCCGCGCCCCAGCGCACCAGCGGCAGGCGCGGCCCGGGACCCGGCCCCGGCTCGCGACGCGGCTCACCGGCGGCCCGTTCCAGCGCGGTGATGAACTTCGGGATGCGGGCGGGCCGCCGATGGCGCTTGAGATCGTCTTCCGTGGGCTTGCCCAGGATCGGGTCCGGCGGCCACGACGTGACCATCGGCCCCGGCTCGTGATCGGGCGCGGCCTCCCGTACGGCGGACGCCCGCAGCGCCCGCACCCCGGCCACCACCAGTACCACGCCCGCCACCAGCAGCCCCGCGGCCAGGAGGCGGGGCCCCGCCGCGCCGCTGCGGCGCAATGAGCTCGTCGACATCACGGGGCACACTAGCCGAAGCGGATCTTTCTATTACCGCGGTTTAGGGTCAGATGTATGGAATTCCGGCATCTCGGCCGCAGCGGCCTGATGGTCAGCGAGATCAGCTATGGCAACTGGATCACCCATGGATCCCAGGTGGAGGAGGAGGCCGCGCACGCGTGTGTGCGGGCGGCGCTCGACGAGGGCATCACGACCTTCGACACCGCCGACGTCTACGCCGGCACCAGGGCGGAGGAGGTGCTCGGCCGCGCCCTGAAAGGCGTGCGCCGGGAGTCGGTGGAGATCTTCACCAAGGTTTTCTGGCCGACCGGCGACGGCCAGAACGACCGCGGCCTGTCCCGCAAGCACCTCACCGAGGCGATCGACGGTTCGCTGCGCCGGCTGGGGACCGACTACGTCGATCTCTACCAGGCGCACCGGTACGACTATGAGACCCCGCTGGAGGAGACCCTAAAGACCTTTGACGACCTCGTGCGCCGGGGCAAGATCCTCTATGTCGGCGTCAGCGAGTGGACGGCCCCTCAGATCCAGCGGGCGCTGGAGATCGCCGACCAGATGGGCTTCGACCGGCTGGTGTCCAACCAGCCGCAGTACTCCATGCTGTGGCGCATCATCGAGGCCGACGTCGTGCCGTTGTGCAGCCGGGAGGGCGTCGGGCAGGTCGTCTGGTCGCCGATCGCGCAGGGGGTGCTGACCGGGAAGTACCTGCCGGGCCAGGCCCCGCCGAGCGGTTCGCGGGCGGCCGACCCGGTGAGCGCCGGGCCGATCGGGCGGTTCATGAACGACGACCTGCTCACCCGGGTGCAGGACCTGCGGCCGATCGCCGCCGATCTCGGGCTGAGCATGGCCCAGCTCGCCATCGCGTGGGTGCTGCAGAACCCGGACGTCTCCTCGGCCATCATCGGCGCCACCCGCCCCGATCAGGTTCGGGAGAACGTGAAGGCGAGCGGTGTGAAACTGGGCGCCGACGTGCTGGAGCGGATCGACCAGGTGCTCGGGGAGCACGTCCAGCGCGACGGCTCTCTGGTGGAGCGGATGAGCCCCAAGACCCGTGACTGACGCTCTCCCGGCCCCGGTGCGAGGCCCCTTGGCGGCGCCGCGGAGCGCGGACCGCCAAGGGGCCTCGCCGTTCACTCCGGCCGCAGTGACATCCCCGCGTACTCGACGCGGTCCTCCTCCAGCAGCGTGACCCGCTCCACGCCCAGCTCCAGCAGCTCGCCCCAGTTCTCGCCGAGCCATGACTCCGCGTCCGCCTGGCTCTGGAACAGCTCGCGGGGCAGAATCCGCTCGGTCACCTCGCCACCGGACGCGTTCTCGTAACGCCAGCGCCACACCATGCCATACGCTCCTTTACGCGGGTTCGGCGGGTGCGCCCTGAATCGCTCGGCGAACCCTGTACCGAGCCATCCCCGTGCCATCTCTCGTGACTCACCCCAGTCATTTCAGTAGTCTCGGCGGTACGGACGACATCATCCCGTCCCGGAGACACCTTGTCCCATCCTCTACCCCACGAGATCAGATGCGTAGTCTGACCGGATGAAGGTGGAGTTCAGGGGTACGGCGGGCGCGCCCGGCCACCCCCCCGGCGGATGCCCGTGCGCGTCGTGCGGGCGGGCGGCGGCCGAGGGCACGCACCGCCGTCCGCTGGAGATCGTCGTGGACGGCGTCCTGCGCCTCGGCTCGCCCGCTCCCCCGCCCCCCGGATACGCCGTGCGGGAATCCGCGCTGGGCCTTGAGGTCACCGCCCCAGGCGGCGCGCGCCTGCTGCTGCACCACACCGGGCGGCCGGGGCCGTCGGTGTCCGCGTTCGACGTCGTGGCGGTCGATCTGCTCGGCGAGCCGTCCCGGCTGGGGTTGCTGCGCCGCGCGGGCGCGGTGGACGCCCGCACGCACGTGGTCGCGGTGGGCATCGACCACCGGGTCCCCTCGGAGGCGGAGCTGCGCCGCCGGCTGGCGCTGTGGGGGGCGCTGGCCGTGCCCGACGGGACGGTCGTGGCGGCCGGCGACGCCCCGCCGACCACACCCAGGCCGGCGCGGCGGACGCTGCTGCTGGGCGGGTCGCGGTCCGGGAAGTCCGCCGAGGCGGAACTGAGGCTGGCCGCCGAGCCGGCGGTCACCTATGTGGCGACCGGCGAGCCGGGCGGCGACGCGGAGTGGCGGGCCAGGGTCGAGACGCACCGCCGCCGCCGTCCGGCGCACTGGGAGACCGTCGAGTCCACCGACCTGGCCGGGGTGCTGCGCGCGGCGGCGCCGGACGCGCCGCTGCTCATCGACGGCATCGGCACCTGGCTGGCCGCGGTGCTCGGCGAGTGCGGGGCCTGGGACGACGATCCGGGGGCCGAGGCCGCCGTGGCGGAACGCCGCGCGGAGCTGGTGGCGGCCTGGCGGCGTACCGGGGCCCGGGTGGTCGCGGTCTCCGACGAAGTGGGGCTGGGCGTGGTGCCGGCGACCCGCAGCGGGCGGGTGTTCCGCGACGCGCTGGGCCGGCTCAACCAGGCACTCGCCTGCGAGTCGGAGGAGTCCTTCCTGGTCGTCGCGGGCAGGCCGGTGCCGCTGCCGGTCTGACGCGGCGGGAATCGCACAGGGATAGCATCTGCCGTCATGCCTGACGACAAGGGATCGACCTCTGGATTACTGACCGCGATCCGGTTCGCCCTCGGCACCTTCACGATCTTGCGTGTCGGCCATGTCGAGGTGGACCGGGCGGTGGCCCGCCGCGGCATGCTCGCCGCCCCGCTGGCCGGGGCGCTGCTCGGCGTCGCGGCGGCGGTGGTCTTCACGGTGGCGGGCCTGTTCACCGGCGAGACCCTGCTGTCGGCCGTGCTCGCCGTGGCCGCGCTCGCGCTGCTCACGCGGGCGCTGCACCTGGACGGCCTGGCCGACATGGCCGACGGCGTCGGCAGCGGCAAGCCCGCCGCCGAGGCGCTGGACGTCATGCGCCGCTCGGACATCGGCCCGTTCGGCGTCGTGACACTCTGCCTGGTGCTGCTGGTGCAGGTGATCGCACTGGCCCGGAGCGAGATAGGCCCGCTCGCCCTGGTCACGGCGTGCGTCACCGGGCGGCTGGCGATCATGTGGGGCTGCCGGGCCGGGGTGCCCGCCGCCCGTCCGGACGGGCTCGGCGCGATGGTCGCGGGCACCGTAGGGCGGTGGGCGGCGCTCGGCGTCACCGCCCTGTCCCTGATCGCGCTGGCCACTTTGGGCCTCCTCGCCGAGACGGACGGCTGGACATACGTGGTGAACGAGTCCTTCGACCGCAGCTACCCCGAGGCCTCCTCGGGCGAGGGCGCCGCCTTCCTCGAACCCGGGCTGAAATACTCCATCGGGGTCTTCACATGGCCGCTGTCCGTCCCCATGACCGGCCCGCTCGCGCTCATCCTGCCCGGCGCCGCGCTCGCCGGGCTGCTGGCCGCCTGGGCGGTCGGACGGCGTGCGGCGAACCGGTTCGGGGGCGTGACGGGTGACGTGCTGGGCGGCCTGTGCGAGGTCGCGGCGACCGCCGCGCTGCTGGTGTTCGCAGTGTTCTGACCACGCAGGGTGAGGACACGAATTGGTGGGACGAACCCTCGTTTATGCCTAAGCTGTCCGCACAGATAGCATCGGCTCACGTGACCACTGTGCGGCTGAACACATCTGATTCCGTCTCGCTCGACACCGACGCGCTGGTCGTCGGAATCCATTCCGGAGCAGACGGGCCCCGCTCCGCGCCCGGAGCCGAAGGACTCGACGCGGCCCTGGGCGGCACGTTCGCCGCCACGCTGGCCGCACTTGGCGCCAAGGGCAAGGCGGGCGAGATCACCAAGGTCCCGACGCTGGGGGCGCTGCCCGCACCGGTCCTGGTGGTGGCGGGGCTCGGCGACGAGCCCGGCGAAGACGGCTACGACCTCGAAGTCCTGCGCCGTGCGGCGGGCGCCGCCGTACGCGCGCTGACCGGCACCTCCCGGGTCGCGCTCGCGCTGCCCGCCGGCACGGCCGAGCAGGCCCACGCGGTCGCCACCGGCGGCCTGCTGGGCGCCTACACGTTCACGAAGTACCGCACCACCGGCGACGTGCCCGAGCCGGTCGCCGAGGTGACCGTGCTCAGCGCGGCCGAGGGCGCCGCCGCCTCTGTCGAGCGGGCCGCGGTCGTGGCCGAGTCGGTGAGCCTGGTCCGCGACCTGGTCAACACCCCGCCTTCCGACCTGTGGCCGGCGCGGTTCGCCGAACTGGCCGAGCAGGCCGGGGCCGAGCACGGCCTGTCGGTCGAGGTCCTGGACGAGACGGAGCTGCGCGAGGGCGGCTACGGCGGCATCGTCGCCGTCGGCCAGGGCTCGGCCCGGCCGCCCCGCCTGGTACGGCTGGCCTACACCCACCCCGAGGCCGCCCAGACCATCGCCTTCGTCGGCAAGGGCATCACCTTCGACTCCGGCGGCCTGTCGCTCAAGCCGTCCGCCTCGATGGACTGGATGAAGTCCGATATGGGCGGCGCCGGCGCCGTGTTCGGCTCCATCGTCGGCGTGGCCCGGCTGGGCCTGCCGGTCAACGTGATCGGCTACCTGTGCCTGGCGGAGAACATGCCGAGCGGCACCGCGCAGCGTCCCTCCGATGTGTTCACCAGCTACAGCGGCAAGACCGTCGAGGTCCTCGACACCGACGCCGAGGGCCGCCTGGTGCTGATCGACGGCATCGCCCGCGCCGCCCAGGACGACCCCGACCTGATCGTCGACGTCGCCACGCTGACCGGCGCGCAGATCGTCGCCCTCGGCTGGCGCACCGCCGGGGTCATGTCCAACGACGACGAGCTGCGCCAGGAGGTCGTGGACATCGCCGCGGCGCAGGGCGAGGGCGCGTGGGGCATGCCGCTGCCCGCCGAGCTGCGCAAGGGGCTCGACTCGGCGGTGGCCGACATCGCCAACCTGCAGCCCGAGCGGTGGGGCGCGATGCTCACCGCGGGGATCTTCCTGCGCGAGTTCGTGCCCGAGGGGGTTCGGTGGGCGCATCTCGACATCGCCGGCCCGGCCTTCAACAAGGGCGAGCCGCACGGGTACACGCCGAAGGGCGGTACGGGGGCCATCACCCGGACCCTCGTCGGCATCGCGGAGCGGTACGCGCGCTGACCCCCGGGCCCACCCCCAACCTGGTCACGGACCGCGCGCACAAGTGAAAAGATGCCATTGCCGAGGGCGGGCCACCCGCCTGGCCTCGGCGAAAGACCAATCCGACAAGGAGCTATCCCGTGGCTGAAGGCAGCCCCAACGACTTCGACATCGTCGTCCTGGGCGGCGGCAGCGGAGGCTACGCCTGCGCCCTGCGGGCGGCAGAGCTGGGCAGTAAGGTCGCGCTGATCGAGAAGGACAAGATCGGCGGCACCTGCCTGCACCGGGGGTGCATCCCCACCAAGACGTTCCTGCACGCGGCCGAGGTGGCCGACGAGACCCGCGAAGCCGCCACGTTCGGGGTCAAGGCCCGGTTCGAGGGCATCGACATCGAGGGCGTGCACGGATTTCGTGACAAGATCGTCACCAGGGCGTGGAAAGGCGTTCAGGGGCTCCTGAAGAGCAAGGGGGTCACCATCGTCGAGGGCGAGGGCCGCCTCGCCGAGCCCGGTCAGGTGAGCGTCGGCGGGCAGACCTACCGGGCCGCCAACGTGGTACTCGCCACCGGCTCCGAGCCGCGGTCGCTGCCCGGCCTGAAGATCGACGGTGAGCGGATCATCACCAGCGACCACGCGCTCACGCTGGGCCGGGTGCCCGCCTCGGTGATCGTGCTGGGCGGCGGCGTGATCGGCGTCGAGTTCGCCAGCCTGTGGCGCTCGTTCGGGGCCGAGGTCACCATCGTCGAGGCGCTGCCCCACCTGCTGCCGCTGGAGGAGGAGTCGAGCTCCAAGGCCCTGGAGCGCGCGTTCCGCCGCCGGGGCATCCGCTATGAGCTGGGCAGCCGGTTCGACAGCGTCAAGGTCACCGAGACCGGGGTGGTGGTCACCCTCGAAGGCGGCAAGACCCTCGACGCGGAGCTGCTGCTGGTCGCGGTCGGCCGCGGGCCGGTCACGGCGGGGCTCGGCTATGAGGAGGCCGGGGTGCGCGTCGAGCGCGGCACGGTCGTGGTGGACGAGTACTGCCGGACCGGTGTCCCCGGCGTCTACGCCGTCGGCGACCTGATCCCCACGCCGCAGCTCGCGCACGCGGGATTCGCCGAGGGCATCCTGGTCGCCGAGCACATCGCCGGCCTTGGCCCGATCCCGATCGACTACGACGGCGTGCCCAGGATCACCTACTCCGACCCCGAGGTCGCCTCGGTCGGCATCACCACGGCCAAGGCGCGCGAGCGGGGTCTCGAAACCGTCGAGATGACCTACGACCTCGCGGGCAACCCGAAGAGCCAGATCCTGCAGACGCAGGGCTCGGTCAAGATCATCGCGCAGCAGGACGGCCCGGTGCTCGGAGTGCACATGGTCGGCCGCCGCGTCGGTGAGCTGGTGACCGAGGGACAGCTCATCTACAACTGGGAGGCCCTGCCCGCCGAAGTGGCGCAGCTCATCCACGCCCACCCCACGCAGTCCGAGGCCGTGGGCGAGGCGATGCTGGCGCTGGCCGGCAAGCCGCTCCACGTACACAACTGACCACAAGCCCGCGAAACCCAGGAAACGCGAGAGAAGAATCACACATGCCGGTCTCCGTAACGATGCCCCAGCTCGGCGAGAGCGTCACCGAAGGCACTGTCACCCGTTGGCTGAAGAAGGAAGGCGAGCGCGTCGAAGCCGACGAGCCGCTCCTTGAGGTATCCACCGACAAGGTGGACACCGAGATCCCCTCGCCCTCCGGCGGCGTGCTCACCAGGATCGTCGTCGCAGAAGACGAGACGGTCGAGGTCGGCGCCGAGCTGGCGGTGATCGACGAGTCGGGCTCAGGCGCCGGGGCGGCCGCCCCCGCCGAGCAGCCCGCGCCCGAACCTCAGGCCCAGCCGGCGCCCGCCGCGCCTCCCGCACCGGAGCCGCAGCCCGAGCCGCCGTCCTCGATCCCGCAGCCGGCCCCGGCCGCCCAGCAGGCGCCTCCCGCGCCGCAGCCGCAGGCGCCCGCTCCGGCGGCACCGGCTCCGGCTCCGGCTCCGGCCGAGCAGGCTCCGCCGCCGCCCACCCCGCTGCCCTCCACCGGCGAGGCACCGTACGTCACGCCGCTGGTGCGCAAGCTCGCCGGCGAGCACGGGGTCGACCTGGACACCCTGAACGGCACGGGCGTCGGCGGGCGCATCCGCAAGCAGGACGTCCTTGAGGCCGCCCGCGCCCAGCGCGAGCAGGCCGCGACCGCCCAGCAGGCCCCGGCGCAGCCCGCGGCTCCGGCCGCGCCCGCCGCTCCGGCCGCCCAGGCTCCGGCCGCCGCTCCCGCCGCGGCCCCCGAGCCGGTGCAGGTCGACACCGCGCTGCGCGGCCGTACCGAGAAGATGTCCCGGCTGCGGCAGACCATCGCCAAGCGCACGGTGGAGTCACTGCAGACCTCCGCGCAGCTCACGACGGTCGTCGAGGTCGACGTGACGAAGATCGCCCGGCTGCGTGAGCGGGCGAAGGAGGAGTTCCTGCGGCGCGAGGGCGTCAAGCTGTCGTTCCTGCCGTTCTTCGCGCTGGCCACGGTCGAGGCGCTCAAGCAGCACCCGAAGATGAACGCGGTGATCAACAGCGAGACCAACGAGGTGACCTACCACGACGTCGAGCACCTCGGCATCGCGGTGGACGCCGAGAAGGGGCTCGCCGCGGTGACCGTGCGCAACGCGGGCGACCTCAACATGCCCGGCCTCGCGCGTAAGATCGCCGACCTGGCCGACCGGTTCCGCGCCAACAAGGTGAGTCCGGACGAGCTGGCCGGCGCGACGTTCACGCTCACCAACACCGGCAGTAGGGGCGCGCTGTTCGACACGCCGATCCTGTTCCAGCCGCAGGTCGGCATGCTGGGCACCGGCGCGGTGGTCAAGCGGGCCGCCGTGGTGGACGACCCCGACCTCGGCGAGGTCATCGCGGTCCGTTCGATGGTCTACCTGGCCCTCACCTACGACCACCGGCTGATCGACGGCGCCGACGCCGCGCGCTTCCTCACCACGATCAAGCGCCGCCTGGAAGAGGGCCGTTTCGAAAACCAGCTCGGCCTTCCCTCCTGACCGTTCCCCTCCGGGGGCACGGTGCCGGGCCTGTGGCCGGGTCCGCCCGCTTCGGCGGGCGGGCCCGGCCTTTCGCTTGCGCGCGAAAGCTCGTGGACGAATCCGGGGGCTTTGTCAGGGGGCCCTATCGGTCGCGATGTCCTCGCCGGACCGGTGGCAGGGGCGTAGGTTGGCACTGTGACGATCATCTTGACTGGCGGGTCAGGACTGCTGGGCACCGCGCTGAGCGCGGCGCTGCGCCAGGACGGGCACCGAGTGGTGTGTTTGGTACGGCGGGCCGCGCAAGGCCCCGACGAGTCGTTCTGGAACCCCCGGGAGGGTCTGATCGACCCCGGCGTGCTGGAGGGCGCGCAGGCGGTGGTCCATCTGGCCGGGGCCGGGATCGGTGACCGGCGCTGGACGCCCGCCTACCGGCGGGAGATCGTCCGCAGCCGGATCGACGGCACCCGCACCCTGGTCACCGCGCTCAGCGGGCTCGCCGGCAAGCCCGAGGCGCTGCTGTCGGGCTCGGGCATCCACTACTACGGCGACACCGGCGACCGCGTCGTGGACGAGTCCGCCCCCGCAGGCGAGGGGTTCCTGCCGACGCTCGTGACGCGCTGGGAGGCCGAGGCCCTGCGGGCGGAAGAGGCGGGCATCCGGGTGGTGCCGCTGCGCACCTCGATGGCGCTCAGTGCCACGGGCGGGGCGCTGGCCAGGATGTTGCCGATCTTCCGGCTGGGCCTGGGCGCGCCGCTGGGCTCCGGCAGGCAGTTCTGGTCCTGGGTAACCAGAGAAGACTGGGTGGACGCTGTCCGATACATCCTACACAAACCCGAAATAACTGGGCCGGTCAATGTGACTTCCCCTGCCCCGGTTAACAATGTAGATTTCACTCGAACCTTGGCCAAGGCGTTGCGCCGACCGGCGATGCCGCTCGGCCCTCCGTCGTTCGCGCTTCGCCTGGCACTGGGGGGCTTCGCCGATGAGGGGGTCCTTGCCGGCCCCCGGGCGCTCCCCGGAAAGCTGACCGAAAGCGGATATATATTCCGCCACAAGAGTCTCGACCAAGCATTTTCCGCCATATTTTGAGATATCCATTCATTTGTCCCCCCATTCTGGAGAGCCGTATGAGCAGGGCCGGTCAGTCCCATATCCTCGCCATTGGTGGTGGATCGTTCCGGCAGGTGCGGTGCTACGCGTTCTGGGAGCCGAGCCCCCTGATGAGATACGCCCTCGACCTCACCGGGCAGGACCGGCCCAAACTCGGCCTGGTGGCCACCGCGGTCGGCGACGACACCGACGTCCTGGCCAAGATGTACGGTGCGTTCCAGCGCTTCGACGCCGAGGTCAGTCATCTCACCGTGTTCCCGATGCCCAACGTCGAAGACCCGCGCGCCTGGATCCTCGAACAGGACGTCATCTACGTCACCGGCGGCAGCGTCGCCAATCTGGCCGCCCTGTGGCGCACGCACGGGCTGGGCGAGGCGTTCGCCGAGGCGTGGCGGGCGGGCGTCGTGCTGTCCGGCCAGAGCGCGGGCGCGCTGTGCTGGCACGTCGGCGGCAACACCGACTCCTTCGGCCCGGAGCTGCGCCCATGGGCCGAAGGGCTCGCCCTGCTCCCCTACTCCTGCGGCGTCCACTACAACTCCGAGCCGCAGCGGCGTCCGGTGCTGCACGAGTCGATCGCCGGCGGCGCGCTGCCCGAGGGCTACGCGGCCGACGAGGGGGTCGCGCTGCACTACGTCGGCACCGAGTTCGTGCAGGCGGTGACGGTCGATCCGGCCGGATACGCCTACCACGTCCAGCCCGACGGCACGGGCGGGGTGAAGGAGTTGCGGATCGAGCCGCGGCTGCTGACGTCCTGAGTACTACGCTTGTGGCGTGAGGGAACGACACAATCGGCACATGCGCCCCACGGCGCGCAGCGGCGGCACACCGGCGGTGGCGATCGTGCGGCTGGGGGTCGACGTTCCCTACGAGCAGGCATGGGAGTTGCAGCGGCGGATCCACGCCGGCCGGGCGGGCGGCGCGGCTCCGGACACCTGCCTGATGCTGGAGCACGCGCCGGTTTACACGGCCGGCCGCCGCACCGTCGCGCACGAACGGCCCGCCGACGGCACGCCCGTCATCGACGTCGATCGGGGCGGCCGGATGACCTGGCACGGGCCCGGCCAGTTGGTCGGTTACCCGATCATCGCGCTGCCCCCGTCGCTCGGCGTGGAGGGCTACATCCGGCTGCTCGAAGACGTGTTGATCCAGATCTGCGCCGACTTCGGGGTGCGCGCCGGGCGCGTCGCGGGACGCAGCGGCGTCTGGACGGGCGGGTCCGGCGACGGAGATCCGGTCAGGGGGCTGGGCGCGATCGGCATCCGGGTGACCGGAGGCGTCACCATGCACGGGTTCGCGCTCAACTGCGCCACCGACGCGAGTTGGTTCGACCGGATCGTCCCGTGCGGCATCGCCGGGGCCCAGGTGTCCTCGCTGTCGGCCGAGACCGGGCGCAGGATCGTGGTGGACGAGGTCATGCCGTACGCCGAGAAGCGGCTGGCCGAAGCGCTCGGCATGGAGCCCTACGACCTGCCCGAGGAAGACGTGCTGCGCCCCTGAGGCTTCCGTGCGGATCCGGTGGCGGTTGTCGGTGGCGGATGTCACCATTGCGGCCATGTCGATCACCGGTTCGTTGGCCGAGGGCTCGTTCGCCGCGAAGGCGGGCATGTGGGCCCGGCGCGGCGCCGAGACGCCTTCCGAGGGGTCCGCGCGGAGCCTGCTGGGCGACGGCGAATCGGCCGCCGTCGATGAGTAACTGCTCGCCCACTACACGCGCGCGCTGCGCGGCTTCTCCCTGATCACATGAGGCGGCGCCGCCGCCGGGCCCGGGGACGGTACCCCGTAGAGCGCGCCGCCGGCCGGGACTTAAGCTGGATGACGTGACCGTTGCTCCTGAAGGCCGTAAGCTCCTCCGCCTGGAGGTGCGAAACAGCCAGACCCCGATAGAGCGCAAGCCCCCCTGGATCAAGACCCGGTTGAAGACGGGCCCCGAATACAGCGAGCTGAAGTCGCTGGTACGGCGCGAGGGCCTGCACACGGTCTGTGAAGAGGCGGGCTGCCCCAACATCTACGAGTGCTGGGAAGACCGCGAGGCGACCTTCCTGATCGGCGGCGACCAGTGCACCCGCCGCTGCGACTTCTGCCTGATCGACACCGGCAAGCCGGTCGGCTACGACCGGGACGAGCCGCGCCGGGTCGCCGACTCGGTCAAGCGGATGGGCCTGCGCTACGCCACGGTGACCGGCGTGGCCCGCGACGACCTGCCCGACGGCGCCTCCTGGCTGTACGCCGAGACCGCCAGGCAGATCCACAAGGCCGTGCCGGGCTGCGGCGTCGAGCTTCTCGTCCCCGACTTCAACGGCGACGGCGGTCAGCTGGAAGAGGTCTTCGGCAGCCGTCCCGAGGTCTTCGCGCACAACATCGAGACCGTGCCGCGGATCTTCCGGCGCATCCGCCCGGGGTTCCGCTACGAGCGCTCGCTGGAGGTGATCAGGATGGCCCGCGGGGCCGGGCTGGTCACCAAGTCCAACCTCATCCTGGGCATGGGCGAGACCCGCGAAGAGATCATCGAGGCCATGCGCGACCTGCACGAGGCCGGGTGCGACCTGCTGACCATCACCCAGTACCTCCGGCCGACCCCCCGCCACCACCCGGTGGACCGCTGGGTCAAGCCGGAGGAGTTCGTGGAGCTGTCCGGCGAGGCCGAGGGGATCGGGTTCGCGGGCGTGCTCTCCGGGCCGCTGGTGCGCTCCTCCTACCGCGCGGGCAGGCTCTACCAGCAGGCCGTCCAGGCGCGTCAGTCCACCGCGGGCTGACCGCCCCGCCGCTTGTCGGCCCCCGCCGCCGCGCGGGGGCCGGGGGTCTCGTTTTCATCTCACCAGGCCCCCGTTTGTATGCTGCATAACATGGCGAAGAAGCCCACAGACCCCGCGACCGCAGACCGCCCGGGGCGCATCAAGCAGCTCCGGATGATCGCGCAGATCATCCAGCAGGCCAACCCCAAGGGGATGCCCATCGTCTTCGCGGCCGCGCTGGGCACGTTCGCCTTGTGCGTCGTGATCGGTGTGGTGACCGGCTGGTTCTGGTACATGCTCGTGCTCGGCATCCCACTCGCGCTGATCGTGGGCCTGGTCGTGTTCGGCCAGCTCGCCCAGCGGGCGCAGTACCGGCTGCTGGACGGCCAGGTCGGCGCGGCGGCGGCGATCCTCCAGAGCATGCGCGGCAAGTGGGACGTCTCCCCCGCCGTCGCGGTCAACCGTGACCAGGACGTGATCCACCGCGTCGTCGGCTACCCCGGCATCGTGCTGGTGTCGGAAGGGCCCGGCTCGCGCGTCCAGCGGATGCTGGTGGCGGAGAAGAAGCGCCTCCAGCGGGTGGCCATGGAGGTGCCCGTCTACGACGTCCAGTGCGGCGACGGCGAGGGCCAGATCCCGCTGCCCAAGTTGCAGCGCCACCTGATGAAGCTGCCGCGCAACCTGCGCAAGCCCGCGGTGGAGGAGGTCAAGTCCCGGCTGCGGGCGCTACCGACGAACATCCCGGTGCCCAAGGGGCCGATGCCGCGCAACGTGCGGATGCCGCGCGGCGGCGGTGGCCCCCGGCCGAAGGGCCGTTGATGGCCGAGGCTGCGGCGGCCGGATACCACGAGGTCGGGGCCGAGGCCACCGCGCGGGCCAATCGCGGCTGGTGGGACTCGGCAGCCGACTCCTACCAGGTCGAACACGGCGCGTTCCTGCGCGACGTCGGTTTCGTGTGGTGCCCCGAGGGGCTGGACGAGGCCGCGGCGGGGCTGCTCGGCGAGGTGGCCGGGCGGCGCGTGCTGGAGGTCGGCTGCGGCGCGGGGCAGGCCGGGCGGTGGCTGGCGGCGCAGGGGGCGCAGGCCACCGGGTTCGACCTGTCGGCGCGGCAGTTGCGGCATTCGCGGCGGATCGACGAGGCGAGCGGCGTACGGCTGGCGGCCGTGCAGGCCGACGCGCGGCGCGTCCCGTTCGCGGACGCGAGTTTCGACCTGGCCTGCTCGGCCTACGGCGCGCTGCCGTTCGTCGCCGACGCCGGGGCGGTGCTCGGCGAGGTGCGCAGGGTGCTGCGGCCGGGCGGGCGGTTCGTGTTCTCGGTCACCCATCCGGTGCGGTGGGCCTTCCCCGACGACCCGGGCAGGCGCGGGCTCACCGCCGACCGCTCCTACTTCGACCGCAGGCCGTACGTCGAGGCGGCCGAGGACGGCACGCCGACCTATGTCGAGCACCACCGCACGATGGGCGACTGGATCGGCCTGATCGCGGGCGCGGGCCTGCGCCTGACGGGCCTGCTGGAGCCCGAGTGGCCCAAGGGCCACCGGCGCGCCTGGAACGGCTGGAGCCCACTGCGCGGCGCCCTCATCCCGGGCACCGCGATATTCACCTGCGAGGCGTGAGCGCGCCCGCGGGTCAGAGGTGCACCACGACGGTGCCCGCCGCGCGGTCGTGCAGGCCGCGCCGGTCGCGGTCCCACACCAGGGCGGGCAGCGCGAGGCAGAGCAGCAGGGTGCGCACCACGACCGGGACGAACGCGGGCCTGCCGCCGTCGAGCGTGGCCACCCGGATGCCGGTCAGGCGCATGCCGAACGTCATCCCCGTGGTGCCGATCAGCAGCAGGCACGCAACGGCGAAGACGCCGAGCCCGGCCAGCGGGTAGTCGATGGCGGGAAGCCGCAGCAGGCCCTCGGCGATGGCCCAGGTGCAGATCATCCAGTCGATCGTGATCGCGCCGATCCTGCGCGGCCAGCTCGCGACCGAGCCGGGCCCCTTCTCGGGCAGCCCGAGCCGGCTCCCCTCCGCGTCAGAGTCATCGCCCCGGATGCCGATCAGCAGCGACTGCGTCCAGCGGGGGCCCTGCCTGGTGGTCATATCTGTACGGTAGCCGCCCGGTGGGCCGGTGCGGCATCTCACCCGCGGCCTGTGCCGATGTCCGCCCGCTTAACATGTGCGAAACAAGCGAGACATGGGTCGGAAACGGCGCAGCCATACGTTCGGGACTGCAAGCCTGTGCCGTTGGGAGGTTTTGGAGTGTTTAGCTCAGCCGACGACGTCCTGAAGTTCATCAGGGACGAAGAGGTGCAGTTCGTCGACGTCAGGTTCACCGACCTACCGGGAACGACGCACCACTTCACCTTTCCCGTGGAGAACTTCGGGGCCAGAGTCTTCACCGACGGCCTCATGTTCGACGGGTCGTCCATCCGCGGCTTCCAGGCCATCCACGAGTCGGACATGCTGCTGCTGCCGGACCCGTCCACGGCCGTGATCGACCCGTTCCGCCCGCACAAGACGCTGAACATCAACTTCTTCGTGCACGACCCGCTGACCGGCGAGGCCTACAGCCGGGACCCGCGAAACGTCGCGCGCAAGGCGGAGGAGTACCTCAAGGGCACGGGCATCGCCGACACCGCCTACTTCGGCCCTGAGGCCGAGTTCTACATCTTCGACGACGTCCGCTTCGAGACCAGCCCGAACGCCGGCTTCTACTACATCGACTCCATCGAGGGCGCCTGGAACACCGGCAAGGCGTCCGAGGGCGGCAACCTCGGCTACAAGCCCCGCTACAAGGGCGGCTATTTCCCGGTCCCGCCCATGGACCACTTCACCGACCTGCGCTCGGAGATGGTCAGGAAGCTCATCGAGGTCGGCATCGACGTCGAGATGCAGCACCACGAGGTCGGCACGGCGGGCCAGGCGGAGATCGACTTCAGGTTCGGCCCGCTGCTCAAGACGGCCGACAACATGATGCTCTACAAGTACGTCATCAAGAGCACGGCGCTGGAGCACGGCCACACGGTCACCTTCATGCCCAAGCCGATCTACGGTGACAACGGCTCGGGCATGCACTGCCACCAGTCGCTGTGGAAGGACGGCGAGCCGCTGTTCTACGACGAGGTGGGCTACGCGGGCCTGTCCGACACCGCCCGCTACTACATCGGCGGCCTGCTGCGGCACGCCCCGGCGCTGCTGGCCTTCACCAACCCGACGGTCAACTCCTACCACCGTCTGGTCCCCGGCTACGAGGCCCCGGTCAACCTGGTCTACTCCCAGCGCAACCGCTCGGCCTGCGTCCGCATCCCGATCACGGGCTCCAACCCGAAGGCCAAGCGCATCGAGTTCCGCGTTCCGGACCCGTCGTGCAACCCGTACTTCGCGTTCGCGGCCATGCTGATGGCGGGCATCGACGGCATCCGCAACAAGATCGAGCCGCCGGAGCCGGTGGACAAGGACCTCTACGAGCTGCCGCCCGAGGAGGCCCGCGACATCGCGCAGGTGCCCGCCTCGCTGCCGGAGGTCCTCGACGCGCTCGCCGCCGACCACGAGTTCCTGCTGGAGGGCGGCGTGTTCACGCCCGACCTGATCGAGACGTGGATCAACTACAAGCGGGCCAACGAGGTCGACCCGATCCGCCTGCGCCCGCACCCGCACGAGTTCGAGCTGTACTACGACGTGTAGGCCGCTCATGCGGTACGACCTGCATCGGAGTCACCGCGCTATCCGCTGAGTCCGCAGGGAGTCCGCACGATCTTGGAGAACCGCATCGAGCGCCGCCCTGGTGGACTCGTCGGAGTCCGGCCAGAGGTGCCCGTAGGTGTCCAGGGTCGTCTTGGCGCTGGCGTGCCGTAGGCGGGCCTGCACCACCTTCACATCAGCGCCGGAGGCGATCAGCAGCGACGCGAGATAGTGCCGCAAGTCGTGGAAGCGGAAGCCCGTGGGAAGGTCATGAACCTTCTCGCGGGCTTTGCGCATCTCACGCTCCAACGCCCACGGCCCGAGCTGCTCGCCGCGATCGTTGGTCAACAGCGTCTCCCCCGGCCACTCGGCCACGTGCGCCGATAACTGGGCGGCGAGCGACTGAGGGATGGGCACCGACGTACGCGAGATCTCGGTCTTCAACGGCTCGACTGGGTACTGAACACGGGGATGTACGACACCGCGCATGAAGTCGATGTCCGCGACTCGCAGACCACACGCTTCGGCGATGCGAAGTCCGACGAAGGCACCGAGCAGGACGGCCGCCCCGAAGCGCTCCGGCATCGCGTCATACAGGGCCCACACCTGGGCGGTGGTCGCGACATACGCCCGTTGCTTTCCGGCCCCTGGTGAAGTCCTCCGCGAACACGGTGAGCGCGGGATGATCCCGTCGTGTACCGCGTCTCCCATGATCTGAGCCAGCCTGGCATGCAAGGCATAGACGTAGGACTCGGCTCGCCCTTCGCCGCGCAATCGTGCGGTCCACGACTTCACGTGCGAAGGCCGGACCGCCGAGAGCTTCATTGGCCCGAAGGCGGTCACGATCTGCGCTATATGCACGCGGGCCTGTCGGACGGTCGATGACCTACGTGTGGCATAGCCCTCCAGCCACGTTGCGCACCATTCCGCCACCGTGACCCGGGCTGTCTTCGGATCGACGTAGGTTCCAGTGACCAGACTCGCCGTCTTCTCGTCCAGCCATGCCTGAGCGTCGACCTTCCGCGCGAAGTGTTTCGCGTGCTCCTTACCGGTGTCGTCTCGAAACCGGGCACGCCATTTGCCGTCAGGCCGCTTTTTGATCGATGCCATCAGCCTGCCCGTCCCTTCCGGCCGCGCGGCATGATCCCGCGCTGTCGGGCCGTATAGACCCACCTTTGCGCCGACTTGATCTGGTAGCCGGTCTGCTCGGCGATTGCCACATTCGGCCTCTCGCCGCGCAGTATGGCAGCGTTGTAAGCGCGGGCGACCTTGCGTAGGAACTCGTCTGTCACGCCATCCTTCGGACCACAGGGGAGGCGATAGTCGCGCTCCTCGCTCCGCAGGCTCTTCCAGCCATCCCCGGGGGGGTGTTGGCGGGGCACGCGCTTGATGCGAACCCCCGAGTCGGGGTCGGTGTCACTGTCGCGGTCGGCCGGGATGGACTGTGCCGCGAAGCTGGCCACCACCCAGTTGCCTTCTGCTATCTGGCGTTCCGTGTTGCCGAAGCCGGTCTGGTAGTAGCTCGCGAGAGTCGATAGATCGGGTGCAGGGAGGCCCATGACGGGCTTCACGTGCTCGGCGTTCGCGTTGATGAAGGTTTCGAGCTGCTGGAACGGGATGTTACGCAGGTCGTTGCCGTCGATCGCCGTGTGGCTCGTGCTCGCGTCGAGGTAGAACTCGCTGACTCGCAGGCGGTCACCCTCTTCGCGCACCCGGACGTAGAGCGGGCCGGGCAAGTCGAGTCCATCGACCGCGACCCAGCCCCCGTAGCCAATGTATATGCGCATACCGAGTAGGTTACGCGACATCCCGAGTATGTCAACGCTCTTACGCGGTAGCTAACGCAACTTACTCTAAGAGTAGGAAAACAAACCTACCTGGAGAGCGTGGCCATGAAGTACCTGACCACTGCGGAACTGGCCGAGCGGCTGCGTACGTCACCGGAGACCCTTCGGTACTGGAGACACATCGGCCGGGGCCCAAGGAGCTGGAAGCCCGGCAGGCAAGTGCTCTACGCCCTTGAGGACGTCGAGGCGTGGGAGCACCGGGAACGGGAGCGGCAGGCGGCACGGCAGGCATCGTGACATCTCCGCGCAACGAGTACGGCGGTTCGATATTCCCTCAACACGCCCGCCTGCTCGCCGAGTCCGCCATCACCCCCGAGGTCGCCCGCGCCCGCGGCTACGTCTCCGTGGACACCAAGACCCGGCTCGACTCCATCCGCATCGCCAAAGCCGGGCGCAACGCCCCCGGCCTGCTGATCCCCATCCACGGCGTAGACGGCACGGTGAAGCTCCACCAGTACCGGCCCGACTCCCCGCGCGTGTCCAACGAGGGCAAGACCCTCAAGTACGAGACGCCCGTACGGTCGCGCCTCGCGCTCGACGTGCCGCCCATGGTCCGTGAACAGCTCGGCGACCCCACAGTGCCTCTGTGGATTACTGAGGGGTCGCGGAAGGCCGATTCCGCCGTCTCGGCCGGGCTGTGCTGTGTCGCCCTGCTGGGCGTGTGGGGATGGCGTGGCAGCAACGAGCACGGCGGCAAGACCGCACTGCCCTGCTGGGAGTCTGTCGCCCTCAACGGCCGTGACGTGTACGTGGCGTTCGACTCCGACGTGATGACCAAGGACGCGGTGCGCAAGGCGCTCGACGGCCTCTCGTTCTTCCTGGGCTCGCGCGGGGCCCGCGTCCAACTCGTGTACCTGCCGGAAGGGGAGGACGGGGCCAAGGTCGGCCTTGACGACTTCCTGGCCGCCGGCGGCACCGTCGAACAGCTCCGCGAGCACGCCCGGCCACCCGGCCGCCCCAACCCCCCAAAGCAGACCC